>JAPXTA010000019.1:0-49843 GCA_033812735.1 Hyphomicrobiaceae bacterium | reverse complement strand
GCGCCACGGAACTCGAACGCACGATCGAAGCGGAAGGCCCTGAAAGCGTCCTCGCGTTCATCGTCGAACCGGTCGGCGGCGTTTCCACGGGCGCTCTGACGGTTCCGGATTTCTACATCGAGATGATACGCGACATCTGCACCAAGCACGGCGTCGTGCTCATTTTCGACGAAGTCATCACCGGCGCGGGTCGCACCGGCACTTTCCTCGCCGCCCACCATCTACCGCACGCAATGCCCGATATCGTCGTCCTGGCAAAGGGTGTGAGCGGCGGCTATGCGCCCCTTGGCGCCATCCTCGTTTCGAAAGCGATGGTCGAGACGGTGTCGTCGGGCGGCGGCTTCATGCATGGCCACACCTACACCGGCAACCCGCTCGCGTGCGCAGTCGGCGTTGCGGCGCTGTCGGAAGTCGTCGACCGCGATCTCGTCGCCAACGCAAAAAAGATTGGCCCCGTGCTCAAGGCGAGATTGCAGGAACTGGCGGCACGCTCCCCCTTGATCGGCGATGTCCGTGGCAAGGGCCTGCTGATGGCAACCGAGATCGTGGCCGACAAGGCGACGAAAACGATGACACCGCTCGAACTCAATGCCCCCGTACGCATCCAGCAACTCGCACTCGACCAGGGCCTTTGCGTCTATTGCCGTCGCACCAACGGCGGCCGCGACGGCGACTGGATCATGATTTCGCCGCCGCTGATCACCGAGGCGCATCAGATCGACGAGATCGTCACCGGCCTCGAAAAGACACTTCGCCTCCTCGCGGACGAGCTGACGCGCGCGGGCGTCAAGTTGAACTGATACGTGCACCTCTCGTTGTGAAAGACGAATACAGGGAAACACGGGATCTAACACCATGCCCATCCCGCTCATTGGCTATATCGACCGCTTCTCCGCGAGGCCCGGCGAAAGCATTGAGGTCAAGGTATCGAGCGACTTCGCCTCACCTTTCGAGGCGCGTCTCGTCCGCATCCGCTCCGGCGATCCCAATCCAGACCGCGGCGGCATGAAGATCATCGACTTGAGCGATGCCTTCAAAGCCGTCTGCCCATCGCGCAAACAGGTGACGGCATTGGGCTCCTACGGCCGCGTCCCCCATGCGCCGGCCTTCGACGCCGGCAACGGCCCGATGACATGGTCCGCGCTGATCTGGCCGACACTGCTGAATGCGTCGCGCATGACAATCATGTCGAGAGGCGATCCGGCTGGCCAAGGCGGCATTTGCCTCTCACTGAGCTCGAGCGGCGTCGCCGCGGAAGTCGCAACCGGCAACGGCACACTGACAGCCATAGCCGCTGGCTCGCTCACGGAACGGACCTGGTATCGCGTCTGGATGAGCGCCGATCCGTCGATGAGATCGCTGACAGTCGGCTGCGCACCCCTTGTCGACGATGGAACTCCTGAAACCGCCGCAACCGTCACGACTACCAGCAGCCTACGTCTCGACAGTCAGGCCGACTTTCTAGTCGCAGCAAGCGATGGTTCAGGCGGCAAGACCGCCATCTTCGAGGGACGCATCGAAGCACCAACTATCTTTCGTTCCGCAACAAAAAGCGCCGCCGCAGCAGCCATTCCAGCCCCATCGACAACGGTCGCGCGATACGACTTTGCCGTCGGCATAGACGGCCGCGACATGTACGATAGAGGGCCGAACGCGCTTCACGGTATGTTCGTGAACATGCCGACCCGCGCCGTACGCGGCGCCTTCTGGACGGGCAAGGAAATGTGCTGGCGGCACGCGCCGCAGGACTACGCGGCCGTACATTTCCACGCCGACGATCTCGAAGACTGCGGCTGGGACACCAGCTTCGCGTTCACGGTTCCCAGCAGCCTGAAGAGCGGCATCTACGGTTTCAAGCTCACCTGCGAGGGGGCCGAGGACATCATCCCGTTCTACGTCAGGCCAGCCGACAATGGTCCTCGCGCCAAGGTCCTGGTTATCGGCTCCACCTATACGTTCCAGGCCTATGCCAACCATCTGCGCTTCAATTTCGACGACGCATTCCGCAAGCGCGTGAGGGAATGGGGCGCCTACCCGAACAATGCCGACGACCACCACGAGTTCGCACACTCGACATACAATCGCCACCCCGACGACACCGGCGTCGTATTCTCCTCGCGGCTGAGACCGATCTTCACGATGCGTCCCGGCTATCTCACCTTCAACGACGCGCGCGGCTCTGGCCTGCGTCACTTCCCGGCCGACACCCATCTGACGGATTGGCTGGAAACCAAAGGCATCGACTACGACGTCGCCACCGACGAGGATATCGACGACGACGGCGTCGCGGCCCTGGCGCCGTATAAAGTCGTGCTGACGGGCTCGCATCCCGAATACCACACGTCGGGCACCCTCGACGCCATTCAGGCCTACAAGGCACAGGGTGGCCGCTTCTGCTATCTCGGCGGCAACGGCTTCTATTGGCGCATCGCGCGCAACCCGAAGATCCCGCACATGATCGAACTGCGCCGCGCCGAAGGCGGAATCCGCGCCTGGGCGGCCGAACCCGGCGAATACTATCACAGCACGGACGGCCAATACGGCGGCCTCTGGCGGCGAAACATGCGCCCGCCGCAGTCGATCGGCGGCGTCGGATTTTCCGGCCAGGGCTTGTTCGAAGGCAGCTACTACCGCCGTTTGCCCGCCTCACACGACCCCAAGTTCGCATGGATGTTCGCGGGCATTGCGGACGAGTTACTCGGCGACTTCGGCGCTTCCGGCGGTGGCGCGGCCGGCTTCGAACTCGATCGAGCCGACGTCTCGCTCGGCACGCCGGCCAATGCCGTCATCCTCGCCCGCTCGGAAAAGCATCAGTCGCATTTCGTGACCGTGCCGGAAGAATTACTCTCGCATGTCCATACCCTGACCGGCGAGAAGCCGGATGCCCTGGTCCGCGCCGAAATCATCTACGCCGATCTGCCAAAGGGCGGGGCTCTGTTCGCCACCGGCTCCATCACTTTCTGCGGCAGCCTCGGCCACAACGGCGGCAACAACAACGTCTCCCGCCTTCTCGAAAACGTGGTCCGCAAGATGATGGCGTGACGAGCAAGGTCCGGTCGGTCTGCTTAACGCGGGCGATCGGTTCGCGCCGGTTGGCCATGATGCCCCCGTAACCCTTGCCGATCCCCCCTCAACCCGCTAAGGACCGGCATCTTTTTTGGCCCTGAACGAGTGCTTCCAATGGCAAACCAGCATCTGCTCCTTCTCCCCGGCGACGGCATCGGCCCTGAGGTCATGGCCGAAGTCGAGCGCGTCATTTCCGTGTTCAACAAGAAGGGCAAGGTCCAGTTCACCACCGAGACCGCCCTCGTCGGCGGCGCGGCGATCGACAAGTACGGCAAGCCCGTCACCGACGAGACCGTCGACAAGGCATCCAAGGCCGACGCGGTCATCTTCGGCGCCGTCGGCGGTCCGAAGTGGGACGACGTCCCCTACGACATCCGACCGGAGGGCGGCCTGCTTCGCCTGCGCAAGGACCTCGACCTCTTCGCCAACCTGCGCCCCGCCATCTGCTATCCGGCACTTGCCGAAGCGTCCTCGCTGAAGCGCGAGTTCGTCGAAGGCCTCGACATCCTCATCCTGCGTGAGCTGACCGGCGGCACCTACTTCGGCTTGCCGAAGGAGATGGTGACGCTCGAAGACGGCCAGCAGCGCGCCGTCGATACGACCGTCTACACCACGAGCGAAATCGAGCGCATCGCCCGCGTCGCCTTCGACCTCGCGCGGAAGCGCAACAACAAGGTCCACTCAGCCGAAAAGCGCAACGTCATGCGCAATGGCGTGCTCTGGAACCGCACGGTGACCGCGGTCCACCAGAAGGAATACAAGGACGTCGAACTCCACCACATCCTCGCCGACGCCTGCGCGATGCAGCTCGTCCGCAACCCGAAGCAGTTCGACGTCATCGTCTGCGACAACCTCTTCGGCGACATGCTCTCCGACGAAGCAGCGATGCTGACTGGCTCCATCGGCATGCTGCCGTCAGCGTCGCTCGGCGCGCCCGACCCGAAGACCGGCAAGCGCAAGTCGCTCTATGAACCGGTGCACGGTTCCGCCCCGGACATCGCCGGCCAGGGCCTGGCGAACCCGATCGCCGCCATCGCCAGCTACGGCATGGCACTCCGCTACTCCTGCGACATGGCGAAGGAAGCCGACATCATCGACAAAGCGATCGCCAACACACTCGGCCGCGGTTTCCGCACCGGCGACATCATGCAGCCGAACATGCGCAAGGTCGGCACGGCAGAGATGGGCAAGACCATCGCTGAGGAAGTTGCGGCACTGATGTAAAGCTCTCACAGTCAGGATGTAGATGGGCCCGGAGCAGCGCTCCGGGCCCTTTTCGCTTGTCGGCAGCTTAAGATGCCTTGTCGCCCGTGATCGACTTCGGCGGCGTGACGCCCATCGAAACATAGACAGCCATCACGTCGTCCATCTTGTCGGCCGCCGGCCTGACCCAATCTTTGGGAACATACAACAGCGCCCCGCCAACCGGCACCGGCGACGACGGGATCATGATCCCTAGATACTCCGCATCACCGATGATGACGGACTTCTGCGCCACTTTCAGCGCCAGGACGGCCGCACCCGGCTCGCCGCCGAAGAAGCACCACACCGGCGTCATGTCCGTAATCCCGCCGCCGTGCTTCTTCGGATCGACAATCGCCGTGAACCGCTTGGTCAGGTCATAAACACTCGATACGACCGGAATGCTCCCGAACATCCCATCCAGTGCCTGGGTAAACCACCCTCCTGCACGCGAGTGAACCAGCAGGCCCAGAACGTAGATCAATCCAATGATCAGTAGCATTCCAATGATGTAAGGCGTTCTCGAACCTACACTCAGACCAAGCGACACGAGTTGCTTACCGAACCAACTTTCTGGACCAAGGTAGCCGTTCAAGAACGAGATCGACCAACCGATCGCCACAACAGTGACGATCAAGGGTAGCAACGCCAGCAACCCCGCAAGAAACACTCGGCCAATCCGCATCACCACGATCTCCATTCCGCGCAGGTGGCGCGATGATACTGGATCGGTTTCGCAGCGCTACACCCAATGCCGCGCGAGCACGTGACCCGCGGCAAATCCGGCGATGCCACCGATGGACGGCGCCGAAAACAGATTACCGAAAATCATGACTTGGTCCGGCGCGCCCCGATTGAAGACGAACCACCAAACGAACGTACCTACGAGAAAGCCCCCGATCCGGAATGGCAGCGACGGCGACCAGCTAGTCATCCGCAAGATCGCTGCACCTATCAATGCAAATATCGCCGTCAAAGGAACGGTCACCGCTCCCCCGACGATGCCGATCGCAATAGGCCAGAACAACGCTGTAGCCATCAAATTAAAAGGTGTTTCAACGTGGCTTACTGGAGGAATCCGCGGCGAAAACATGAGCAAGGTGGCGACGGTCCAAATCGCAAACATGACGCCGGCCGCAAACGATCCGGCAAACCCCGCGCGCAACACCGCCAGTGCGTTGGTGCCGAAGGTATCCATCACTCCGCCGCTACCTGCCCAAATTGCAGATCGGCGAGCCGCGCATAGAGGCCGCGCTGCGCCATCAGGCTCGCATGCGTACCTTCTTCGACAATGCGCCCCTGGTCCATGACGAGAATGCGGTCGGCTTGCTGGATGGTGGCGAGGCGGTGCGCGATGACGAGTGTCGTGCGATCCCGCATGACCGTTTCGAGCGCGCGCTGCACGGCGACCTCGCTCTCGGCGTCGAGCGCGCTCGTCGCCTCGTCGAGCAGCAGGATCGGGCTGTTGCGTAGAATGGCGCGGGCGAGCGCGATCCGCTGCCGCTGTCCGCCCGACAGCGTGACACCGCGCTCGCCGAGCATCGTTGAATAACCCTGCGGCAGCGCACGGATGAAGCTGTCGGCTTGAGCCGCAGCCGCTGCACGCTGCACGTCGGCCTCGCTGGCCTCGGTGACGCCATACCGGATGTTCTCGGCAACCGTATCGGCAAACAGCGCAACGTCTTGCGGCACCATGGCGATCCGTCGCCGCACATCCTTGGGATCAGCCTGATCTACCGGCACGCCATCAACGAGCACGCGTCCGGACTGCGGGTCATAAAACCGCAACAGCAGCGCCAGGATCGTACTCTTGCCGGCACCAGAGGGCCCGACGACGGCAACAGTCTCGCCGCGCTTCACCTCGAAGCTTAGCCCATCGAGCGCCAATGTCTCGGGCCGCGCAGGATAGTTGAAACGAACATTCTCGAAGCGAACCGTCCCAAGCGGTGGCTCCGGCAACTTCACCGGATCGGCGGGGACGGCGATATCCGGCTTGATCGCCAGAATTTCGGATAGCCGCTCTGCCGCTCCCGCCGCCTGACTGAGTTCGCCCCAAACCTCAGCCAACTCTGCAAGGGCACCACCTGCAAAGATCGCATAGAGAATGAATTGGCTGAGCGTCCCGCCCGTAATCTTGCCCGCAACAACTTGCGAGGCGCCGAACCAAAGAACGCCGACGATAGTCGCCACGATGATGATGATCGCAGCAGCTGTGAGGACCGCACGCGCGGCAAGCCGGGAGCGTGCGGCTTCGAATGCTTTCTCGACTGCACCGCCGAAGCGCCGGCCGACGGTCGCCTCGCTCACCGTTGCTTGCAGCGTCCGGATCGCCCCGAGGTTCTCGCCCGCATAGGCCGACGACTCCGCAAGCGTGTCCTGGGCGTTGCGCGACTTGCTTTGTACGCGCCGCCCTGCCCCCATCAATGGAAATACGATGAGTGGGATCGCAACCCCGACCAGAGCCGTCAACGTCGGACTGGTCACGACCATCATTGTGACCGCACCAACCAGCATGATCAAATTGCGCAGCGCCTGGCTCAGCGTCGAGCCCGCAGCTGACTTGAGCTGTATCGTGTCCCCCGTCAGCCGGCTGATCGAATCGCCCGTTCGAGTGGTCTCGTGGTAGGACGGACCGAGTTTCAGCAGGTGATCGAAGACATCGCGCTTGAGGTCGGACACGATCCGCTCCCCAAGCCAGTTCACGCTGTAAAAGCGCGAAGCGCTCGCCAGCGCGAGCACCACGCCGATCAGAATGAGATAAAGGAAGGTCCGGTTGACGTAACTGCTGTCGGCACCTGTAAAGCCGAAATCGATCATCCGCCGCACCGCCGCAGGGATGGCCAACGTTGCGAGCGCCGATACAACGAGCGCCATCAGCGCCGCCGCGAGCATCGCCGGATAGCGGGAAAGGTACGGCCTGAGTGCAAAGAGCGGCCGCAACGACCGCTTGCGCGACGGTTCACTCCCGCCTGGGGCCTCTTCCACATTGGTGTCTTGCCGGCTTGCCACGCGCCTGTATCCGTTCACTCAAGTGATGTGCGTCGCAAAATGCACACCAAGCGAGCACTGAACAAGCGGCTTTCGTCGCGAGATGCCGTGCTTTTGGCAAGCGGGACTGAATCAGCTATTGAAGCCCCGTGCAATCGCCGGCGGATATGCCGCGTCAGAGGCGCCCGGCCCCACCAGGATCCCTTCCATGTCTGTTTCCAGAATTGGCGTCGCCGCTGCCGCTCTCATCACGTCCGCAATGTGGGCGCCCCTTGCGTCCGCGCAGGACATTGGCGTGCCGGCCTGCGACACGTTCCTCAAGAACTATGAAGCCTGCATCGCCAGCAAGGCACCCGCCCAAACACAGGCGCAGATGCGGGCTGCCATCGAGCAAGTGAAGACCAACTGGAAGGCGGTCGCGGCAACCGCAGACGGCAAAAAACAGCTCGATCCCGTTTGCAAACAGACTGCGGACCAGTTGAAGCAGCAGGTGGCCCCCCTCGGATGTTCCTGGTAAGTATCTGATTGGATTGGCGCTCCGGGGCTTCGGCCTCGGAGTGCCGAAGGCATGACTTGCACCGCAGGTGGAACAGCGTCAAATCTCAAACGAAAGTCATAATCCAGAACTAGAGATATTGGCGCGGTAGGCACAATTTTGGGAGGCGGCTTATGCGGGGTCACTTCGGCGGTCGGGCAATCAAGGGACTTGCGCTTGGCAGTGCACTTGCTGCGGCGAGCGTCTTGGCCTTTCCAGCCGCGGCAAAGCCGCAGGCGTTCGTCGGATTGAGCGGGTCTTGGACCGGAAATGGCCAGATCCAGCTCGACAACGGCAGCCGGGAAGCCCTCAAATGCAAGGCGTACTACACGGACAAGGGCGAGGATCTGGGGATTGCCCTTCGCTGCGCCAGTAGCTCCTATAAGATCGACCTGCGCGCGCAGCTCTCGGCGACCGGATCGAACCTGAAAGGCAGCTGGGAAGAGCGCCAGTTCAACGCGGCCGGCGACGCGACCGGCCAGGCAGCCGGAAACAAGATCAGCCTCTCGGTTGTTGGCGGCGGCATGACGGCGTCGATGTCGGTGACCACGACCGGCACGTCTCAGTCGGTCTCGATCACGACCGTCGGAACATCCATGAAGGGCGTCAACATCACGCTGGCCCGCGACGGCTGAGCCCGCTTCAATCGGCCCTTCCCTCATTTTTTGCATTGCGGTATGAAGCCGCCAGCTTGCAGCCGAGGGATAGGGTGTCTCGCATGGACAAGACCTACAAGAGCGCGACTGACGCGCTTAAGGATATCGTCAAGGACGGCCAAATCATCGCAGTCGGCGGGTTCGGCCTCTGCGGCATCCCTGAGGCACTGATCGCAGCCCTTCGTGATTCAGGCGCGAAAAATCTTACAGCGGTGTCGAACAATGCCGGCGTTGACGGCTTCGGTCTCGGCATATTGCTAGCAACTCGCCAAATCAAAAAAATGATCTCGTCCTATGTCGGCGAGAACAAAGAGTTCGAGCGCCAGTTTCTGGCGAGCGAGCTCGAACTGGAATTCACGCCCCAGGGTACGCTTGCCGAACGCCTGCGTGCGGGCGGCGCCGGCATCCCCGCCTTCTACACCAAGACCGGCTACGGGACCGTGATTGCCGAAGGCAAGCCTGTAATGGAATTCGACGGCCAGAAGTACATCATGGAACGCGGCATCAAGGCCGATGTATCATTGGTGAAAGCCTGGAAGGGCGATAAAGCCGGCAATCTCATCTACCGGATGACCGCACGCAACTTCAATCCGATGGTTGCGACGGCAGGAAAAGTGACCGTTGCCGAGGTGGAGCATCTCGTCGAAGTCGGCGAACTCGATCCTGACCAGATCCACACCCCAGGCATCTTCGTGCAGCGCATCATCCACAATCCGACACCGGAAAAGCGCATCGAACAGCGGACGGTCCGCAAGGCATAAGGGGAGCAGAACGCTATGGCTTGGACCCGCGAACAGATGGCAGCCCGCGCCGCGAAGGAGTTGCGCGACGGCTACTACGTCAACCTCGGCATCGGCTTGCCGACCCTCGTCGCCAACTACATCCCCGATGGCATGAGCGTGATGCTTCAGTCGGAGAATGGCTTGCTCGGCATCGGCCCCTTTCCGACCGAGAACGAGGTGGATCCGGACCTCATCAATGCCGGCAAGCAGACCGTAACCACGCAGCCAGGTTCATCGTTTTTCTCGTCGGCGGACAGCTTCGGCATGATCCGCGGCGGCCACATCAATCTCGCCATCCTCGGCGCCATGCAGGTCTCGGAAAAGGGTGATCTCGCCAACTGGATGATCCCTGGCAAGATGGTGAAGGGCATGGGCGGAGCGATGGATCTCGTCGCGGGCGTCGAACGCGTGGTCGTCCTGATGGAGCATACGGCCAAAAAGAAAGACGGCTCGATCGACCAGAAGATCCTCGCCGAGTGCAATCTACCCCTGACGGGCGTCGGCGTCGTCAATCTCATCATCACCGATCTCGGCGTCATGGAAGTGACCAAAACCGGCCTCAAGCTTCTGGAACTTGCGCCCGACGTCACCCGTGACGACATCGCGAAAGCGACAGGTGTGAAGCTGGTTTGATGAGCCCACCTGCCTCTAGGGCCGGCAGCTGCTGTTGACGCAACTGCCGGTATTTTACGCCTGGCGTTAAGTGTTCTCGAACGGAATTGATGCAACATCCGGTTGATCCAGCTGATGGCAACCGAAGATGAAGCAACTCGGCGATACCGGCGCTCCGTCCGGAAAAAGCGGTCGCATCCTGTTTTGCGACGACGACCCGTTTTATCGCGAGATGGCGGGCGAGATGCTCGCCGAAGCCGGCTATGTTGTAACAACAGCCAATAATGGCCGCGAAGCACTATCGCTCATCGAGGCGAGTAGCTTCGATCTCGCAATTGTTGACCTCGCCATGGGCGATGTCTCCGGTTTCGATGTGATCGAGCATGTTCGCGTCCGCAACCGAAACACCGACCTTCCAATCCTCGTCATAACCGGCCATGACGACACCGAGTCGATCGGCCACGCCTTCGACTTGGGTGCCACATCCTTTCTCGCAAAGCCGCTCAATTGGCTCCTGTTCGTACATCATGTCCGCTTCCTGCTGAAATCTTCGAAGACCCAGCAGGAGTTGCGCAACGTCTCGCGGATGGCGGACTTCCTGAGCAATCTCAAGACACGTATCGTAGGGACGCTCGTCTCTGAGTTTCATGCGCCACTCAAAACGGCATTCGCCTTTTCCCGCCTGCTGAAACAGGAGGCTGACGGCCCGCTGCCGTCCGATCTCTACCGCACTTGGGTCGCGGAAATGCACGAGGCGCTGAACCGGCTCAGCACGACCCATGGGCGGATGCTCAACTTCGGCCGCCTCCTCTCGGACGGCATCGCGCTCACGGAAGAAACATGTTCGGCAGATGAACTCTTCAAGGAAGTAATCGACGGTGTTCTCCTGGCAGCTTCACGCCGCAACATCACGATAGATTTGCAGACGGAGTTCCCTGAAGGGCTCAAACTCCATGTCGACCGCTCTCTGATCGTGCAATCCCTGCGCATCATCCTCGACCGGTCAGTCAAGCTTTCCCATCGCGGCACCCGCACGACCATCAAAGCCTCACTCGTCTCATCCGGCCAGCTTTCAATCGAAATTGAAGACGCGTCCGCGGCTCTGACCAACACCCAGATCGACGACATCATGGATGCGGCGCGGATCGCGCCGGCCCCGGCGATCGATACCTTCGAGCAGGTCACCGGCCTCAAGATGAGCCGGGTTATCATCGAAGCCCATCAAGGCACGATCCGGCTGATCTCGAACCCCGATGCCGGCATGATGTTCGCTCTCACCTTGCCGCCACAACGAGTGAGAAGCGCAGCAGGCAAGAGAAACCTCGATCGCTTGGATGCAGTCAGCCGCGCCATCTCCAACTTGCGTCAATCGCAGGCGCCGCACGCCAATATCCCAGCGCCGGAGCAGGTAGCGCAATCCACCTGAACCATCGACCCATTGCAATTTAAGTCGTTGATTTATCGAATCTTAGCTTGCACCCGATACCGTTGCGGAACATCCCGTCACGGACCACCGAAATGTTCAAGCTGCTGCGATACTTCGCGATCTCGTCAGCGATCGTGATCACAGCTCTGGCTTATGGTCTTTCCACTCTTTACGAATGGATCGAGACCCGCCGCCTTGTGCGCGCATCCGAACTTTTGAATCTGACTCTGATCCAGAGCATCGACAACGCCCTTTGGCCTCGCGCCGGCGAATACTTCGATACGCTGCAGGACCGCGATGGCGACAAGCTCCGAAGCTTTCCGCAAACGGCGTCCGTCGATCAAATCGTCCGCCAGTCCATCGTGTCGACGCCGATCCTCAAATTCCGCGTCTTCAAGCCAGATGGAACCGTCATCTACTCGACCTCGATGGCTGATATCGGCAGCAAGGCGAAGCCGATGGGCGGATTCCAAAAGGCGCGCGCGACGTCGCAACCATCGAGCACCCTGACGAGGAAAGATCGCACCGGAGAATCCGCGGGCTCCAACAACCTCGACGTCGTCGAAACCCATTTTCCGCGCCTCGCAAACGGCACGCTCAGCGTGATCTACGAGGCGTATTTCGACGTGACCGCCGCCAAAGACAGTATCGAGACGGACGGCACGCGCGCGATGGCGGTCTGCGTCGCGTTTCTTCTGCTGGTCTATACGGCGCTTCATCTCATCGTAGCCCGCGCCGACAGAACGATGCGAAAGCAATACGCCGAGATCAGCAAACTCAAGAGCAACCTCGAAGGCGAAGTGCGGGCTCGCACGCAACGGCTTGTAGCCCAGCAGCAAGCCCTGGTTGAGATCATGACGCTGAAGGAGGTCCGCGAAGGGTCTTTGCACGAAGCCATCACGGCGATGACGTCCATGGCCGCGGAGGTTCTGGAAGTCGACCGCGCCAGTGTTTGCGCCAGCACCGCCGATCCCGGCGCGTACGAGGTCGTCAACGTCTTCGACCGCCGCACAGGCCTCAATGAAGGCAACTATATCATTCCGCTGGACCATATTTTGCCGGGCCGCACGGAAGCCTGTGTGAACTCCTATTTCTCATCGAGCGATCTGTTGTCGGAGCCGGATGTCTCCCCCGCTGCACGCGCCTACGCTATGAAGCGCGGGATCCGCTCGGCCATCGATATTCCAATTCTCCTGGACGGGCGGCTAGCTGGCTTCTTCTGTTTGCGGGTCTGCGAGAAGACCCGGAACTGGACCGCCGAGGATCGCCTTTTCGCGGTAGCCATGGCGAACATGGCAGCCCTCGTCCTACAACGCATCGAGCGCCAGAAAGCCAAGGCGGAAATTGTAGCCGGTGCCGAACTGCTGTCGCGCATGCAGCGCACATTGAACGACTTGATGCGGATGGATCTCAAGCCGGATCTCGACATGGGAACGACACTCCGCACGATCTCGAAAGCCCTCGCCCATGGCATGGAAATCGATACGGCCGGCATTTGGTTGATCGACGAGCAGCGCAAGCAGTTTGCCTTGGCCGAGACTTACGATCGCCAAACCGACACATATCGCGCGGGGAGAATCACGCACCCCTTCGCCAGAGGCTTGCTGGAGCGTAGTCTCGACGGCCATCGCACCGTTCTCGCGGTGGAGAATTGCGCGAAGCATTCCGCAACCGCCCCCCACAACGATACATTCTTCGCCCCCCTCGGCGTCAAATCGCTGTTGACCGTACCGCTCATCGTCGAAGGGCGGATGATCGGGCTCACCTTCTGCACGACATTGACGAAGCATTGCCGCTGGTCATCCGAGCATGTCTCGTTCATCACCAGCATTACAAACCTCGCCGCGCTCGCCATCACTCAGATCCAGCGGCGCGCTGCAGAAAAGACACTCCTCGAAAGCCGTATGACACTCGCGCGCCAACAGCGTGTCCTTACAGACCTCTTGCGCGACGAGGGCGTCTTGTCGTCATCGATGGAGAAATCCATCGATAGCTTGGCACGCGTCCTCGCTGAAGAATTATCGGCCGATCGCGTAGCGGTCAGCATCGCGGCCGGCGGCAACCGCGATTTGATCTATCAGAAGGCGTACGTCTCGCAGCACCGCAGCTTCACGGAAGTAACCGCGATGACCCGCGAAGACATCTTCGCGACCATCGAGCGCATCTCGTCGGACCAGACGATTTCATTCGACGATGCGCACGATCTCATCGCCGAACAGCCGCACATGCGAATGCCGGTCCACCTCCTCGACATTCGCTCTCTGATGCGCGTCCCCGTCTCCGTCGGAGGTACCGTCTGCGGCGTCATCAACATTTCAACCTGCGGCCGGAGCATCCACTGGACTTCGGAGATGCAGCTACTTGGCATGGCCGTGGGCAATCTTGCGTCTCTTGCCGTAGAACGCCACCAGCGCCTCCAAGCCGAATCCCGTCTGGCTGAGGTAGCTCAGAAATTGGCAGATCAGCAGGCCGCACTGAGTTCGCTGATGCGCGCCGAGGTCCAGCGGAGCGGCACACTGGCAGAAGCCCTACGTGCGCTTTCAAAAGCTCTCGCGCATCAAGCCCGCTTCGATTCCGTTTCCATCCGGGTCACCAATACCGCCGGTGACCGGATCGTCTACTACGAAGTGTATCAGCCGGACTGCGGCAAATATCTGCCGGGATCGACGCAAGAGTCCATCGGATGGGACATCCCGAGCCTGTGCACACCGATCGAGATCGACGGCGGTGTCGTCGGAGCAGTCGTTGCGACGGCAAGCACGGCCACGTCAGGGTTCGACAGCGAACAGCGTCTGTTTTGCACGGCCATAAGTGGACTTGCCGCTTTGGTGGTGGAACGCCACAGCCGTATGCGCATGGAGGCAAATCTGGCGGCAACCGCCGGCCGCCTCGAACACTACCATCGCGAACTCTCGAGCTTCATGCGCGACGACATGCTTCAGCGCACGACGATGAGTGGCGGCCTCCAGCGCTTGATGGAGATGTGCGCCGAATCCCTGTCCGCTCATCGCACCAGCGTCTGGATGCTATCGGCAGACGGCACCGAGGTGACCTGTCTCGAATCCTACAATCGTATGGAAAACGTGCACCAAGTCGGCTACACGATCGAGACCCATGACCATTCGGCCTACTTCGATGCCATCTTCAAGCAGCTTCACGTCATCTCGAACGACACGGCGGCCGACGCTCATCCGGTCGTCAGCGACCGCATCGCCCTGCAACCGGCTCGCGCTTTCCTCGACTTGGCAATTCTCTGCGAAGGCCGGCCGATCGGCATCGTCGCCGTGGAAATGGCGGACCAGCCGCATCAATGGACCAACGAAAGCCGCCTGCTCGTCACGTCCGTGACGCACCTTGCTGCGTTGCTCATCGAACGGGAAGAACGCCAGCGCGCCGAACAGGCACTTCTGACAAGCGCTGATCGCCTGACGACTCAACAATACGCAATCAATGATCTGATGCGATCCGAAGCGCTGCGAACCGGTTCGCTGGAAACGGCCATGAGGGCGCTGTCAAAGTCACTCTGCCAACAGGCAGGCCTCGATCGCGTGAGCATTCAGCTGTACCCGACCGAGCGAAACGACTCGGTCTACCGCGAAGTCTACGTGTTGGCCGGCGACGAACACATTTCGATTTCGCCGGGAACTGCGGTCGACCCGTCCAGCCTCTCCAATTCCGGCACCGACCATGGCCTGCTCGCGATCGAAGACGTCCGAACTCACCCCGCCACATCCGGTCGCTACGAAAAAGTCCTCGCCCCGCTCGGCGTAACCTCTGCACTCCGCATCCCCGTGGTGGTTCAGGGTGTCATTACCGGCCTTATTTTCGGCGCCACATGCGGACGTACCGAACTCTGGCGGCCCGACCAAAAGCTGATGGCGATCGCCATATCGCAGCTAGCCGCGCTGACGGTCGAGCGTCACCAGCGTTTGCGCATTGAGCAACACCTGCGCGAGGCAAAGGCAGCTGCAGAAGATGCGAACCGGACAAAGAGCCTGTTCCTCGCCAACATGAGCCACGAAATCCGCACGCCGATGAACGGCGTGTTCGGCATGACCGACCTCCTGAAACGCACTTATCTGACAGCGCGCCAGCAACAACTCGTTGGTACGATCAATCAATCGGCCAAGGCGCTTTTGACGATCATCAACGACGTTCTCGACTTCTCGCGTATCGAGGCCGGCCACCTCGAGATCGACCACCAGCCCTTCGACATTGGCGAGTGCGTCGAAAGCGCTCTCGATCTCTTCCTCGAAGAAGCCCGCAGCAAAGACCTGGAACTCAATCTATTTCTTGCCCCGGAAGTCCCAAGCTTAGTGGCTGGCGATCCTGCGCGGCTCCGGCAGGTCCTGGTCAATCTGATCGGCAACGCAATCAAGTTCACTGATGCCGGATCGGTTACGGTCCGTATCGTGGTGGAGTCGATCGAAGGCCTGAACGCGACGCTTCGCTTCGAGGTCCGCGATACCGGTATCGGTATCGACGATGCCGCAAAGCAATCACTTTTCAAGCCTTTCAATCAGGCCGACAGCTCGATCAGCCGCCGCTTCGGCGGCACCGGTCTCGGTCTCTCCATCTCACGTCATCTTGTCGGCCTGATGGCTGGACACATCGTACTGGATAGCGTTCCCGCCGCAGGAACCACGGTCACATTCACGATCCCATTCACGATCGTCAAAGCGCCGTCATGCCCGAGCCACGAAGTTCCGGCCCTTGCTGGCACCAGGATCATGGTCGTGGACGACCAGGGCGCGGAACACGCGGCAATTGCAAAGCACCTCGAGAAATCAGGCGCAACCGTGGTCATGGTGCGAGATAGCGACTCTGCAGTGCGGCGTCTCGAAGAAGCCGTCAATGCCGGCACACCCTTCGATACCGCGGTCATCGACGTTCTGATGCCCAACACAACAGGCCTTCAATTGGCCGCCCGGCTCTACGATCACCCCACTTTGAAGTCGCTTGCGAAGGTCATCATAACGACGACGTCATGGAAGGGCGACCCTCTCGATTTACGGGCGTGTGGCGTGTCGCAGATCCTGCCGCGGCCCGTCCGGGGCGCTGACCTCCTCGACGCAGTCGGCCGCGCAATGCGAGGCGAGGATGTCCCACTTGCCGCCGATACTGCCGCGATGGCGTCGTTCCGCGCCCACGTTCTACTCGCCGAGGACAATCCGGTGAACGAAGAGGTCGCTCGCGAATTCCTAGTCGCACACGGCTGCACCGTAGAAACGGCACGCAATGGACGCGAGGCCGTTGCTGCCTTCGAACGCGGCTTGTTCGATCTCATTTTGATGGATTGCCAGATGCCGGAACTGGACGGCATTACCGCCACAGCCATGATCCGCCGGATCGAACTCCGTCAGCAACGCAAACGGACGCCGATCGTCGCGGTGACGGCAAATGCTTTCAGTGAAAACCGCGAGCACTGCGAAAAGGCTGGCATGGACGGCTTTTTGAGCAAGCCGTTTACGGAGCCCGAATTCGTCGCGCTACTCGATCACTGGCTAATGCCCGCAACGGATGCGCCCGCAGCCGAAGTCGCGAAAGTGCCGCCGGCCGTTTTGCCCGAGACGGCGTCTGACGTCGCTCACGAAATCGCGAAGGGACCGGAAACAGTCTCGCCGGAGATTGACCACGCGAGCCTTGAAACACTACGCAAAGCCAAACCACAACTTGTGGAGCGCATGCTCAGCAAGTTCCTGGAGCATTCGCCACAAGCCGTATCGGCCATCACCGAGGCCATCACGACCACCAATGCCACGGCGCTTGCACTCGCGGCACACAGCCTGAAGTCATCGAGCGCGAATGTTGGCGCCAAGCGGATGGCAAGCTTGTCCCGGCGCCTCGAGGACATGGCGAAGACGGGCTCTCTCGAAGCAGCGAACGAGCTTCGCAAGGAGTTGGATGCGGAGTTCGCGGCCGTCCGAAAGGCGTTTGAAGCCGATCTTCATTCCGCCGGCAACGCAGGCTGACCAACCGGAACATAGTCCGTTGGCGCACTTGATTTATCCTCGCCAACATCCGATACGGCCCCTCGGGACGAGAGCACGGTCGGAAAATGGCAAGCGGCGGCACAAATCGCGGGGTACGGGCTGGGGGAGCCGCAAATGATGCACCTCCTAAGGTGATGCTGTGCATTACCGAGGATTGGTTCGCCCTATCGCATTTCAAACCGCTGATCCGAGCGCTGGCAGGCATCACTCGGGAACTCGTGGTCGTGACACGCTCCTCCGGCCGCGTTGCCGAGATCGAGGCCCTAGGCGCACGCGTCGTCGAACTCGACTATCTTCGCTCGACGGCACATCCCCTCAAGGTGTGGCAGGCCGCACGAGCGCTACGCAAAATCATCGGCATCGAGAAGCCGAATTGCATTCACCTCGTCGCCTTGAAACCCATCGTGACTGGCGCAATGGCCTTGGCCGTAAACCGTCAGCCATCCGTGGCCATCCATTTGACCGGTCTTGGCTTGCTCTCCATAGCCTCGACACCGCGCGAAAAAGTTGTTCGCCGTATCGCCACGGCAGCCGTCCGCACATTGCTGCGCCGGCCCCGCAGTTGGCTCTTTGTCGAAAACGAAGATGACCTCGCGGTTATCACGAAGCAAGCAGCGGCGGCGGCCGACCATGTGACGGTGCTTGGCGGCGCCGGTGTCGATCCCGACGTGTTCTCGTCTCAGCCACCTCCGGCCAACGATCCACCGACCGTGGCCTTCGTCGGCCGGATGATCCGCTCTAAAGGCGTCGACACCCTGGTCGAGGCCGCACGCCTCGCGCAGTCCTCCGGCACATCGCTTCGGCTCGAGCTATACGGCAAGATCGACCACGGCAATCCAGAGGCATTCACCGAAGCAGAAATCCGGGTTTGGGAGTCAAACAGCCTGACCCGCTGGCACGGACACGTCGATGACGTACGGCAGGTGTGGAGCCGATCGGATATTTTCGTGATGGCTCCATTGGGTGGCGAAGGCATGCCGCGAGCAATGCTCGAAGCGGCCTCTTGTGGGCGGCCGCTTATAGTCACTGACGTCCCCGGCTGCCGCACCTTCGTCAGAAATGGCGTGGAGGGCTTCGTTGTACCGACCGCCGATCCACAGGCTCTCGCAGATGCGATAAGGCAGCTGGCCACCGACCCCCATTTGCGCGCGCGCATGGGCGCTGCCGCCCGCGAGCGCGTCCTTTCGGCCTTCACCGAAGCCCATGTAATGACCGATGTCACAAGGGCTTACGAGGCTTTGCGGCGGCTGTGACCTGTACGCCAACGCCTCCCGACAATCGGGCGCCGGTTGCACGACTGTTGCCAAGCGGCGGTATCATTGGCATGCACATACTCCAGGATCACCAAAAGTAGTTCTGCCCCATGCACCCCGCCTACTCCGTCATCCTTTTCACGACCGCCTCCGGCGCCGGTTACGGGTTGCTGACCTGGCTAGCCCTATGGTTGGCCGCCGACTCGATAAGCCACGACAGGACCCTGGCCATAATCGGAATGGGGCTATCATTGGGGCTGGTCACAATCGGCCTTCTGTCGTCGACGTTCCACCTTGGACGACCCGAACGTGCCTGGCGCGCGTTTTCCCAGTGGCGGACATCGTGGCTGTCGCGCGAAGGCGTGATGGCGGTGGCCACCTACGTACCGGCGGTTCTTTTGGCGGCGCTCTGGATCTTCTGGCGCGCAGAACCGATGTGGCTCACAAAAATCCTCGCCGCACTCACCGTCGCATTTGCATTAGCCACGGTTTGGTGCACCGGCATGATATATCAATCGTTGCCGACAATCCCCCACTGGCACCAGCCGATCGTCGCACCGATGTATATCGCGTTGTCACTAGCCTCGGGCGGGGTTCTTCTTTCCCTGCTCCTGTTGGTCTTCGGCCATCCGGCATCGATGGCGCTAACGTTGACGATCGTGCTCTTGATGATCGCTCTCGGAACCAAACTGCTCTACTGGTACACACGCCCACGCAACGTTCCAGGACTGACCGCAGGCGAGGCCACCGGCCTCGGCAAATTCGGCCGCGTCCGCATGACTGAGCAGCCGCACAGCCGGGACAACTTCGTCATGCGCGAAATGGGCTATCGAGTCGCGCGCAAACATGCGGCTACGCTTAAAACATGGGCCATGATCCTTGGTTTCATCGCCCCTGCGCTGTTGCTCGCCCTGGCTCTTTGGATGGGCAGCGTCCTGGCAGTCGCTTTCGCGATTGCAGCCACTCTCTCTGCAGCCTTCGGACTGGTGACGGAACGCTGGCTCTTTTTCGCCGAGGCGAAGCACGTTTCGACGCTGTTCTATGGCGAAGATGCCGTGTAAGGCGGCATGACCTTTCGGTTCATCCATACGGCCGATTGGCAAATCGGCAAACCGTTCGAAAATATCGGCGGCGACGTGGCGTCGCTGCTGCGCGAAGCACGGCTTGGCGCGATCGAACGGCTTGCTGATGTCGCGAGAAACCACCAAACGCCGCATGTCCTTGTCGCGGGGGACGTCCTCGACAGCGCCACAGCGCAGGACCGGTTGCTGCGTCAATTGCTTCAGCGCCTGGCCGGGCAAAGCGGCATTCGTTGGCATCTGCTACCCGGAAATCATGATCCCGCGTCGCCGCGCGGCGTCTGGGACCGTATGCGGTCCCTTGGCGACCTGCCAGCCAATGTCGAATTGCATACCGAAGAGCGGCCGGCCGAACTTGCGCCGGGAGTGGTGCTGCTTCCGGCACCACTTCATGCCCGCGCGTCGCACGAAGATCCTACACGCTGGATGGACACAGTCCCCTCACCGGATGGGACGATCCGGATAGGCCTGGCGCATGGCTCCGTACACGGCTTCGGCAGTGAAGGCGACGCGGCCGTACCCATCATGCCGTCGCGCGTGGGAAGCGCCAACCTGGCCTTCTTGGCGCTCGGCGACTGGCACGGCACGAAGCGCATTACCGATCGCATCTGGTACGCCGGCACACCCGAACCCGACCAATTTGCCGACAACGATCCCGGAAACGCGCTTGTGGTGTCCTTGGAGGATGCTCGCGCGCCGCCGGTCTTGAAAAAGCTTCGGACGGCGCAGTTCAATTGGGCGCGCCGCTCGGTACATCTCTCGCCCGCGACGACCGGCCTCGAAGCGATCCTGTCCGAAATCGCGGCACTCGGCGCTGCCGCCCAAAATCAACTGCTCTCCCTCGAAATTGACGGCACGGTCAGCATGTCGATGACACCGGCCCTCGAAAGTACGTTGGCGCGCCTCGACGGCATGGTGCGTCATCTCGTGACGAAGCGCGACCAGCTAAGAATCCTGATCTCTGGGGACGATGCCTGGGATACCCGATCACCCATACTCGCACGCGTCTCAGCCGACCTGCAGACCGCCGCCACGGGCGAAATCGAAACTGCGCGTACCGCTGAACGGGCACTGGCTCTGCTGGCGTCGCTGGCAGCCGGCGACGGCACCACCCCATGAAGATATCCGCACTCCGCGTCGCCGATGTTGGCCGCTTCCGCAAACCTGTGGCGCTGGAAGGATTGACCGACGGGCTCAACGTTCTGGCGGGGGAAAATGAGCTCGGCAAATCGACCCTGTTTCGTGCTCTCCTCGCCGTTTTCCAAACGTCTTACACGAGCAGGGAAAAATCCGTCGCATCTCTGCAGCCCTATGATGGTGGGGCGCCGCTGATCGAGGCCGATTTTGCAGTCGGTGCACGTCTCTGGCGGATCAGGAAGCGCTTTCTCCAGCGCGGCATGGCAGAACTCGTCGACTTGGAAACCGGCGCCAGCGTCGCAAAAAATGCCGACGTGCAGGCGAAGCTGAACGAGTTGCGCGCAGGGCCGAGCGGCCTTGAGAGATTTGGCCTGCTGTGGATCGGTCAAGGTGAAAGTCTCGTGGATTTTCGCCTGGCACCGGATGCCGCCACGAATTTGCGGCAGTTCGTGCAGCAGGAAATTGAAGGCGCAGCCGCCGACGAACAGGCCCACCTGGTCCACCAGAAAGTGCTCGCGCGGCTCGCCACTCTCATCACGCCGAAGCAAGGAAAGCCGACGGGCGAATTTGCGAAGGCCATCGCCGAATGTGAGGCAGCGGAGCGTCGGAGCGAAGACGCCACGACGCGACTTGCTGCGGCCGAAGCGCGGTTGTCGGCACTGTCGCACGCCCTGGCAGAGGCCGAACAACTTCGCAGCCCCGTAACGCGCGCGGCTCGCCAGAAAGCAATCGCGGAGGCCGAACAGGCGATCCACAAGGCGACGCAAGACGCCGCATTGGCCCGCGCCGCAACGGACGCTTTGAAGGCCGCCGAAGCCGCAGCCGCCGCAGCCAAACTTGCCCATGACGCATGGCATCGCGAACTAGCCCGGTTTGCGGCAACGCGCGACGAACTGGAACGGCTCAACCACCAACTCGGCATCCTTCGTGCCGGCAATGCGAAGACGATAGCGGAAGTGTCGCGCCTCAAGGCAGTCACCGAAGATCTTTCTGCGCATCTGGCGGCGTTGGACGCTGAACGTGCCGCAGCCCGCGCCGCCGCTGACTGGTCTGCATTGGTGGCGCGGCGCGATGACCTGGCGAACCGGCTGAAAGCAGTCAGAAGCTTCACTGCGGAGCTTTCGCAGGCAGAGGCCAGCTTACACTCAAACCCGGTCGATGAGCCGACCCTCAAAAGCATCAACGAACTCGCGACCGCACGCGACCGCCTTGACCAACGCCTGACAGCCGCAGCCCCTGAGGTGTCGATCGAGCCGCTACCTGGCATGCACAATCGTTTTGTACTGAACGGCAAGGCGCTCGATAGCGCGGCGCCGGTGCGCGTTCGCAAGCCGCTGCAGATCGACATCGAAGGTATCGGACGGATCGATGTCCGTCCCGGCGGCGACGCCACCCTTGCAGCGGATGAGAGCGAGCGGGCTCGTATCGACCTGGAACTGCGCACGCGCCTCGCATCGCTCGCGCTGCCCGACATGGCTGCGGTCGAGCAGGCAGCCGAGGCGCGGCGCAAGGACGAACGGCGGCGCGACGAACTGCGCGCCCGTTTGGCGGGTATGGCCCCGGACGGCGTCGAACTATTGCTGGCGGCACATGGCGAACTGGTTGCCATGACGGCAGCGTCGCCTCCGCCAACCAATCGGGACCTTGCAGAGATAGAGCGCGAGGCGTCTGATGTCTCGGCCCGTCTAAACCAATCGAGCCCCGATTTGGCGTCGCTCGTTGGGCAGCTGGAAGCGGCACGCCGCGAAGAACTGAGAATTGAGACACTCGCAACCGAGCGAAGAGCGCGGCTGGAAGAACTCGGCGCAACACTCGGCTCTGATGCCGCTCGAACCAGCCGAACTGAAGACCTCGAAAAGGCGCGCGCGGCCGCGGACGCCGCCTTGGCTGCTGCCGCCCGCGATGCAAACGCATGGCGCGCGCTCCGAACGAGCCCCGACGACATAACCGCACTCGAACGCCGGTTGACCGAGGCTAGAGCCGCCGAGGCGGTAGCCCAAAAGCGCATCCACGACCTTGAACTCGACATCCGCGGCTGGGAAACAGCACTCCAGGCCGACAATGACACCGACATCGAGCATGAAGCACAGATCGCAGCGCAGTCCCTTGCTCGCGCCCGGTCGCGACTAGACGGCCTCAAGCAGGAAGTCGCCGCCCTCCGGCAGCTCGACACGATGTTGACAGCCGCATTCGAGGCCGAGCGTACGGAGGTGATCGAGCCGGTCGCCCGCAGCATCGCCCCCTATCTCCAAAAGGTCCTGCCCGGCGCTTCGCTGCACATCGACGACAAGTTGGCACCGGCGAGTATCGTTCGCGACGGCCGCCCCGAAACGCTAGACCGCATCTCGCGCGGCACGGCAGAGCAAGTGGCTGTGGTAACTCGATTGGGGCTCGCCCGCTTACTGGCTGACCGCAAGGCGCCCGCCCCCCTGATTCTGGACGACGCACTCGTCTATGCCGACGACAAGCGGATCGCCTCGCTCTTCGAGGCGCTGACGGACGCAGCTTCACGCCATCAAGTTATAGTTCTGACATGCCGCGAAAAGACGTTTGCGGATCTCGCCGGCAATCGTGTGAACCTTACAGAATGGCGAATGTCGAACTGATCGGCGGCTGTCAGCCGCCCTTGCCCGCGATGCAACCCTGCAGGCACCGCTGCAGCTGCGCCTCGCACGCCGCACGGTTCGCGGTCGCTTTGTAGCAGCTGCCGTAAGCAGCCTTGCACTGCTCGGAGCAACCACTTTGGGCGTTGGCGCAAGTCGGAGAGGTCGCCTGCGAAATGAACGCCGCTAAGAGAGCGAGGCCAACAATTGCCATGGATCGGATTGTCATGGCTGCCTCCTCTGATCCTCGTATCGCCCCGGATACCATGCGGGCACGGAATAATCACGCACTCCGCCTTGGTAACTTGATATGACTGGTACCGCCGGAGCCATGAACCCTGCCTGAACGGCTTTCGCCACAATTGGTTTGCAGCGGTCGAACTTTGATAGAGGCTGGCAAAGCCGTCACCCTCAAAAAACGGAAAATGTCACGATGTTCGCCAAGGGCCAAAGTCTTCACGGCGTTGTGATCACGCAGGAATCACCGGCTCAACCCGAGGTCCTCGCCTTTTTCGCCGCGTCCGAGAGCTATATGGGATCGCTTTATCCTGCGGAGAGCAATCACTTCGCGCCGATCGAGGTCATGCTTCAGTCCAATGTACGCTTCTTTGTGGCTCGCGCCGGCGGCCGGGCGATCGGGTGCGGTGCAATCGTCAAATCAACGGATGGTTACGCTGAAATCAAGCGCATGTGGGTCGATCCGCCCGCACGCGGACTGAAGCTTGGGCGCCGCATTCTGGAGGAACTCGAGGCTGCCGCGCGCAACGACGGTGTTACGGCGCTTAGATTGGAGACCGGCATCCACCAACCCGAAGCAATCGGCCTGTACCGCCGTGCAGGCTTCGCCGAGATCCCGCCATTTGGCGACTATCAGCCCGATCCGCTGAGCCTATTCATGGAAAAGCGTCTCGGCTGAAGAGACGTCACATCCGTTCGATTGCAACCGCAGTCGCCTCGCCGCCACCGATACAGAGCGAGCCGACACCGCGCTTCTGCCCCCGCTTTTCGAGGGCGGCAAGCAGCGTGACGAGAATCCGGGTGCCTGAAGCTCCGATGGGATGGCCGAGCGCGCAAGCACCGCCATGAATGTTGACCTTGTCGTGCGGCAGATCGAGATCGCGCATCGCAGCCATGGTCACGACCGCGAAGGCCTCGTTGATCTCGTAAAGATCGACGTCCCTGGTCGTCCAGCCGATCTGCTTCAATAGTTTCTGAATAGCGCCGATCGGCGCGGTCGAAAACCATGCTGGCGCGGCAGCGTGCGATGCCGTCCCGA
Organism: Hyphomicrobiaceae bacterium; assembly: GCA_033812735.1. Classification (GTDB taxonomy): domain Bacteria; phylum Pseudomonadota; class Alphaproteobacteria; order Rhizobiales; family Hyphomicrobiaceae; genus JABFRJ01. Next base: position 25,195 of record JAPXTA010000019.1, on the reverse strand, counting down.
CGATCTTGGCGAGGGGCGCCAGACCATGCTTTTTCGCCTCGCTCGCCCGCATGAGCACCATCGCCGCCGCGCCATCGGAAATGGATGACGAGTTGGCTGGTGTGACCGTGCCGTCCTTGCGGAAAGCAGGACGAAGCGTCGGGATCTTCGCAAGGTCGGCAGTGAATGGCTGCTCGTCGCGCACGACGTCCATGGTGCCCTTGCGGTGCATGACGGCGACCTGAGCGATTTCACCGGAAAAGCTTCCGTCCTCATTGGCCTGCTTGGCCCGTTTGAGGCTGGTCGTCGCGAAATCGTCCTGCGCTTGCCGCGTGAATTGGTAGTGCTGCGCGCAATCCTCGGCAAATGTACCCATCAGCCGGCCTTTGTCGTAGGCGTCCTCGAGGCCGTCCAGGAACATGTGATCCTTGGCCTCGGCGTGGCCCAGCCGCGCACCGCCGCGCATCTTCGGCAACAGATAGGGCGCATTCGACATGCTCTCCATGCCTCCAGCGACGATCACGTCCGTCGGCCGCGCATGCAGCGCCTCGTAGGCCATCATCACGGTCTTCATCCCAGAGCCGCACATTTTGTTGACGGTTGTGCATGGCACCGCATCGGCAAGCCCGGCACCAAGCGCCGCCTGGCGGGCCGGCGCCTGCCCCTGCCCGGCCGGAAGAACACATCCCATCAGCACCTCATCCACCCGGTCCGGTTTGACGCCCGACCGAGCGACCGCCGCTTGAATGGCGACCGCACCGAGCTGTGCGGCTGTCATTGACGACAGGTCGCCCTGAAATCCCCCAAGCGGGGTACGGGCCGAACCGACGATGACGATCGGGTCTTCGTTGCGTGCCATGGGGTGCTCCGGTTCAAAGTACCCTCTTAATTGCGGTCACACGCCAACCGCGTCAATCCAGCCAACGGTCAAACCCCTTTGGTAATTGACCACCACCTCCGCTTGCTGACGAATTCCGGCAGCGTAAGCCTAGCCTACAGCCCCTCGTTCTGCTCAAATCCGGAAAAAACACTGACATTACGGGCGTTGAGCAGCTGATGAGACCAGCCATCGATTTGATGGCATTTGATACAAACCGAACCAACGCGATTTGCAAAATACCAACCAATGCGCGCTATACATGTAGGCGTGGGCTGCGAAGGCCCATCGTGCAGGATTGTCAGCCATGGCGTTGGTCAAATTGATAGTGGGGGTCGGTGCGGTCGTGCTGTTCATGCCGACCGACAAGGACACCCAAGCCAAAGTTTACGATGCAACCGCGAGTGCGGTCGAGCGCGTCGCGACATTCTGCACCCGCAACCCCGAAACCTGCCAGAAAGGCGGCGAATACTGGGCCGTCTTCAAACAAAAAGCCGAATTCGGCGCGCGGATGGCATGGAGCCTCGCCATCAAGCGCATGAACAAAGGCGAGGTTGCCAAGACCGCTGAAGCAGCCGGCGCCGGGCGCGATATCACGACAGGCACGACGGTCGACCGTGGCACGTTGACGGACCGCGACCTCCAGCCCACCTGGCGCCCCACCCCACGCAAGGCCAACTGAAACGCCCCGTCATGGACAATACTGGCCGCAAATGCCTATGAGGACCGCAGTCCTTTGAAGGCAGGCCCTGATGTCCACGCAACCACACCAACTCGATATCGCCACCAAGCTCGAACCCGCCGGGATTGACCGGCTCGCCGGTACGATGAGCGAGGCCTATTGGAACTTCGCCGGGCCCTTCGGCGGCTACATCGCCGCCCTCCTTATGCGCGCCGTCATGATCGATCCGCGGCGGCTGGGCCCGCCCGTGGCCCAAACCGTCAACTTCTGTGCCGCAGCCGCCAAGGGCGCCTTTGAGATCCAATTGAAGCTGCAGCGCGACGGCCGGGCGACCCAGCATTGGTCGATGGAAATGCTGCAGGGCGGCAATGTCATTGCGACTGGTTCGCTCGTCTGCGCCAATCGCCGTGAGACCTTTTCGCATATGACGGCGAAGATGCCGGACGTGCCCACACCCGAAGCGGTCGCGATCCTCCCACCGCACGCGCGCCTGCCTTGGCTCGACAGCTACGAATTCCGCTATCATGAGGGCGATCCAGGCTTCGGCAAACCACGCGCTCCAGACGATCTTGGTGGCTCTCGCACCGTCCTCTGGATGCGCGACAAGCCAGACCGCGTCCTCGATTTCGTTGCTCTCGCGGCTCTGGCTGACTGCTTCATCCTCCGCTTGGTCCAGATGCGCGGCACGCTCGTACCCATGGCAACCGTAACGATGACCACGCATTTCCACGCCACGGAGGCCGAGTTGCAGAACCAGGGCCCGGCACCGATGCTCGGCGTTGCGGATTCCCAACGCTTCAACGCCAACTTTCATGACCAATCGATGGAGTTGTGGGGGGCGAACGGCCACCTCCTCGCATCGGGCATTCAGACGGTGTGGTATAAGGAATGATCCCGTCAGCTGACTTGAGAAGCTGCGAACGAGGCACGATCTAATTCCCATGGCCATCGACGACATACGCTCCGATTTCGAGTTGCTCGACACGTGGGAAGACCGCTTCCGCTACGTGATGGAACTCGGCCGCGCCCTGCCTGACCTGCCGGACGATTTGCGCACCGACACCAACAAAGTCCGCGGATGTGCGTCGCAAGTCTGGCTGGCAAGCGAGGTGACCGCCTCCGCAGAGGGCCCGCGCCTCACATTCCAAGGCGATAGCGATAGCCATCTCGTTAAGGGCCTCGTCGCCGTCCTTCTGCAGCTGTACCAAGGTCAAACGGCGCGCGACATTCTTGCGACGGACGCACATGCCGTGCTCAAGGACCTCGGCCTCGAACAGGCGCTAACACCGCAGCGCTCCAACGGCCTCGCGTCGATGGTGCAACGCATCCGCGCCGATGCGAGCAGCGCGATCGGCCCGGCATGATGGCGCGCCTCAAAGCGGCTGGCGTGATCCACCTTGCCATCGCCACGGCGATCGCATTGGCGATCCTGCTGAGCCTCGGCACATGGCAATTGAATAGGCGCCTTTGGAAAGAGCAGATCCTCGCGACAATGGCCGAACGAGCGAAGATGGCTCCGGTCACCAACGCATCCTGGACGGCTCTCAGATGCCCCGGCCCCGAACCGCTGCCGGTCGAGAAAGATCCCTGCGACTTCCGTCCTGTGAGATTGACGCTCACTCCGGCATCGCCTGACGAGCGCCATATCTTCATCGCCGTACCGCGCCAGTCGAACGGCATTGGCGGGCCCGGCTATTGGGTGTTCCAGCGGCACCGATTGGCCCCACCCGCAGGTGGCGAAGTCTACCTCAATCGCGGCTTCGTCCCCGAAGCGCTGAAGCTGCTTTCGCAACGCCCAGGATCGGCGGCGACGGAGACCGCAAACATATCAGGCGTCCTGCGCCGTGCCGAACCGCGCGGCACGTATTCGAACCCGAACGATGCCAGCAAGAACATCTATTATGTTCGCGCCCCGCTGGAACTTGGCGTTGCAGAACCGGTGCCGGCCCCGCCCGGGCCATCGCCACGCTACTACTACGTCGACCAGACAGGACCGGTGCCACCTGGCAACCTGCCCTACCCGATGGCGGGCAAGATCGACATCCCAAACCGCCATCTCGAATATGCGCTGACTTGGTACGGCCTCGCCGCGACACTCCTCGTCATCGTCGGCATCTTCGCACGCCAGCGCATGCAGCGATTATCCGCGAGCGCCTGACTTCAGCCGCATGATGAGGTCGACGGTCGGATAGCTGTCGGCCGGCATCCCAAACTTCTTTTGCGCAGCACGGATCGCCGCCCGCGTTTCATAGCCGAGGCGGCCATCGACGGTGCTTATGGTGAAGCCAGCCTTCTGCAGGGCGCCTTGCAGTTCCTTGATTTGGTCCGGTACGAGCGGCACCGCTGGCGACGCGCCGCGATTGAACACGGGCGCACCCGCGAGCCGGGCGGCGAGATGCGCTGCCGTCGTCGCGTAGTTCAGCGATTGGTTCCATTCCGTGAAGATCTTGAAGTTTTCATAAGCGAGGAACGCCGGCCCGCCGCGTCCCTGCAACAGCACGAGCGACGTCGGCATCGCATCAGCCGGCAGCGCTTGTCCGTTCGCCCGCGTCACGCCTTGCTTTGCCCAGAACGAACGCGGTTGCTTGATATCGAGTCCCGCGTTCTCCCAAGCCATATCAGCCGGCACACGCACTTCCTCAAGCCAAGGCTCGCCCTTTTTCCAACCGAGACTCTTGATGAAATTCGCGGTCGAACCGATGACGTCCGCCTGGCTCTTGAACAGATTGCGGCGGCCGTCGCCGTCAAAGTCGACGGCATTGTTGTCGTAGTGCGTCGGCAGAAACTGCGTTTGTCCGAGTTCACCCGCCCATGACGACACCATTTCCTGCGGCGTCAGATCGCCCTTGTCGATGATCCGCAGCGCCGCATGCAACTCCTCGCGGAACATCTCACCGCGCCGGCAATCCCACGCGAGCGTCGCAAGAGACGTAAGCACGGGTCGATTGCCCATGCCGGCGCCAAAGTCGCTTTCGAGCGCCCAGAATGCGGTGATAACGGCGCCGGGAACGCCGTATTGCTCTTCGGCGCGCGAAAACGTGCCGGCGTTCTTCTTGAGCTGGTTGAGCGAACTGTTGACGCGGTTCGTCGTCGCGAGCTTGGCGTAGAAGTCGAGAAATGGCTGCGCGAAGAATGACTGGCCCCGATCGATATGAATGATCTTCATATCCATTTGCAGCCCGCCCAGCGCCGACTGAATCGTCTGCGGCCGCACGCCCCGGCTCTGAGCCTCCTGCTTGAAGGCTACGAGCCACTTCTCGAACGGACCATTGGTGTTCTGGCAGTTTGCCGGATTGGCGACGAATTTGTTCGGACCCGATGCTGCCGCAGCTGTGACAGCAGTCAACAAGGCGCCGGCGGCCACAGCAGTTAAGGTGCAGACGCGACGCGATACGCAACGAAAGGACATAAGTGGCTCCAGAACCTGAATTGGCGCCAAATGTGCCGACTGGCCGTGCCCCGTCAAGCCGGTTGCACGCCTACGGATCAGGCAGTTGCACTCAGGGTTTCATCTGCGACGTCAGGTTGGCCGAATGTTGTCCGCTGGCCTGCCTTGGCCCGTCCCGCCGGGCAGCATTAAGGCGAATTTAACGGTATCTTCAGCGAGTTTTTCCGTTTGTCGCCTAGAAAACATGCCAACGCTTCATAGATCTCATTCGTAAAGCTTGGAGGACAAAATGGATTTCATAGGCGCATCCGGCGCATTCGCCCTGCTTCTCATCGTCATGGCGATCGTCCTCGTCTTCTCGATGGTGAAGATGGTGCCGCAAGGCTACCAGTACACCGTCGAAAGCTTCGGCAAGTTTACCCGCAGTCTTTCTCCCGGCCTTCACTTCCTGGTGCCCGTCGTCGAGCGCATCGGCCAGAAGATGAACATGAAGGAACAGGTCCTCGACATCCCCTCCCAGGATGTCATCACCCGTGACAACGCCATGGTGAAAGTGGACGGGGTCGCCTTCTTCCAGGTCCTCAATGCCGCCAAGGCCGCCTACGAGGTCGATCAGCTCGAGAGTTCGATCGTTGCCATCACGATGACGAACACCCGCACCGTCATGGGTTCGATGGACCTCGATGAGCTGCTGTCCAATCGTGACAAGATCAACGCTCAGCTTCTGACCGTTGTCGACGCCGCGACCGAAGCCTGGGGCGTCAAGGTCACACGCATCGAGATCAAGGATATCGCCCCGCCTCGCGACCTCGTCGACAGCATGGCCCGCCAGATGAAGGCAGAGCGCGAAAAGCGCGCACAGATCTTGGAGTCGGAGGGTCTCCGCCAAGGCGCAATTCTGAAAGCCGAGGGCGAAAAGCAGGCGATGATGCTCGCCGCTGAAGGCCGCAAGGAAGCAGCTTTCCGCGACGCCGAGGCCCGCGAACGCGCCGCCGAAGCTGAAGCCAATGCGACCGCGATGGTCTCGAAGGCAATCGCCGAAGGCAACGTCCAAGCGATCAACTATTTCGTCGCCAACAACTACGTCAAAGCACTCGAATCGATAGCAAAATCGCCGAACCAGAAGATCGTGATGATGCCGCTCGAAGCGTCGTCCGTGATCGGTTCGCTTGCCGGCCTCGCCGAAATCAGCAAGGAGGCCTTCGGCGGCGGACCCACCAAGCCAGCGGGAAGCGTCCCCCCATCACGCCCACTGAGCCGCCCGCCGCAATCGTAGTATCCTGACGTAACCGTCACAGAGGATGTGATCATGTCTTCGATGATGATGACGCATGCACCTTGGCTTTGGCTCGTGCTGGCGCTCGCGCTGATGAGCCTCGAGATCGTCATTCCTGGCGTCCACTTTCTGTGGTTCGGCGTGGCAGCAGCTGTCGTGGCACTGTTGGCCTGGCTCGGATTGAACGGCCTGGTCTGGCAACTCGTCGCCTTCGGCGCACTGTCGATTATCGCCCTCTACTTCGGCCGCCGCATGGCGCACGAAGCCGGAAAGGCCGACCCCGATGCCCGTGCCCTCAACGAGCGCGGCCAGCAGTACGTCGGCCGCCGCGTCACACTTGAAGAGGCCATTACCAACGGTCGGGGACGCGTGAAGGTTGGCGATACGGTCTGGACCGCCGAAGGCCCCGACATGCCGGCCGGCACACAAGTCACTGTCAAGAAAGCCCACGGCACGGTGCTGGTCGTCGACCGGGCTTAGCGCCCGCGCCTGAACGAAAATCGCCGGCGCACGAGGCGCCGGCGGATCAAATCTCAGACAGTCTAATCGTGCAGCGAAATCAGCTCAGCGCCACATTTGCCGTGCTCTCCGGCAGATCTTCGCCAAAGCAGCGCTGATAGAACTCTGCGACGAGGGGCCGCTCCAGTTCATCGCACTTGTTGAGGAACGTGACGCGGAACGCGAAGCCGACGTTGCCGAAGATCTCGGCGTTCTCGGCCCACATCATGACAGTGCGCGGGCTCATGACCGTCGACAGGTCGCCGTTGATGAAGGCCGAACGCGTCAGGTCCGCAACGCGAACCATGTTAGAGACGACCTTCTTCTTGTCGTTGCTCTTCGCCCAGTTCTTGACCTTCGAAATGACGATCTTCGCCTCGTCATCGTGCGGCAAATAATTGAGTGTCGCTACAATCGACCAGCGGTCCATCTGCGCTTGGTTGATCTGCTGCGTCCCGTGATAGAGGCCCGACGTATCGCCGAGACCAATCGTGTTCGCTGTCGCAAAGAGACGGAACGCAGGGTGGGGGCGAATGACGCGGCTCTGGTCGAGCAGCGTCAAGCGTCCAGCCGACTCGAGTACGCGCTGAATGACGAACATCACGTCCGGACGTCCGGCGTCGTACTCGTCGAACACGAGCGCAACATTATGCTGATACGCCCACGGCAGGATACCGTCGCGGAATTCGGTGATCTGTTTGCCATCCTTGAGGACGATCGCGTCCTTGCCGACGAGGTCGATACGCGACACATGGCTGTCGAGGTTGATGCGGATGCACGGCCAGTTGAGGCGCGCCGCCACCTGTTCGATGTGCGACGACTTGCCGGTGCCGTGATAGCCCTGCACGATGACGCGGCGATTGTGCTTGAAACCCGCCAGGATCGCGAGCGTCACGTCCCGGTTGAAAAGGTAGTCCGGATCGAAATCGGGCACCTGTTCGTTCGGCGCCTTGTACGCCGGCACTTCGAGATCCGTATCGATGCCGAAGATTTTGCGCACCGACACCGTCGTATCCGGCAATCCGGGTGTCTCAGAGGCAGCAGCGGTAGCAGTGGCAGCGCGCATGGGCTTTCGTGGTCCTAGACTAGATAGCAGCGGCCTGATGGGGCGGCGGATGAACACTACGTCCCGACGGAGCACCCGTCATGTGAGGGCAGCGCATGGCACCCCCTGTCGCACGCATGGCAGCAAAGTGATCCGCCGTAGCTGATCCCCCCGCGCCGGCGCACCCCTCCGAGACCGACGGCAAAACTAATTATAGGCTTGATCGGCCTCGTGCAACTTGTCTCGGCCGCTGCCCAATCGTTCCGAAAGCCGCAACTAGAGGCATGGCGGCGTCTATTCAGACCAAACCTGCTGATTTCAGGTGGTTGTAGGCCTGAATGATATCCCGCAACGTGTCCTCTGAACGCTTGTCGCCCCCATTGGCATCCGGGTGGTGCCGCTTCACCAACTCCTTGAAGCGCGACTTGATCTGCTCTTTCGTCGCAGTTTCGGGCAGGTGCAGGGTTTCCATCGCCTTGCGTTCGAGCGGCTTCAAGTAGCGTTGCGGTTCCTCGTCCGCGCCGGCCATGCGCTTGGCCCGCCATGAGAAAAAGCTATGCGGATCGTTGGCCTTGCCACGCATCGTCGCCATGGTCTCGGGATCAGACGACTGCGCCCCCGTCCGTGTGCCGTGGGCCCAGGCGTTCGCACCCGTCTTCCAGGTTGGCCGATGGCCGGTCAGCGCATCCTTCTGGAAGTCCTGAACTTCCGTGTCCGACATGCCTTGGAAATAGTTGTAGTTCGCATTGTACTGCTTGATGTGATCGGCGCAGAATTTGTAATAGCGGCCCTCCTGGCCGCGCCCGACCGGAGCCTTGTGCGCCCCAACGGCCGTGCAACCCTTCCAATTGCACCCATCCGGCTCGCGTTTCACGGGCTTCTCCCGCGACGCAATCCGGATTGTGTCGAAGTATTTCGAGTTCAGTTTCATCGCGTCGGATTTGGATTTCATGGTGTCTAGTATGGCCAATTACATGCCCGGGAGACAAGGTCTTGACAGCGCCGACGCAGATCCGCGTGGCTGGACGGCCTCAGCCGCATGACCCATATAAGGTCTCAGACAGTCGCAAAAAATGGCGAGGACTTCCCATGTCGGTCGAAGCGGAAATGCGCGAGCGCCTGATGATCGCCCTTGAACCAACCCGCCTCGACATCGTCAACGAAAGCGAGCTTCACGCCGGCCACCGCAGCTCCCCCGGTACGGGCGAAAGCCACTTTCGCGTTCTGATCGTCGCCCCGAAATTCGCCGGCCAGAGTCGCGTCGGCCGCCATCGCCTCGTCAACGAAGCCCTTGCAGGGATCGTCGGCGGCAGGGTGCACGCCCTGGCCCTCCATGCCTACGCGCCAGGCGAGAAGATCACCGGCTGACTTTGAAGCCCTTGCGGCACGATCGTACACGAACGTGGCAGAGAATGGCGGCTGGTGCCGAGCTGCCCTTATAGCAGCCCCAAGCTCGCGAGTTCCTTCCGCATAGCCGGCGGCATCGCGGCGACATCGTCCGCGCCCTTGCCGCCCTTCATATCCGCGGGAGCATCCTCAGCCGTCAAATAGCGCCATCCCTGAAATGGGCGGCGCGGCATCGGCCTGACCGGTACCAGATCCTTGTCGAGGATGAGCAGGCAGCACGGCGTACCATTGTCCTTGGTGCCCTCGTCGAACCCGATAATCCGTTGGCGCACCTGCACCACGCCTTTGATCACCCAATAGAGCGAGCCGCCGTCTAGCACCTCCGTCTGCCGCTTAGGACTTTGGAAGGTCGTGTGAAAAATCCGCGGCTTCTTGATGCCCTGCGCCTTTTGCGCCTTGAGCCGCCCCGCCTGCCACTGCGCGAGGTCTTCAATGCTTTCCGCACCGACGCAAAGCTTGATGATGTGAAGGGGCATGGGCCGTTCCCGTGTTTTTCAAACGGGATCATAGGCTTCGATAGGCGGCAATGCGACAGACTCAACGCTGTTCGTTGTGCAAAATCCGGCAGGTAGGTCCATCGGCCACAACGTCGATACGTTCTGCCCGCTTGAGCATCGCGAGCGTCGCCTCCTCAACCATCACAACCGGACAATCCCGGCCATAGAGTTCCCGCGCCACTTCTGCGCCAACCGCCAGAATGGCGTCCCGCGACGACAGCACGAACGCAGCAGGCGCCGTGCCGAGCCGGATCGCTTCCGCCAGTACCGAAGACCCTGAGGACGATCCCCGCGCCGCTTCGACCACGACGACACGCCGGGCGAGGCATTGCCCTTTGTCGGGATGGCGATGGTCGATGACGTTACCCGTCAATGCATCGAAGCCGCCCCAAAAGCTCAGCGGCTCCGCGAGGGCGAACACGTCACCCGCAGCGCGCCCCTCGACCAACGTGATGCCAGAAATCTCACTCATGACCTGACCACTCGCCCCGCTGCAGCCGATGCGACACACTCGCCGAGCGATCCGAACGCCACCTCGATGCCGAGATTGCCCGGCGCATACCACGCCCACTTGCCGGAGTTCGTCATGACCGTCCCGGTCTGCTCCTTCATCACGCTCGTCACATAAGTGCAGGTGTCGATGACGAGCGTGACGCCGAGCCGTGCGAGCACGTCGTCCCAACCCTTGGCCTTGATCGCATCGAGCGTCGACCGCGACGTGTTGATGTAGACCGGGATACGCGGCGGCGCGGCGGTGATGAGCGGCATCAGCTTGGCGAATTCAGCCGGCGAGAAATGCGGCGTGCCCAAGCTGACAGCCGCGAGCGGCGAACCGTCCGGCACCGTCGAAAGCCGGCCGAGCGCCGCAATGAGATCCGCCGCCGTCACTCGCACGACCCGGTCGGGCTTCTGGCCTTGCAGAGCGGCATCGAGCGTCGGCGCCTCTGGCGTCAGCCCGACAGCATGAAACATCGCAACGCCACCGGTCGAAGCAGATACCGCCCCGAGCCCCTTCAAATCGTCTTCCGTCGTATCCGGCGAAAGCCCTGCTATCGCGGCGATGTCGTTGCCGGATTCAGCCCCGATGATCGCGCCGATCGCGATCGCCATCCGTTCGGTATCGTCCCAGCCACGCGGCCGTTCGACGATCTCGAACACGACCCGAGCGCGGCGGTTCTCGTGGATGTGCAGCCCGTAGTAGGGAGCCCGCCCTGTAAGCGCCCCGGCGAGATCGAGAAAATCGCCGTAGCGGTTAGTCCGCGCGCCGATCACCGAGTTTGCGAACACGATGGCGTTCGATTCCGCCCAGCAGATCTGATCGCCGAGCCGCGGCCGGAACATCGTCTGGTAGGGCGCACAGGTGAATGTCGAGAGACAGCCGAGTTCCTCGTGTGCCTTCATCAACCGCGTGCCAGCCGTCGCAAGTGCCGCCTCGCCGCGAAACAATTCGGGATGAATGAGATCCATCGAGCCGACGTTGAGCGTCGTCGGCACCTTGACGCGCCCGCCGAGCGAGACGCATCGCTCGACGAAATCGAGGCTGACTTGGCCGTGGTAGAGACACCCATCGATGTGCGCCGACGACACGTCGATGAGCTTCGTGGCCCCCATCGCCTCCGAGAACCGCAGCAGGATACGCATCGCAAATTGCGCCGCCCCTCCCGCCTTGCCCGCCAGCATGTCACGATCGGCTTCGCTGAGTTCCACGGTCATCGGTCCTCCCCCGTCTCGCCTCATCTAGAGTAGGTGGACGATGAGGAGCAAGCGGAGACGCCTCGAACCATCGATAGACCGGAACTGGCTTGATACCGCCAGACCCGGCATGGCCGCGATTAGCGCCGCTGCTCTCCCGCCTCGGAGGCGCGTTCCTGCGTACGCAAGTACGCCACCGCCATGAGAACGATCATCAGCATCGGAATAGCAGCCGCGTTGATCGCCGACCAGCCGGCCTGCGCCTGCAATGTGCCTGACAAGGCTGCAGCCGTTGCCGTCATCGAGTAGACGAGAAAATCGTGGAAGCCCTGCACCTTCGCACGCTCTTCCTGCTTGTAGGTCGTCGTCAGCATCGTCGAGCCGCCGACATAGCAGAAATTCCAGCCGAGCCCGACCAGCAGGTTCGCCAAGAAGAAGTTCCAGAACTCGATACCGGCAAGATTGACCAGCGCGCAGCCGATCTCGATCAGCGCACCGGCGACGATGATCTGTTTCACGCCGAATTTTTGAATGAGATGCCCGGTGAAGAATGACGGCAGGAACATCGCCAGCACATGGCCCTGGATGACGGTCGCGCTGTCGTTGAACCCGAAGCCGCAGCCGAGCATCGCCAGCGGCGTCGCGGACATGACGAGGGTCATGACCGCGTACCCGAACATCGACGACGACGCGGCAGCGATAAAGCGCGGCTGGCGGATGATTTCACCGAGCGGACGCCCGCCGCCGCCTTGATCGGTCTTGGCCGGGACCGGGATCTGGATGAACTGCATCAGCAGCAGCATCATGGCGGCGATGACGCCAGTCATGATGTAGACACCGGCGAAGATGACGGGATCGAGCAAATTGACCGTCCACTTCGCGATCTGCGGACCAGCGACGCCAGCGAACACACCTCCGGCCATGACGAGAGAAAGTGCCTTTGCCCTGAATTCGGGCTTGGCGACGTCGGTCGCCGCGAAACGATAGTGCCACGCGAACGCGGCCGCCGAACCCTGCAAGAGGCCACCGGCACACAGCAGCGCGAAATTCTGAATCCAGATCGCGACGAACGACACGATGGCGCCAAAGATGCCGATGGAGGCGCCGAGCGAAAATCCCGCCCGCCGTCCGACGCGTCCCATCAGCATGGCGGCCGGATAGGTCGTCAGCATCAACCCGACGTGCGCGAGAAAGATCGGCACCGTCGCAAAGGTCTTGTCCGCGCCGAGCAGGCTGTAGGCGGCAAGCGGCGTGGTCGCGATCGCCATCGTCTGTGTGCACTGGAAGAGCGCCTGCGCCACTGCCAGCACGGCGACATTGCGCCGGGCCGGGTCCGCAAGGATCGTGGCAATAGACATGCAATCCGCTCCTGCGGCCGCCGGCAACCAACTGGCTGCCTGGACTCGATTCGTCGCTGTCTCAAGAGCACGCGGCAGACCCGCTGAGCAATGCCATCATTGCAGAGCTGCTCCGATCGTGATCAATATGCCCCGGTATCCCCACCAATGAGGACTATTTTCCATGGCCATCACCATGCACCAACTCGCCGTGCCGGTCTTTACCCAGTATCTGCTCGCTCTGTCTGCCAATCTCGACAAGGCGGCGGCGTTCTGTGCGGGCAAGAAGATCGATCCCTCGGTCCTGGTAAACGCACGCCTTGCGCCGGACATGTTCCCGCTATCGCGTCAGGTCCAGATCGCCTGCGATTTTGCCAAAGGCGCATCCGCGCGGCTGGCTGGCGCCGACGTGCCTGCCTGGGCGGACGACGAAAAGACCTTCGATGAGCTCAAGGCCCGCATCAAGAAGACGCTCGACTTCATCGCCGGTCTGAAAGCCGACAGCTTCGACGGCGCCGAGACCCGCGACATCAAGATCAAGGTTCGCGGCAACGACGTGACCTTCAAGGGCCTGCCCTATCTTGCCAACTACGCGATGGGTCACTTCTATTTCCACTGCACGGCCGCCTACGCCATTCTGCGCCACAACGGCATCGAACTCGGCAAGGGTGACTTCATCGGCAAGCCTCCAGGCATGGCCTGAGATCGCCGCCGAACGCGGTGAACCTCCGCCGGAAACTCGCCCGCATCGTGGTCGCGCTGTATCTGCTCGGCGCAGTCTGGGTGCTCGTCGCCTTCCTGCGCGCCCCGCCGGATGGCCTTGCAAACATCTGGACGGTGATATGGACGGCGCCGATCGCTGCGATCGGCGTCTTCCTCGAACGCTGGACGGGGATCGGCTACCCGTTCATGCCGTCACGCTTCGGCTACTATGGCGGCCACACACTCTACTTTATCTTTGCGGTCTCCCTGCTGGCAGCGATCCTCTACCGAATGATCGCTGGCAAACGCCAATGAGGTTCGATCAGTGTCAGACAATCGCTTTTCCCTTGCTGGCAAAACGGCACTCGTCACCGGCGCATCGTCTGGCCTCGGCGCGCACTTCGCGACGGTGCTTGCGAATGCCGGCGCCAAGGTCGCCATTGCTGCGCGCCGTACAGATCGTCTCGACACCCTCGCCGCCGGCATCCGTGCAACAGGCGGCATTGCTGCGCCTGTCGCTATGGATGTGACCGACCGCGCATCGGTAACGGCAGCATTCGACGCTGCGGAAAAGGCCATCGGCCCCATCGATATCGTCGTCAACAACGCCGGCATCCCCTCGCACACCTGGTTCCTCAAAACGTCGGAAGAGGAGTGGCGCGATGTCATGGCCGTCAATCTCGACGGCGTATTCCGCGTTGCCCAGGAAGCCGCACGCCGTATGGTCGCGGCAAAGCGCAACACGACTGGCGATCCCACCGGCGCGTCAGCCGGACGCAGCAAGGCGAATGCAAGTGCCGGGTCTATCATCAACATCTCATCGATACTGGGCTACGCCGTCATAAAGACGCTCGCCCCCTATGCGGCTTCCAAAGCGGCGGTGATCTCGCTGACGCGATCCATGGCGCTCGAGCTCGCGCGTGAGAATGTCCGCGTCAACGCGATTGCTCCCGGCTATTTCGCGACCGAGATCAACGCCGACTACTGGGCGACGCCCGGCGGCCAAAGAATGATCAAATCAATCCCCTACGAGCGTCTTGGCCAGCTGAATGAGCTAGACGGCCCGCTGCTGCTGCTGGCCTCCGACGCCGGCTCGTTCATTACCGGCTCAGTACTCACTGTCGACGGCGGCCACCTACTGGCGACCGGCTGATTTCAAGTTCAGCCGCGCGCCGCATGGACCCTCGGCGCGCCACGGGATTGGCGGTCCCGCGCGCAAAGCCACTCGCAATCCGACGAGCATTTCGGCGCGGCGCAGCAAGTCGCCAACAAAAGTGCGCAAGTCACAACTTCGCCCCATTACGGCGTCCACTTCGTTTCTGATTGGATACCAGGGGAACATAGATGACATTGAATTTGCCGCCCCGCGTTGAAACGAGCGACACCGGCGCACTCAACGCAGCCGAGGGCGCTCATGGTGGGCGCCTCGCAACCGTCATTTCCGCACTAGCCTTCGTGTTTTCGGGCCTCAGCTACTACGAAAGCGCGCTCAAGGCGCCCGAGCTCGAAATCTACGTCCCCCCGATCGTCCAATACGCCCGCGATGGCGGCGGCGACACCGAGCTGTTCGCTGTGCCGGTGACCGTCGTCAACGGCGGCTCCAACACCGGAACCATTCTAGCGCTCGAACTGACTGTGGAGGCGACAGAGGCCAAGGACGAGTATGACAAGAAGAAATCTTACTACAGTGCGTTCTTCGGCGAGCATCCGCGCGACCCGGCCGCACTGAACAAAGCCTTCGCACCGATCGCCATCCCCGGCAGGGCCACGTACACCGAAACGATCAGGTTCTATCCTCAAGGCAATCCGCTGCCACGGCTCGTCCGTGATGCCGGCAACTATCGCTTCACCCTCAAGGCACTCGTCGCCGGGGTCGATCGTCCCGGCCTCTTCGACCGCTGGTTAGGCCCCAAAGCACCAGACCCACTCGTCTTCGAGCGCAAGCTGCCGTATCTCTCCGATCAGCATTTGAATTTCCGGCGCGGCAGCGTCTCCATGCATGCAGCCGACTGGAGGCCGACCAGCAGTACCGGAAAATAAGGCGGCTCAGGCCAGCGCTTTGATGTCGTCCAGCGTCAGGTCACCTGGCACGATCGTCACGGGGATCGGAAACTTGCCGGCGGTCGATCCGGCCGCGAGCGACGACACGAGCGGGCCAGGCCCCTTGACGTCGACGGCAGCACCGAGCACCAACACGGCGATGTCCTCGTCTTCGTCGATGAGTTTCAGAATCTCGTCGACCTTCTTACCCTCGCGCAGCACCTCTTCGACGTCGACCGTGTCGAAGCCTTCGTTCGCGATCTTGCGCCGGAGCAGGCGGAACACCGCCTTGGCCTTGTTGGATTCTTCCTCGATCTGAACCGCCTTTACGCCGCCCCAGAACTGGTTCTCCACCTCGATGACATAAAGCAACACCACCGCCGCGTTGGTGTGCAGCGCGCGGCTGGCCGCGAAGAAGAGCGCCGGATCGACCTCCTTCGACTCGTCCGCCACCACCAGGATTTTCCGGCGATGTCCTGCCTCGAAGACTTTGCGTTTGCGTGTGCTTGGCATGAAACCATCGTGCCATGATCCGCCCCCTCGCAACAAGTGCCGAGCGAGCAGCTAGTCTTATGTAAGAGCTGATCGGGAAAGGAACCGCCCGCGCAGGTCAGGCGGGCAGCATTCGTCAGGCTATGAACCCGACGACGTCCTTCACGTCCTTGATGATCGGGTTGGCAATGGCCGCGGCTCGCTCACTGCCGTCCTTCAGGATGCGGTCGATCTCAGCCGGGTCCGACGTCAACCGGCGCATCTCGGCGTTGACCGGCGACAGCTTGGCAACCGCCAAGTCGACCAACGCCTTCTTGAAGGACGAGAACTGCGTGTTCCCGTGATCCCTGAGAACGTCCTGCTTCGTGGTGCCCCCAAGCGCCGCGTAAATTCCAACGAGGTTGTCGGCTTCCGGACGCGCGTCGAGTCCCGCTTCCTCGCTCGGTAGCGGCTCAGGGTCGGTCTTGGCCTTCTGCACCTTCTTCGCGATCGTATCGGCATCATCGGTCATGTTGATGCGAGACAAATCGGACGGATCCGACTTCGACATCTTCTTGGTACCGTCGCGGAGACTCATCACGCGTGTCGCAGGCCCCATGATGACCGGCTCGCAGAGCGGGAAGATGCCGTTGTTGTAGCCCTTGGCAGCAATCGCCTGCGCGTAGTCACTGTTGAACTTCTGCGCAATGTTGCGCGCGAGTTCGACGTGCTGCTTCTGATCGTCACCCACGGGCACGTGCGTCCCCTGGTAGACGAGGATGTCAGCCGCCATCAGAACCGGATAGTCGTAAAGGCCGACCGAAACGTTCTCGCGGTCCTTGCCGGACTTCTCTTTGAACTGGGTCATCTTGTTGAGCCAGCCGAGACGAGCCGTGCAATTGAAAATCCAGGCCAGCTCCGCATGGGCGTGCACCTGCGACTGGTTGAAGATGATGCTCTTCTTGGTGTCGAGGCCGGCGGCGATATAGGCGGCCGTGACATCGCGCGTGGCCTGCCGCAGCTCCTTGGGGTCGATCCACTGCGCCGTGATCGCATGCAGGTCGACGATGCAATAGATGCACTCGTGCGTCTTCTGCATCTCGACCCAGCGCACGAGCGCGCCGAGATAGTTGCCGAGGTGCAAGTTGCCCGTCGGTTGCATGCCCGAGAAAACGCGCGGTTTGAAAGCCATGAGTGTCCAGTCCCTTCCAATTGCGACGGCTTATCGCGCGGCGAAGTCCGCTAGGCAAGAGTACACCCCGGCGGCGGGGTGCCGGCCGGGGTGTTAAAGCAACGGATCGACGACGAAATCTCAGTTCGTCTTCGGCTGCGGCTCGGACTTTTTGAACACCGCTTTCGCCTTGTCAGAGACCGCTTTGGCACCAGCCTTGACCTTGTCCGAGGCCGTCTTGGCGCCTTCCTTTACAGCCGTGCCGGCCTTCTGGACCGCCCGCGTCGCCTTGGCGCCGATGGTCTGCGCGCTCGGATATTCCGGTGTCGGATCCTGCGGACCGCGACGGGGCCCGTTGTAGGCGCCGATGTCGGCCGCATCCATGTTGAGCGAGGCGAGACCGCGCGGCCCCATGTACATGACGAAACCATTCTCATCGAGACGCTTCTTGGCGTCGCGGACATAGTCGCCGCGCGTCAGATACTCGATCACGAACACGGCCTTCCCCTGCTTTTGGAAGTCCTTGAGGAGCTTCGTGCTCCAGTCGACGTCGGCCTTCTTGTTCGGCTCTTCCTTGTGGCTGATGCCGTAAAGGAGATCCTCCTTCGCGATGCCGTCGATTCCGGCGATGTACTCGGGACGATCGAGCAGCTCCTCGGCGTTCTGCACGAGGATGGCGGCATCAGGCTTCTTCGAGCGGATATAGTTCGTCAGCTTGACGATGAACGCGGCCATGCGGTCACGCGCTTCCTTGGTATCGCCGTAGTAATAATAGGCATCCGCGCGATCGATATAAAAGCCGTCGAAACCCGAAGCGATCACCTGGTCCGCGAACTTGAAGACGATGTCCTGCCAGGTCGGCTCCCAGTACTTCACAAGGTAGTTGTGCTTCCACTCCTTGCTTTCCTTGCCGATGAACGACGGCTTGGTCTTGGTCCACTCCGGCTTCCAATACCAGCGGTAGTCTTCTGCCTCGCCGACCGAGAAGTAGGCGATCACAAGCCGCTTCGAGCCATCCGGCTTCTTCTTCATCCGATCGACTTCTTCTTTCGTCAGCGGCACTTCCTTGTCCAAGGGGAATTGCTCGCTGTCGATGACGACGAGATCGAACGGTGACGCGGCGATCTTGGCCTGCTCTTCCGGACCGAGATTTACGAGCTGGAACGCCCACGACTTGGCCTTCAAGAACGGATTGTCCCGCTGCTGGGCACCCGCGGGGACTGCGGCCGCCGCCACCCCAAGCGCGGCAACCAAAGCGAGGACATTTCGCAGGCGAGACATGGGAACCTCATAGATTACTGATATTGCCGACTGTCATACAGTGGACGGCCGAATGTGCCTAGAGGTGCACCGGTTGCGATCCGGCGCGAAGCGCCGCAGCGACCGGTCAACCATAAGGCCGCGTCACCATGAATTCGATTTGTCGCACATGGTTTTGATCCACTCGGGCGTGCCCTCTGTCAGCTTGTGGTCGATGCGAGGCATGACGGGATCCGAGCCATCGAGGCTACGATCCGCAAACGTCGGCACGAGGCCGAGGTCCCGCATTTCGAGAGTTGCATAGGCGATCGCCTCCCGCGTGACGAGGTACTCGACGGCGAAGATCGGCTTATGATCAGCCAACAACTTCTTGAGATGGTCGTAAGACCACTTCACGTCGAGCTGCTTGTTGCGCACCTGCGTGCCGTCGTGGCCAAACAGCAGATCCTCTTTACCGAGGCCATCGATGGCGCGCCGGTATCGCTTGTCATTGAGCAGCGGCTCACCGTTCTGCGGAATGACGAAAAATCCGGGCTTGAGCCGCCGCGCCGTCTCGGCAAGCTCGATCACGAACTCGACCATGGCAGCCTGCGCATCAGCGGGCGCGCCGTGCTTGCCGTCGGGAAACTGCTCGAAGATGTCGACACGGTCGAGATAGACGCCATCGAAGCCGGCATCGATGATCCGCTTGAGATACGATTCCTTCCCGCGGTAGACGATGTCCTTCCAACCGGCCTCCCAGAACTTGATGGCCCACGCTCCGGGCCACGCACAGTTGGGAGCAACGAGCCAGGATGGCCGCTTCGTCTTGTCCTCGGTCTCCCACCCTTTCTGCCAATACCAGCGGTAGGTCTCCGCTTCACCGACCGACATGTAGGACACGACGAGTCGCTTCGTCCCGTCGCGGCGCACCCGCATTTTGTCGACGTCGTCTTTCGAGAACGGATTGCGCCCGCCATTCGTGGCATAGTCGATGACCAGGAGATCGGCATCAGAGCGCTGGACTACATCGCGGTCGGTTCGGTCGAGATGGTAGTACCAGCTCTTCGCGTTGAGCAGAGGCCGCAGGCCCGCGTTCGCTTCGTACCAGTTGACGATCGGATCACGCGTCGCCCAGAAAACAGACAAGATCGCGGCCACGCAGGCGATGATCGCAAGTCCGCGCCGCAAACCGGCTGGCAGTCCGAGCACCAGGCGGCCGAGTGAACGCGCCAGCCCGGCGGCCATCCCGAAAGCGAGGCGCAGCAAACCCGCGAGGCCGACCAGCACCCGCCACACAGCGGCCTCGATGCCGACCAATAGGCGCACCAGCGGATTGCCCTGCCACTTGTCTCCGGCGTCCATTCCCGTCGATCCTTCCGTTCACGTATCGGGGGCGTCTCATGCCGGGCTCGTCAGGTCAATCGGTCATGCGGCGAAAGCGCCTATCGTATCAATCGATTGGTTGACGCCGCCCCGCCCGATCGGGCACCGATGCACCTACGGGCCCACTTCAGAGCAAAATCATGAGCGAAATCGTCTGCACCTCACCCATCGACGGCACAATCGTCGCCCGCCGGAAAACAGCGTCTCCGGCAGAGATAGATGCGGCGATCGCATCGGCCCGCGCGGCTCAGAAAGCCTGGGCGAAAACCCCGGTGGCCGACCGCCGCGCCGTCATGCTGCGCTTTCTGGACGCCATGAAGGCAATCAACGATGACGTCGTGCCCGAGCTGGCGCGCCAGATGGGCCGCCCAGTACGCTACGGCGGGGAATTGCGCTCGATGACCGAACGTGTCGAGCACATGACGGCCATCGCGGAGGAAGCGCTCGCGCCGGTCGTACCTTCAGCGAAAGACGGCTTCACCCGCGAGATCCGCCGCACGCCCCTCGGCGTGATCTTCACGATCGCGCCTTGGAACTATCCGTTCCTGACTGCCGTCAACACCATCGTGCCCGGCTTGATGGCCGGCAACGCCGTGATCCTCAAGGCCGCCTCGCAGACGATCCTGACCGGCGAGCGCTTCCAGCAGGCAATGGACAAGGCGGGCCTCCCGAAGGGCCTGTTCCAGAATCTGGCGCTGTCGCATGACGACGCGGCCAAGATCATTGCAAGCCGCATGGTCGATCACGTCAGCTTCACCGGTTCCGTGTCGGGCGGCAAAGCCATCGAGCGCGCCGCCGCCGGAACGTTCATGTCAGTCGGCCTCGAACTCGGCGGCAAGGACCCGGCCTACGTGCGCGCCGACGCCAACCTCGAACACGCCATCGAAAATGTCGTCGACGGCGCCTTCTTCAATTCGGGCCAGAGCTGCTGCGGCATCGAGCGAGTCTATGTTCACGAGAAGCTCTACGACAAGTTCGTCGAGGGCGCGGTCGCGCTCACCAAGAGTTACGTGCTCGACGATCCGCTGCAACAAGCGACAACCATGGGTCCGATGGCGGCGACGCGCTTTGCCGATCTCGTCCGCGATCATATCGCAGAGGCTGTTGTAAAAGGCGCGCGCGCGACGATCGATCCGAAAGCCTTCAAGCGGAACGCGGCCGGCACGGCGTGGCTCGCACCACAGATCCTCACCTCTGTCGATCACTCGATGAAAGTGATGATGGAAGAAAGCTTCGGCCCGGTCGT
Source organism: Hyphomicrobiaceae bacterium (assembly GCA_033812735.1). Taxonomy (GTDB): domain Bacteria; phylum Pseudomonadota; class Alphaproteobacteria; order Rhizobiales; family Hyphomicrobiaceae; genus JABFRJ01. The sequence goes on along the minus strand of JAPXTA010000019.1, from coordinate 4,262 downwards.
CGGCATCATGAAGGTGAAGGACGACGCCGAGGCCATCAGACTCATGAACGACAGCCCCTATGGATTGACTGCGTCCGTGTGGACCACCGACCTGGATGCCGCCGCACGGATCGGCGCGGAGATCGACACCGGCACGGTCTATGCCAACCGCTGCGACTATCTCGACCCCGGCCTCGCCTGGACCGGCGTCAAGGACACCGGCCGCGGCGCCTCGCTCTCAGTCCTCGGCTATCACGCGCTCACGCGCCCGAAGAGCTTCCACTTGCGGAAGATGTGACCTTCCCTCTCCCCGCGCGCGGGGGGGGGGGAAATGTCTCACGCCTTGGCGTCGACCTTCGTGACGATGCAGTGCACGATCGGCTTCTTGCCCCAGGCCTGATCGACGGCGGACCGGATCGATTTTGCGACAGCATCCTCGACCAGCGCAGCATCCTTGCGCCGCGCCGGCGGAATGGAGCGGATCGCGCCGTCGGCGGCATCGAGCGCGATATCGAGCATCTCGGTGCCGTCTGCCGCCGTCTCGGGAATGCCGTCCATCAAGACGACGGGGTCGGAGATCAACTCACCCTTGCGGTTGATGGTGACGGACACGAAGGCGACGCCGACGAACGACAGCTTGCGGCGTTCCCGCAAGGGCGCTTCCTCAGCCCCGACCAGCAGATGACCGTCGCGGAACAACCGCCCGACGGGCGCCTCGTCGATGACAGCCGGGTCGCCCGGCGCGATCCTCACGATATCGCCGTTGCGCACCACCATCACTTTCGGCACGCCGGCCTTGCGCGCGAGTTCGGCATGCGCCGCGAGATGGCGCGCCTCGCCGTGCATCGGGATCGCGAACTTCGGCTTGATCCACGCGTACATGTCGCGCAACTCGTCGCGGCGCGGGTGGCCCGTCACGTGCACCAGCGCTTCGTTGTCGGTGATGAGTTCGACGCCGAGTTCGACGAGCTTGTTCTGGATGCGGCCGACCGCCTTCTCGTTCCCCGGAATGGTGCGCGAGGAAAAGATCATCATGTCACCGTGCCCGAGCTTGATGTCCGGGTGCTGCTGATCTGCGATACGCGCGATCGCCGCTCGCGGCTCGCCCTGGCTACCCGTACAGAGCACAACGGCCTTCGCCGGATCGAGCATCTGGTAGTGGCTCTGGTCATAGTGCTTGAAATCGGCGGGCAGATGCCCCGTCTCGATAGCAACCGCGATCATCCGGTGCATTGCGCGGCCGGCCACGACGAGCGCGCGCCCGTTTGCTTGCGCCGCCGCACCGATCGCCTTGATGCGCGAGACGTTGGATGAAAAGATCGTCACCGCGACGGCGCGTTTGCCGCGCGAGATGACCTCGGTCAGTTTCGCCGATATTTCAGTCTCCGACGGCGAGCGCCCCTCGCGCATCGCATTCGTCGAATCGCAAACGAGCGCGTCGATGCCGCCTTCGCCGAGTGCCTTGAGGCGCGGCGCATCGGTGTCGGTGCCGATGAACGGCGTCGCATCCACCTTCCAGTCGCCGGTGTGATAGACGGTGCCTTCAGCGGTCTTGATGACCAGTCCCTGCGGCTCTGGAATGGAGTGAGCCACTTCGACGAATTCGAGATCGAACGGTCCGACTTTGAACGCGGAGCCAGGTTTGACGATGTGTATGTCCGGCCGCACATGCCCCGCGAATTCGACCTGCTTGGCGCGCAGCAGCCCCGCCGTGAATGGCGTTGCGTAGATCGGCACATTGAGGCGCGGATAAAGTTCGAGCAGCGCGCCGATGTGATCCTCGTGCGCGTGCGTCAACACGATGCCGACGAGGTTGATATGCTCGTCTTCGACAAAACGAAGGTCCGGCAGAATGACATCGACGCCAGGCTCGAAATCGCCCTCGGGAAACGTGATCCCGAGATCGACCATCAGCCATTGCCGCGCATGCTCCGGCCCGGTGCCGTAGAGATAACAGTTCTTCCCGATCTCTCCGAGACCGCCGAGCGCGACAAAAACCAGCTCGGATTGCGTTCCTCCGCCATTGCGGGGACGCTTGTTCTGCAATTCCATTAAGCTAGGTCCAATTACCACGCGCCTCTATCCAAGGTGAACGTCACCGTGGGTAAAGCGTCTCGTTTCCCCGTGATCCAGCGTCAACAGCAACGCCCCATCCCGGTCCACACCAGCGAACACGCCGCTCACTAAGCCGCGGTCCGCGTTGATCGACATCTTCTCGCCGATCGGCCCCGCACGCTCCAGCCACGCATGCCTCACACTCTCAAATCCGCTACCACGGTTCCATACAGCGAGCCAGTGGTTGAGTGAACGAGAGAGTTCGGAGATGAGTTTCCCGCGATCGGTCTGAATGCCCGCACCTTCGAGGCTCGCGACGGGCCGGCCGAGATCGACGGGCGGCGCCGCGATGTTGATGCCGATACCGATGACGGCAACGAGATCGCCACTCGTCATGTCGGTCGTGCTCTCGATCAGCATGCCGGACAGTTTGCCGCCATCGAGAAACACGTCGTTTGGCCACTTGAGGCGCAGCCCCGGCAGCAGCGCTTCGCCTGCAACAGCGCGGATCGCATCGACGACGGCAACGCCAGCAACAAGCGAGAGCTGGTATCCAACGGCGGCTGGACACGCGAGCGTAACGATCAAACTCGCATAAAGATTGCCGGTGTCCGAAACCCATGCGCGCCCAGAACGGCCCTTGCCGCCGGTCTGCCGCTTAGCGGTGATCCAGAGTGGCCCGCGCTCGCCGGCTGCAGTCCGTCGCATCGCCTCGGTGTTCGTCGAGTCGATCTCGTCGAGGTCGATGATGGAGATGTCTGAAAGCACGAAACACCATCTCTCCTCATTGCCCCCGCAATGGGGAGAGGGGACAATCCCATCACACATCCAAATCCCGGACGAACGCGGCGCGTTCCTGGATGAAGCGGAAGCGCAGTTCGGGCTTCGACCCCATAAGCGCGTTGACGCTGTCGGCGACGGCGGTGCGGTCGGCTTCCGCGATCTCGACTTTGAGAAGCGTCCGCTTCGTCGGATCCATCGTCGTCGACTTCAGATCCTTGAAGTCCATTTCGCCGAGACCTTTGAACCGCGTCACATCGGGCTTCTTGTTCTTGAACGTGGTGTCCAAAATCTGCTGGCGGTGATGTTCGTTGCGCGCGTAAACCGTCTCGCCCTTCCAGGAAAGCTTGAACAGCGGTGGCTGCGCAAGAAACAGATGGCCGTTCTCGATGAGCCCCGGCATCTCCTGGTAGAAGAACGTGATCAGCAGAGACGCGATGTGCCCGCCGTCCGAGTCCGCGTCGGTCATGATGATCACGCGCTCGTAGCGCAGATCCTCGTCGCGGTACTTCGAGCCCATGCCGACGCCGAGCGCCTGCATCAAATCGGACAGTTCCTTGTTGCTCGCGAGCTTCTGCGACGTCGCGTTGGCGACATTGAGGATCTTGCCGCGCATCGGGAAGATCGCCTGCGTCTCGCGGTTACGTGCGCTCTTGGCGGAACCACCAGCCGAGTCGCCCTCGACAATGAAGATCTCAGTGCCGACGTTCGAGTTCGACGAGCAGTCGGTGAGCTTGCCCGGCAGACGCAGCTTTCGTGTCGCACTCTGCCGGCCGACTTCCTTTTCGCGCCGCCGCTTCAGCCGCTCTTCCGCCTGGTCGATGCACCAGTCGAGCAGCTTGTTCGCCTGCTGCGGGCTATCCGCCAGCCAATGGTCGAAGGCGTCCTTGATGGTGCTCTCGACAATGCGCTGCGCTTCCTGTGTCGCGAGCTTGTCCTTGGTCTGGCCCTGGAATTCCGGCTCGCGAATGAACACTGACAGCATCGACGCCGCTGTGCCCATCACGTCGTCGGCAGTGATCTGCGTCGCCTTCTTGTTGCCGACACGCTCGCCGAACTCGCGCAGCGACTTCGACAGCCCGCCGCGCAAACCGTTTTCGTGCGTGCCGCCTTCGGGCGTCGGGATCGTGTTGCAGTAAGAGTTCGAAAAACCGTCCTCGTCTGAGATCCACGTCACGGCCCATTCGACCGACCCGTGCCCGCCGTCGCGCTTGACGTTGCCGGCAAAGACGTTGGACGTGACCTGCGTTTGCCCCTCGATCGTCGACACAAGGTAGTCCTTGAGACCGCCGGGGAAATGGAACACTGCTTCGGATGGTGTGTCGTCCTTGATGATCGCGGGATCGCAGAACCAGCGGATTTCGACGCCGCCGAACAGATAGGCCTTCGACCGCGCCATCTTGAGTAGCCGGCCCGGCTTGAATGCAGCGCCCTTGCCGAAGATCTGC
>JAPXTA010000018.1:0-50809 GCA_033812735.1 Hyphomicrobiaceae bacterium | reverse complement strand
CTCACAAAGATGATTGTAGCTGACGGTGCTCGGTTTGCTGCTCAGATCAAAGCTCTCAAAATCACACCGCAATGACTTGCCTTAGGCAGCGATATTTAAGATGGGCCTGCTACGGCGCCGGTTTTGGGTTACGTTGGACACGGCGTGCGCGGAAGCAGATGCCACGTGATCATCTGTGTCTGGCTTTTGTCGCTTTTGGCCCGTCGCGACGGCTTGAAGCCGCCTCATGATGGGTGGTCGGGACAAGCCCGACCATGACGTTTGTGGGTGCCTCGGCGACCGTGGGAAGCCAAACGCCTTCACGATGCGCCGTCAGACACATCCTCGCCAAAAGCAAGCAAGGGAGAATTCGCGAGCCGGCGCCCTAACCCCTACTCGTGCACCTTCATAATGCACTCGATCTCGACGCTGATCCCGCGCGGGAGTGAACCCATGCCGACGGCGGAACGGGCGTGACGGCCGCGCTCGCCGAGCACGGCGACGAAGAGATCAGAGCAGCCGTTGATGACCTCGGGCTGCTCGCCGAAATCGGGCGTGCCGCGCACCATGCCGAGCATCTTGATCACTTCGATCTTCGAAAGATCTCCGCCCGCCGCCTTCTTGGCGGCCGCCAGCAAGCCTAGACCGACCAGCTTCGCGTGCTCATAGGCTTCCTTGACGGTCAGATCTTTGCCGACGACGCCGCTCAGCATCTTGCCGCTGGCATCGCGCGGACCTTGGCCGGAGAGGTACAGCGTGTTGCCGTCCCGCTTGTAGGACATATAGTTGGCAACCGGCGTCGGAATGTCGGGAAGCGTCAGGCCGAGCGCTTTGAGCTTCTCGTCGGGCGAAGGGACAGCAGCGGACATGGGCGACGGCTCCGGAATGGGGACAGACGCCACGATTGTGCCGACGAAATCACCCGGCCGCAACTCGCATCACCTCAAATGGCGCCACCAGCCAAGGTCGCGCCCGATTGCTCGACCTCGTCGCTGGCATCCCGTACCCGTCGCGTCATCTCGCAGGCGGCAAAGCAAAGACAGAGTGCAAACCAGAAAATCGGCTGCCGCAGGATGAAGTGGAACAGGCTGAAGGTGACCAGGGATAAGACGAGCGCGGCAAGAGCGAAATGTTGCTCGCGGCAGGTCCGGTAAAAGGCCAGCAACAGGATCGCGAAAAATAAGCTGACACCGGCGAGCCCGGCCTGAACGAAAATGTCGAGCGGCGTGTTGTGAGCTTCGAACTTCGCGGGAGGCTGCCTCTTGTGCTCTTTGCTCGTCAGATGCGGCCCCGGCCCGAAGCCGAGCAGCATCGCCTGAACACCGACGTCATAGGCCTCGTTCCACAACTTGAAACGCTCGCTGGCTTGATCGTTGTCGGCCATCATCCGCTCGATCGCCCCCTGAACCTTGTCGCCGATGGCAGGAGCCGCGGGAACGGCGGCAAGCCCCATGAACGGCAGCGCCAGAAGGAAAAGACCGGCGAGTGCAGGGCCGAATTGAAGACCACTGCCGCTTGCTCTGAAGGCCGACCATGCCGTGACGCTCGCCAACACGCAGACGGCGATCATGACGAACAGCATGAAGGAATCGCTCTTGGTCAGCGCCCCCGCAAGAGCGGCCACACTGATGCTCGCCAGGAGAGCCAATTTGACGGCGAGGCTCCGCGGTGTCTGGAATAGATGCACGCCGACCAGCAGCATGACGGAGGCAAGCAAAGCGAACTGGTTCGGGTTCTCCGACCAACCCCTGAAGCGCGACCAGTACCAAAGGTCGAGCGGCAGCCCGCCAAGCCCGCTGGCCGCGACCAGCATCAAAGCCGTGACGCAACCACCCGCAAGCACGAGATATAAGGCAACCCGCTCGATCCGAACCAGTGGATCGGCTCGCAGAAAGATCAGACAGCACAAGCCCGCCATAAGGGTGTAGGCGACGACGTCGTGCAGATAGGTGGTGGTTCCGCGAAACGGCTCGATAGCTTGGCCGACGATCAGCCCCACCATCTGCGCGATCGTGAAGGCGCACCAGAACAGCAACAACGGTGTCACGGCACGAAGGGAACGCGGCCCGCCTCGCGCCATTTCGGCCACCACGGTAACACCGCACCAGAGCACGATCAGCAGTTCACCCGGACCGACTGGCAAGGCGTCCGGCCGCAGCTGTGAGGCCGTGGTCAGCAACAGGCCCAGCGCGAGTATGAAGTCCATCAGCATTTCGAGCGCTCAATGGTCCGGTCATACGCCGGACAGTGCCGGAGTGAGGCGATCAGCAGAATACCCACCCGGGATGAGACGCCCCACGCGCATTGGAGGTAGCGCCGCCGCCGCGAACGTTCGAGTGACAGTTGCCCCCCATGCAGCCCAGATAAGCAGGCCAAAGCCTGTCGCCGTGTTGCAACAGGGAGGTGAATTTGGCATACGGGGCACGCGAATCCCGGGCGGAAGGGGATTCTGGCGAATTTGTGTGCGGCCCCCGACGGGCCGGTTTTGTCGCTTTCGTCAGGCCCGCCAAGCTTGGAAAAGCTTCCGATTTTCCAACACCCTAAGGGGGGACCAACAATGGATTCCATCTTGTGGGCGATCGTCCTGTGTGGACTCGCCTCACTGCTGTACGGTTATGCGACCGGCACAGCCATTATGAAGGCCGATGCGGGCTCCAAGCGCATGCAGGAGATCGCCGGCTTCGTTCAGGAAGGCGCAGCCGCCTATCTGAACCGCCAGTACACGACCATCGGTATGGTCGGTGCCGTGATGTTCGTCCTCATCGGCGTCCTTCTCGGCTGGCTGGTCGCCATCGGCTTCCTCATCGGCGCTGTCCTGTCGGGCGTCGCCGGCTACATCGGCATGAACGTCTCGGTCCGCGCTAACGTCCGCACGGCTCAAGCCGCCATGCAGTCGCTCAGCGGCGGTCTCGACATGGCCTTCAAGGCCGGCGCCGTGACCGGCATGCTGGTGGCGGGCTTGGCCCTCCTCGGCTGCGTCCTCTACTACATGGCGCTGACCAAGGGCTGGCTCGGCACGTCATACGCGCCGAATTCGCGCACCGTCATCGACGCGCTCGTGGCCCTCGGCTTCGGCGCCTCGCTGATCTCGATCTTCGCCCGTCTCGGCGGCGGCATCTTCACCAAGGGTGCGGACGTCGGCGGCGATCTCGTCGGTAAGGTCGAGGCCGGCATTCCGGAAGACGACCCGCGCAACCCCGCGACCATCGCCGACAACGTCGGTGACAACGTCGGCGACTGCGCCGGCATGGCTGCCGACCTCTTCGAGACCTACGTCGTCTCGGTGGTCGCAACCATGGTGCTCGCCGCCATCTTCTTCGGTGGCCAGGCTGGTCTCGAGAAAGCGATGGTTTATCCCCTCGCGATCTGCGGCGCCTGCCTCGTGATGTCGATTGCAGGTACCTTCTTCGTCAAACTCGGAGCCAACGGTTCGATCATGGGCGCCCTCTACAAGGGCTTCCTGGCGTCGGCTGTCCTCTCGGTCGCGGGTCTCTATCTCGCAACCCATTACGTCACCGGCTTCGGTGTCGTCGGCACCGCTGCGGGCATGCAGATCACCGGCTGGAACCTGTTCCTGTGCGGCATCGTCGGTTTGCTCGTTACCGGTCTCATCGTCTGGATCACCGAGTACTACACGGGTATCGGCTACCGTCCGGTGCGCTCGATCTCGCAGTCGTCGGTGACCGGTCACGGCACGAACGTCATCCAGGGCTTGGCCGTCTCGCTCGAGGCAACCGCGCTCCCGACGATCGTGATCATCGGCGGCATCCTCATCACCTATAAGCTCGCAGGCCTCTTCGGTACGGCGATCGCGGTTACGACAATGCTCGGCCTCGCCGGCATGGTCGTCGCTCTCGACGCGTTCGGCCCGGTCACCGACAATGCCGGTGGCATTGCCGAAATGGCCGGCCTGCCGAAGGAAGTCCGCAAGGCGACCGACGCCCTCGACGCCGTCGGCAACACCACCAAGGCCGTCACCAAGGGTTACGCGATCGGCTCGGCTGGTCTCGGCGCTCTCGTGCTCTTCGCGGCCTACAACTACGACCTCAAGTTCTTCATAGCAGAGGCCAACAAGCAGGGCGCGACGTCCTTCTCGTACTTCAAGGGCATCACCACCATCGACTTCGGCCTCGACAACCCCTACGTCGTCGTCGGCCTGTTGATCGGCGGTCTCATTCCCTACCTGTTCGGTGGCATCGCGATGACCGCGGTCGGCAAGGCAGCCGGCTCGATCGTCGAAGAAGTCCGCCGTCAGTTCAAGGCCAAGCCCGGCATCATGAAGGGCACCGAGAAGCCGGACTACGGCGCAGCCGTCGACTTGCTGACCAAGGCCGCGATCAAGGAAATGATCGTTCCCTCGCTGCTGCCGGTGCTCTCGCCGATCGTCCTCTACTTCGCGATCTACTACATCGCAGGTGGCGGCGCGGCCGGTAAGGCTGCTGCGTTCGCAGCCGTCGGCGCCATGCTCCTCGGCGTGATCGTGACCGGCATCTTCGTTGCCATCTCGATGACCTCGGGCGGCGGCGCCTGGGACAACGCCAAGAAGTCGTTCGAAGATGGTTTCGTCGACAAGGACGGCGTCAAGCACCTCAAGGGGTCGGAAGCTCACAAGGCATCCGTGACCGGCGACACCGTCGGCGATCCTTACAAGGACACCGCTGGCCCCGCCGTCAACCCGGCCATCAAGATCACCAACATCGTCGCCCTGCTGCTCCTCGCAGTCCTGGCGCACTGATTTGGTGGCCCGTTCCGACTCCCCTCCGGGGAGCCGGCCGGAACGGGCGCTAGCAAGATCAAAAAAGGCCCGGTCGCAAGACCGGGCCTTTTTTATTGGAAGCCGGCAGTATTTCGCCACCTTGGACGCAATTTGCCCTCGTTTCAAATGAGCTAGAAAATCGAAACCTGGGGTGTCAGACCGAAGGTTGTATACAGCAAACCGCGACGGGAGCTAGCCCAACATCTGATCCATCACGAAGTTGACGATTATGAAGCCCTTTGATAGCTCCAACGATCAGCGCAAAGCGCTTGAGGTGTCGCCAATGCCGAGGTTTGATCTTCACCGATGGCTCTCCATCTGATGACGCAGGCACAAACGCATACGCCCCCAGCGGCAAGCTCGCTCAGCGAGGCCACGAGGGCAGAACTCAGGTCGAAGCTAATTTCGCTAAAGGTTTGCGAAAGCCGCTTGCTGACGACGCAGCAGCGGCACGAGACGCAATGTCGGAGTTGTCAGACCATTGGCTTTCAGCCGGTCCAGGGTCGCAACAGTTGCAGCGCTGTACGCAACGCGTCTGCAAGGGCGGTCGTCCAATGCCACGTCGGGGCCATACGCAATTACTCGACGATGCTCACCATAGAGCTGAGTCGGTAAAGCAACTCAACGCCTCCAGCACTGAGAGCTGTGGAAACTAAAAGAATTTTGAATGGGCACAGATTGCTTCCATCCGCAGATCCGTTTCAGATCTGCCCTCTCCCCGTAAGAACGGGGAGAGGGAAATCATCACCGCTCGAACTTGCGGAACGTGATGCGGTGCGGGTCGGTGGCGTGCTCGCCGAGACGCCGCCGCTTGTCGGCCTCGTAGTCTTCGAAGTTGCCCTCGAACCATTCGACGTGGCTATCGCCCTCGAAGGCGAGAATGTGCGTCGCAAGGCGATCGAGGAAGAAGCGATCGTGCGAGATGACCACGGCGCAGCCGGGAAAATCCTCGAGCGCGGCTTCGAGCGACGACAGCGTTTCGGTGTCGAGGTCGTTGGTCGGCTCGTCGAGCAGCAGCACGTTGCCGCCCTCTTTCAGCATCTTCGCGAGATGCACCCGGTTACGCTCGCCGCCCGAGAGAAGCCCAACCTTCTTCTGCTGGTCCGCGCCCTTGAAGTTGAACCAGCCGCAATAGGCGCGGCTGTTGATCTCGCGCTTGTCGGACAGTTTCATGACGTCGAGGCCGCCCGAGATTTCCTCCCAGACGGTCTTCTTGTCGTCGAGGTGCGCGCGGCTCTGATCGACATACGAGAGCTTCACCGAATTGCCGAACTTGATCGTGCCCTTGTCGGGCTTCTCTTGTCCGGTGAGCATGCGGAACAACGTCGTCTTACCGGCGCCGTTCGGGCCGATGATGCCGACGATGCCGCCCGGCGGCAGCTTGAACGTCAGATTGTCGATCAGCAGACGGTCGCCGAACGCCTTGGTGAGACCCTCAACCTCGATGACCTGCTCGCCGAGGCGGGGGCCACGCGAAATCTGGATCTGCGCCTTGCCGATCTCTTCGCGACCCGTCTCTTCCTGCAACTTCTCGAAAGCGGTGATACGCGCCTTGCTCTTGGCCTGTCGCGCCTTTGGTGACGACCGAATCCATTCGAGCTCGCGCTTGAGCGTCTTGGCCTTGCTCTCTTCAGCACCAGCCTCTACTTCTTCGCGCTTGGCCTTCTGCTCGAGCCAGCTCGAGTAGTTGCCCTTGTAGGGTACGCCAGAGCCGCGCACGAGTTCGAGCGTCCACTCGGTGATGGTGTCGAGGAAGTAACGGTCGTGGGTGACGAGAATCACGCAACCCGCATACTCCTTGAGATACTTCTGCAGCCACGCCACGGACTCGGCATCGAGGTGGTTGGTCGGTTCGTCGAGCAGCAGGATGTCGGGCTTCGACAGCAGCAGCTTGGTGAGCGCCACGCGGCGCTTCTCGCCGCCAGAGAGCTTCGTCACATCGGCGTCACCCGGCGGGCAGCGCAGCGCATCGAGCGCCTGCTCCACCTGCGAGTCGAGATCCCACAGATTGTTGGCGTCGATCTCGTCCTGCAGCTGCGCCATCTCGTCGGCGGTCTCGTCCGAGTAGTTGGCGGCGATCTCGTTGTAGCGATCGACCTTCGCCTTCTTTTCGGCGACGCCTTCCATGGCGTTGCCAAGCACGTCCTTCGACGGATCGAGCTCCGGCTCCTGCGGCAGATAGCCGACCTTGATGCCGTCGGCCGGGCGCGCCTCGCCGAGGAAGTCGTCTGTTACGCCGGCCATGATCTTCAGCAGCGTCGATTTACCGGCGCCGTTGAGGCCGACGACGCCGATCTTGGCACCCGGATAGAACGACAGGTTGATGTCCTTCAGCACCTGCTTGCCGCCGGGATAAGCCTTGCTGAGCTTGTGCATGTGGTAGACGAATTGCGGGTTCGCCATCGGGGCGCACTCCATGAGTTGCGGGTTGAGCGGAGAGTTGGCGCCCTTCTAGCGCAAACGCGGTGTCCGTCACAAGGACGGCAGGGGCACCCGACTAGCTTAAACCTTATGCGTCCCCGGCCGAAGCGACGCGATCCCGGGCCATTTCGCTGTGCTCAGGCCCGGGACAGCAAACCTGGAAATGAAAGCCTTGCCGCTCAACCACGCTCCGAAGTGCCGTATTGCCCTGTGGAACACGTGGCCCTAGTAACGAGCCTGTTCAATCGGCAACACGCGGATACGATGCTTCGTCCCCCCTTCAAGATCGGCAACGAGGAGGTTCCGCCCGGCACGCGGCGCCTCGTCGATCTGCCTGTCTCGAAGCTGTCGAACCACACGCCCGTCACGTTGCCGGTTCACGTGTTGCATGGGCCGCGCCCTGGCCCAACCATGTTCCTGTCGGCCGCCGTTCACGGCGATGAACTGAACGGCGTCGAAATCATCCGCCGCGTGCTGCGAACGCTTCAGCCCGCCAACATTTCAGGCACGCTGTTGTGTGTCCCGGTCGTCAATGCCTTCGGGTTCCTGTCCCGCTCGCGCTACCTGCCCGACCGCCGCGACTTGAACCGTTCGTTCCCAGGCTCGCCCAACGGATCGCTGGCAGCCCGCCTCGCGCACCTGTTCCTCAATGAAGTCGTCCTCAGAAGCCAGTTCGGCATCGACCTGCACACGGCAGCCGTCCACCGCGTGAACCTGCCGCAGATCCGCGCCGATTTCGTCAAGCGGCCGCGCTGCCGTGAACTGTCCGAGGCTTTTGGCGCGCAAGTCGTTCTCGAAAGCCCCGAGCGTGGCGGCTCCATGCGGCGTGCCGCGCGCGAAGCCGGCGTCGACGTGCTGGTTTACGAAGGCGGCGAAGGTCTGCGCTTCGACGAGTTCGCCATCAAGGCCGGCGTCGACGGCATCGCCAACGTGATGCTGAAAACCGGCATGCTCGAATTGCCCGATGGTGTCGATGCGGCGTCCCTCAATCCCGAGGCACGCCCACCGATCTTCGCCAACATGTCGAAATGGGTGCGGGCACCGGACGGTGGCGTCTTCCGCACGGCGAAACACATCGGCAATGCCGTCAGCCAGGGCGAAGTGATCGGCTGGGTCGCAAACCCCTACGAGGACACCCAAGTCGAAGTGCGGGCCACCGTGCGCGGCATCATCGTCGGCCGCACCACGCTCCCCATCGTCAACATGGGCGACGCGCTGTTCCATATCGCCTGGTCCGATGAGCACGCGCGCACCAAGCCGAGCCGCGAACCGCGCGACGCCGACGCCCTGATGGACGAAGACGAGATTATTTGAGATAGGCTTCCCGGAAATTCCGCCGAGTTCATCGAGGCGGAAATATCCGGGATCGTCCGCGGTCGAGAATTGGACAGTTTGGCGGAAAAAAGCGCCGGGCAAGATCCCGGATCATTGCGCTTCGCTCATGTCCGGGAAAACAATCTCTAGAACCGCCATACCGCCGTCTTCTTGATCTCCGCATCTTCGAGTTCGCGCGTGACAGGCACCTCGTAACTCGCCAACTGCGTGAACCGGCCGCGCGGAAAGCAGCTGCGCTGCGGATCGCCAATGAGCGAGATCGCCCCGCCCGCTTTGGCCCGCTCGATGTAGCCGAGCACCCGGTCCGCGAGCTGACGCTCATAGAAGAGATCGCCGACGAGGATGACGTCGAAGGCGCAAGTGGCGTCTTCGAGCATGTCACGTGCCGTCGTCTCGACGCCGACGCCGTTCGTTGTCGCATTGAGCGCCGTTGCGGCAAGCGAGAAAGCATCGATGTCGGCGGCGAGCACCGTCGAAGCCCCGCCCATCGCTGCAGCAATCGCCGTCAACCCCGACCCGCAGCCGAGATCGAGCACGCGCTTGCCTAACGTCAGATCGCGATGATCGAGCAGATAGCGCGCCAGCGCCTGACCGCCCGCCCAGGCGAACGCCCAGAACGGCGGCGGCACGTTCATCTCGCCGAGTTCTTCCTCGGTCTTCTTCCAGATCGGAATGCTTTCTTCCGCGAGATGCAGCTTGATCTCAGGGACGAGCGGCGGCGTCAAAAGCCGCGTATTCTCGGCGATAAAACGCTGGGCATCGGGCATTCGGGTCTGGCTCTCGGTCATGCCCCGATCTATACGCGAGATCAGCCAGCACGGCACACACAATAACTAGCCGAGCTTCCACACCCGCGAGCGCTCGATGAAATCGTCGACGAGAGCAGGCGTCAGCGGCGCCTCATACTCGATCAGAAGCTCGAAATCGCGGCGAGGACGGCGCGCGCTCGTGCGATCGCCATAGAGCACGGGGATGCGGCTGCGCTGAAGCGTATCGAGAAAGGCGGCGACGCGGATCTGCAGATCCGGCTCGTAGACGAGATCGCCGATGAGGACCACGTCGAACGGCGGGTCGCTCGACAGCAAGTCCTCCCGCGTCGTCCTTAAGTCGACGCCGTTGAGGCGTGCATTGAGCGCCGCAGCCGTGTCGGCCAGCGGATCGATGTCGGCTGCGAGTGCGGAGCGTGCACCGGCTTTGAGCGCGGCTATGGCGCCGAGCGCCGACCCCGAACCGATATCGAGCACGCGCTTGCCGGCAACGAGATGCGGATGGTCGAGAATGTAGCGGGCGAGCCCCTGCCCGCCGGGCCACGCGAACGCCCAATACGGCCGGCTGCCGAGACCGCTATCTACCAACTCGTCGGCATCGACGAAGATCATCCGCGCCGCCGTAGCCAGATGAAGTTTGATCTCCGGCACCAGTACTGTGCTGCCGACGGTCGTGTGCTCCTCGACGAACCGGATGAAATCCGCGTCCGTCGGAGCGGCCCTTGCCGGGCGCGCCGCAGGCCGCACTTGCGTGTCTGTCATGGAGAGTTTCGCTTTCGTATCGGGCAGCGCGCGCGCCGCGGCAAATCCATCCGGCACGGAACGCGCCAAATACGGCGGCAACAGGACGCCGGGGCCGCAGCCCCCAAAGGACGCTACTTCAGCGTCTTCACATCGACGCCGCCCATGCGGCAGACCTCGGCCCATTCAGCCGGCGTCACTGGCTGCACCGAAAGCCGTGTATCCGTAACGAGCCGCATAGCGGCAAGTTTCGGGTTAGCCTTCGCTTCCTCGAGCTTTACGGGACGCGGCAAGTCGGCCACCGCCTCGACATCGACGCACTCCCACTTGCCCGTATCGTCGGTCAGGTCGGGATGCGCGAGCGCGATCACCCGCAAGATACCGACAACCTCCTTGCCGATATTCGAATGATAGAAGAACCCAAGGTCGCCGACCTTCATCGCCCGCATGTTGTTGCGCGCAAGGAAATTGCGCACCCCGGTCCAAGGCTCGCCCGTCTTGCCCTTCGCCTTCAGCATCTCCCACGAGAACACATCCGGTTCGGATTTCATCAGCCAATAAAGCCGCTCGCCGTCGCGGCGCTCTGGTGTCCCCCCAGTAGGCGCCGCCTTGAGAGAAGCCACTTTGGATTGAGCCGCCTTGGACTTGGGTTTCGACGCTTTAGCCATGCAATTTTGCAGCCCACGGACGGGGCAACCCTGTTTTCTGCTGCGTTGAAGCTTAGATAGACTGCACCGGGGCCCGCTCCAAGCAGTGAAAAAAGGAACGCCGCGATGCCGGACATCCAGATCGAACGCGAGGACCAGGGCGAGCATGGCCGGTACGTCGGACGTGTGGAGGGCGTTTCGGGCGAAGCCGAGTTGCTGTTCACCCGCGTGAGCGCCGATCTCGTCACGGCAGACCACGCCGAGGCACCACACAATATGCGCGGCACCGGCGCGGCGTTGGCCCTCGTCGCGCATATGGTCGACGACGCACGCGCCCGCGGCTTCAAGGTCCGCCCCCGCTGCTCCTATGTCCGCTATCAGTTCGCCCAGCATCCCGCTTGGCAGGACGTACTCGCGACCTGACAGCGCCCAGGGGCATCGCGATCTGGCAATAAAAGACGTCAGGAATGGCCGGACATGATCGAAACGATTGCCATCGCCTTACGGGACGATACCGTTTTCAAGATCTACATTGCAGCAATGATGGCGGTGATGGTCGGGCCGATGGTGCTGCTGACGATCTACTATCACGCCAATATCTCGCGCTCGGACGGCGGCAAGGCGCTCATGCGCGAGCAGGCGAAGCACGCGCCCGGCGTATCAGGCGGAACGGCCGCCAATCTCGGTGCTGCCGGACGAATGGCGAAGGACATCTCGGCCGGCCGCTACGGGCCGAACGTGCGGCGCTTGCAGAACAAAACCTATCTGTTCGTCGCCCTGTGGCTCGCAGCAAACATCGTCATGTGGGCGATCCCGATGGTCTCGATGAGCATGTACCCCGATCCGTCGAACCCACCGGGATTGCGGCCGCAGGGCCAGCAGAAATAAGCGCGTAAGGCCTCACGCCTTTGGGCGGAAGGCAACGCACTTTGCCGGGTTGGTATCGAGCCGCGCCCCGCCGATCAGATCGATGCAATAGGGAACTGCTGCGAACACGGCATCGAGGCAGGTCGCGATCGCCGACGGTTTGCCCGGCAGGTTGATGATCAGCGACGCCCCGCGCGTCCCCGCCAATTGCCGCGACAGGATCGCGGTCGGCACCTCTTTGAGGCTCGCCGTCCGCATCAATTCGCCGAACCCCGGCAGCAGGCGGTCACACGCGTCCATCGTGGCTTCGGGCGTGACGTCGCGCGGCGCCGGTCCCGTGCCGCCCGTCGTCAGGATCAGCGGGCAACGCTCCTTGTCGGCCATCTCGATCATGGCAGCGGCGAGCGTCGCCCGGTCATCAGGCACGATCCGCTTCACCTGGTGCCACGGCGTTTGAAGCACTTCATTCAGATAAGCCTCGATCCCCGGCCCACCCTTGTCTTCGTAAGTCCCCGCGAACGCCCGGTCCGAGCTGACGAGAATGCCGATGGGAACTGTGCTCATCACCTTGCTCTTGTCCGTAGACTGTCCAGCGAGCGGTTCGATCGGCGGCATCGCGCACGGCGGCGACGCCATGTCGGAGAGATCGATGATCTCCAACTCCTCAGCCGTCGGCCGCTTCGTGTCGTTGCCGCTCATGCAAGCCACCTCGCTCCCTTGATCGGACATGGGGTGAGGAAGTGCAAGGGGGAAGCGGGAGTCCAGTGTACCCGGACTTCGACGTCCCCGCCGTCAATCCAAGCCGGATTGCCCAGATACGCGCCGATCTCAGTACATCTGCAGCGCCAGCACGCCGCCGGGTCCGACCATCAAGCCCCAGGCTTCATCCGCCCCAACTGAGATTTCGGTGGTTTTGTTGGGCTTTCCGGCGACAGCGAGCGTGTATTTATACTTCCCCGGCTTGAGGTCGAGCGAAGGGCCATCGGGTGTCTTCGAATTGCCGGTACCGGCTTTGATCTTGAAGGTCTTCTGGTTGATCGTCAGCGACGCGTCATCGTCGCCGAGATTGCCGAGCATGATCTTGGCCATGCCGGCCGGCGGCAGCAGACCCGCCTTTTGCGCCTCCGCCGGGTTCTTCACGACGATGGCAATGGTCGTCTCTTTGCCCTTGCGGCCGAGCGCAAGCGTTGCCGGACCTTCGGGAGAGACGAACGCGAGCGAGACGTTGTCGGACTTGATGACCGCGCCTTCCGAACGCTCCTTCCAGTTTCGCTTTGTAAGCTCGCGGCGATACAAGGCCAGCACCGAGCCGATGTCTGATTTTACCTGCGCCTGATAGTCGCGACGGAAGGCAGCTCCGCCACCTTTGAGCGTCCAAGCCCCCGGTGCACTCGCCGTGTAGTTCTTGGGCACCGGGAAGCCGGAGACCTCGATAGCCTCCAGCCGCTCGGTCTCTTTGTTTGGATCGGCCGGTACCACCAAGCCCGACCCGTCTGCCGTTACCCTGGCTTTGTCGCCAAACAGCATGATCGTGAAGCCGATCTTCTGCGCGCCCTTGCTGAAATCGGAGCGCACCATCGTCGGCTTGTCGATCGGCGAGCGACCGGCCGTCCAGCCGAGAGCCTTCATCTCGCGGCGATAAAAGTCGGCAACGGACTTTGGAGTGGATGGAGAGGTGAACTCGAGCTTGCCGTCGCTACCGTCGAACTCAACCGACTGAGCATTCTCGGGCAGCGGGATCGGCGTGCCCGGGTTTGCAAGTGGTCGCAGAGCTTCGACCGGCGCATCGGCGACGGCCTTTTCCTTCGCTGCACGCTTTACTGCTGAGGCAGCGAGCAGGTCCTCGACCTCCTTGCGCCGGTCGAGCATCCATTGGTCGTCCGCATCTTTTTTGGCCCGCGACCGCGCAGCGGTTGCCGTTTGCGACAGCTGCGCCAGCAAACGCACGTCGATCATGTCATAGACTTCGCGCAGTTCGAGCACGGCTGTTTCGTCCGGCTTCGAGAATGTCACGCGCGCCGCAGTCGGCGTGATGGTCGCGCCCGCAGCCTTCTCCTGATAGCCACGCGCCGTCAGCTCCCGGCGATAGAAGGCGAGGACAGCAGGAAGCTCCGCGATGACGAGAGCGGTCGCTTCACGCCGCGGCGAGTCGGCGCTACCTGTGCCGCCGGAGCGCTTGTAGTGCTGCGAGGCCGGAAGTCCGGCGAAGTCTTGATAGAAGGGCAGATCCTTCGGCAGCGCGAACGGCGCGACACGCAGATCGACGATCGTTTTGCCGACAGCATCACGACGCAAGGTGAGCATCACGGGCTGAGGGCGGCCGTGGCGTTCGCGATTGAAGTACGCACGCAGTCCGTTCTCCACGGCGCCGTCGAGCTTGGCGTCCGGCCAGCGTGACGAAATCACCTGGGGATCGAGCGGCGCCCAGCCTTCCGCAGCAAGGCCCGATTTGAAGAACGCCTCGGCGGCCTCGAGAGACAATGCGGTCGAACAGCGAAGATAGGGGCGGTTTTCGTCGTAGACGATATCCGTCGCGTCGTCGGGGAAGGGAACGTTGCCTGGAATCGAATTGTTGTGGCTGTAGCTGACGCGCGACTGGTCGGGGCGGCCGGGCGACCCCGTGACGCTGACGTAGATGCCCTCACGACCCTTCTTGAAGCGGATCGATTGCTGCTGGTCCGGCGGGCGATAACGCAGCCAACCCTGAGCGTTCAGCGACTTCTCTGTGGCGAGGGTTGCGCCATCTCGGGTGCCCGGTAAGGCGTAGGTGATCGAGCTTGTTGATACCCGGTCCGACGCGACGACCTCGGCACCGTCAGGGCGCGGAACGTTCGCGATGTCGAAGCCTGTCTGTGCCATCACGGCCGACGGCGCGGCAGCCCATAGGCCAATCGTCGCGAGGAGCGGGAGAACGTTTGAAGAGAAACGTCGGGAGGCAACACGCGAGAAAATCGACATCAGCGCCTCGGATCAAAAATGGCGCCACGCCCGTTTGCGCGGCTTTATCGGTCAGATGATGTCGAAATTCCCCGGCTGAGCAACGGAAATCGAAGGCAATGGTTGCCCATATATGCCCCCTTTGTCGTCCACAACGAGCGAAGCGAGATCCCCGGCCAGTCAACAAGCACCGCCCGCACGCACGTCCAGATTGTCCGCTGGGGTCGCGCCCGCCTCACCCCATCTCGAACTTGAACGCACCGCCCTTGGCCGTCACGTGGCCTGCGTGCGGCGCGCCGAAATGCGCCGGGCAGAGCAGGCCGCCGTGTGACGCGCAGCGTTCGAGCACCCGCCGCCGTGTCGCCCGTGCCGCCGCCGGATCGACGCAGAACGCGCTGTTCCAATCGGGTTCGAACACCTGGATTGGGTGATGCATGATGTCGCCGCTGAAAAGCGCTTCCTGCCCGCCGTCTTCCAGCCGAATGAGAACGTGACCCGGCGTATGCCCTGGTGCCGGCGAAATGAACAGCTTGTCGCCGAGCGACGTATCCGCATCGACGAAATCGACCTGCCCCGCTTCGATGACGGGCAGCACGCTGTCGGCATAGACCTGACGCCGCTCGTCGGTGAGCGGCATTGTGCCGTCGTAGAGCGCGAGATCCTTGCGGCCATAGAGGTAGCGCGCGTTCGGAAACGTCGGCACCCAGCGCCCGTCCGCGAGCCGCGTGTTCCACCCGACATGATCGATATGCAGATGCGTGCAGAGCACGTAGTGAATGTCCTCGGGGCGCAGGCCAGCGGCCGCGAGCCGATCGAGATACCCGGTCTTCTTGCGGTGAAACGCCTCGAAGTCAGGCCGCTCCTTGTCATCGCCGCCGCAGGTGTCGACGAGGATGTTGTGATGCCTGGTACGGATCAGCCAAGAGTGCACCGACAGCACCAGCCGCTGCCGCACTTCGACGAAATGGTTGGGCACCAGCCAGGAGCGGTGCTTTTCGACCGCTTCAGCATTCCAATCCGGAAGCAGGACAGTCGCCTTGAAGCCGAGGCCAGCGGATTCCTCGATGCGATCGATGGTGGTGGCGCCGATGGTAAAGCGTGTCATGGACCGATGACGTCTCCGTGTTCGCGACGTGAACGTGTAACATCTGACGCGGCGCCAGCGAACCCTGAAACACACGCCATCAACGACAGGACACGTCCATGCCCGCCGGCTTCCTGCGCCGCTTCGCACTCGCTATAGTGGCCATTCTGCCGATCACCGTTGCCGAGCCGGCTGCAGCCGAGCCACGCGACGCCGTCTTCAACGAACTCCTGGCCCGCTACGTCAAGCCGAACCCGGATGGCGTCAACCGCGTCGACTACGGCGCCTGGAAAGCCAACGCCGCCGACAAGGACCGGCTCGCCAAGTACATCGCCGAGTTGCAGACGCGCTCTGCCTCGAAGCTTCCGCGCGCCGAGGCGATCGCCTATTGGTCGAACCTTTACAACGCCGTCACCCTCGACGTGGTCCTCGCACGCTACCCAATCGCCTCGATCCGCGACATCAAGAGCGAGGGCCTGTTCGATCCAAAAGCCTATCTCGGCCCTTGGCGCACCAAGCGCGTCACCGTCGAAGGCAAATCGTTATCGCTCGACGACATCGAGCACGAGATCCTGCGCCCGACCTTCAAGGACCCGCGCATCCACTACGCCGTCAACTGCGCCTCGTTCGGCTGCCCGAACTTGCGCACCAAAGCATGGGCCGCCGCAACGCTCGAAGCCGACCTCGACGCCGCCGCGCGCGACTTCATCAACCACCCGCGCGGCATCGCCGTCCTCCCCGGCAACAAGCTGAAGGTGTCGAGCATCTACAAATGGTTTGTCGACGATTTCGGCGGCAACGATGAGGGCGTGATCGCGCATCTAAAGAAATATGCCGGCGAGAAGCTGGCCGGCACACTCGCGGCAGGTGCGAGTATCGGATCGGACGACTATGATTGGTCGCTCAACGATACGGCCAGCGCGAAGAAATGACGCCATCAGCAGACCAGGGAACGAGGACGCGCGCCGGCAATCACCGCGCTGGCCTTTGGCTGTTGATCTTGGCTGGCATCCTCGCCGTCCTACAGGAAGTCGTTTTCATCCGCCTGACGCACGGCCTCGACCATGCCAAGGCGGAAGCATCCATCGCAGCCGTACTGCCGCTGATCGCCGGTCTTGCGCTACCGACGATGATCCTACTACTCGCGGCGCGCTGGCTCACGTCGCAGCAGCCGACACGACAGGGGCTGATGATCATCTTCGCTGCCGGCCTTGCCATGCGCCTCGTTTGGTTCGGCTGGCCGGCGCCGCTCGAAGACGACTTCAAGCGCTACATGCTCGACGGCGCCGTCGTCGCCCAAGGCCTCGACCCCTACCGCGTGCCGCCATTCGATCTGTTCGAAGCAGCCACCACACCGCCCGCCTACGCCAAGATCGCGGCCCAAGGACGCGACGTCATCAAGGGCATCAACTTCCCTGATATGCGCACGATCTACCCGTCGAGCGCCCAGTTGTCATTCGCCCTTGCCTATCTGATCAAACCGTTCGGCATTGACGGCCTGAGATCCGTCTTCCTCGCGGGCGAAATCGCGACGTTCCTGCTTCTCGTGTCGCTGCTGCGCACGCTCGGCCGCTCGCCGCTATGGGCCACGCTCTATTGGTGGAACCCGATGATCGTGCATGCGCTCATCGGCATCGCCCACGTCGACGCCCTCATACCCACGTTCGTACTCGGCGCCATCTGGACCGCCATTCGAGGACGCCACAGCACGGCCATGGCCCTCGTCGGCGCCGGTGCCGGCATCAAGATATGGCCGCTGCTATTGGCGCCGGTCCTGCTCGGGCATCTGCGTCACACGCCGCGAAGGCTGATCGCACCGGCTCTTGTACTTGCCGCCGCGCTGGCACTCGCCCTCGGCCCCGTCGTGTGGTCGGCGTTGCGGCCGGGCTCGGGGCTGACGGCCTATGCCGGCGGTTGGAGCATGAACAACGCGCCGTTCGCGTGGATCGCAACCGCCATCGCCAACATCGGCGGTTGGCCGCTGGCGCAAAAGGTCATGCGCGTGGCAATCGCCATCGCGGTCGCAGCCGTAACTTTGCGGATGGCCTGGCGCTCGGACGGCTCGCCACGAGCGATCGCGCACGCGTCGCTGGTCGTCGCGGCGACGGTATTTTACCTCTCGCCCGCGCAATTTCCCTGGTACGCGGTCTGGTTCTTGCCATTGGCCGCGCTCACGGGGTCGATGCCGCTGCTGCTCGCCTCCGCCACGTTGCCCGCGTACTATGTCTTCTACCCGCTTTGGGGCAGCGGCAATGGCGACACTTTCTTCTACGGAGTGGCTTTCATCCACGCAGCACCCGTGCTCATTTGGCTATCAATGCGAAGCCTGGCGCGCAACTGAAGCGCCGAAACGAACTCCGGATGCTCTGACCGATGCAGCGACCCGCCGAGCCCTATGGAGCCGTGGCCGTCGTCATTCCCGTCTTGAACGAGGCGGAAGCTCTCCCGAAGGTGCTCTCCGCGATCCCTCCCTGGGTGGGCTTGGTCGTCGTCGCCGACAACGGCTCGACTGATGCCTCCGGCGATATCGCACGGGGACTTGGCGCAACCGTCGTGCATGAACCACGGCGCGGCTATGGCAGCGCCTGCCTCGCGGCGTTGACTGCCCTCCCGCGCGACATCGATATTGTCGTCTTTCTCGACGGCGACGCCAGTGACGACGCCAGTGAAATGGACGGACTGGTCGCGCCGATCGCGGCGGGCGAAGCCGATTTCGTGCTTGGCTCGCGCGTGATGGGCGAGCGCGAGCGCGGATCGCTGACGCCGCAGCAGGTGTTCGGCAACTGGCTTGCTTGCACGTTGATCCGCTTGATCTGGCGCGAACGTTTCACCGACCTCGGCCCCTTCCGCGCCATCCGCCGCGACGCGCTTGAGCGGCTCCACATGGCCGACCCGGACTACGGCTGGACCGTCGAAATGCAGGTGCGTGCCGCCAAGCAGAAGCTGCGATGCCGCGAGATTCCCGTCCGCTATCGCCGCCGCATCGGCACCTCGAAAGTGTCCGGCACAATCCGCGGCGTCATCGGCGCCGGCACCAAGATCCTCTACATCATCGCACGCGAAGCCCTCGTGCAGTCGCCATTGCGATGATGCGGAACACACCGCAGCTGGCGCAGCATCGCTTCCCGGGACGCAAGATATGAAAAGCCTGTGTCTGAGGCGAAAGAGCGACGGTGTAGGTTGGGTTAGCGCGCAGCGCGTAACCCAACATAACGGGCGGCGAGACGGCGGCAATGTTGGGTTACACCGCTGAAATGCGGCGAGCCCAACCTACGCGCCAAACCCTTTTGCGCACCTTTGTCTCCATGCTTTCCCGGGCGAGCGCCGCGAGACCCGGGATCACGTCGGTGCTATGATGGCAGAACGGCGATGCGGCCTTTGCCGACGCGACCCCGGCTCGCGCTCCGCTTGGCCGGGGACGCATAGAATGAAAAAGCCGGTGTGAACGGCGCGAGAGAGACGGCGTAGGTTGGGTTAGCGCGCAGCGCATAACCCAACATGACGGGTGACGAGACGACGGCAATGTTGGGTTACGCCGCTGAAACGCGGCTAACCCAACCTACGCGCCAAACCCTTTTGCGCGCCTCCGTCTCCATGCTTTCCCGGGCGAGCGCACGTAAGCGCGAGACCCGGGATCACGTCGGTGCTGTGATGGCAGAACGACGATGCGGCCTTTGCCGACGCGACCCCGGCTCGCGCTCCGCTTGGCCGGGGACGCATAGAATGACATTCGATGCCTGAGTCAGCGGCAAGCCACTCGAGCCATTAACGCTCGCAACACGCGAAGCTGGTCGTCGGATGCAACTGAGTGCATAGTTGCGCAATCTTCGACTAGGCCGGGATGTCTAGCTAGCGTCCAGACAGGGTCGAAGATGCTGCGGGCGCGGGCCGGAGATGGTCCCTTGAGCAATCGGGATGTCGGTCCCCGCCGGAGTTATGTCGTTGGTGTGACGCCCCACTAGGGGTGCCTTCGCACCCTGAGCCGGAGTACCGGCCCTAGCTTCGACGAGCGCCAACCGCAGCGAGCGGATCGAAATCGAGCCGCACTCCCCTTCCCCCATTCGCGGCTCGTAAAGTAGATCCGTGCCCGGCCATTTTTTGTTTGCGCGTGCCGACACGCGTTCCGCGAGCCGGCCGCCACGCGCGTTAACCTAAATTGCCCGGCCGCCACCGCGCGTGCGAGCCGTTGGGCGGAGCGAGGCGCGGCACGCGTGCCAAGCCCAATCGATAGAACTCAAACAGGATCGGCCGGCAGCGCAAGCTCCGACAGCGCGGTCTCGATACCCGTGAGGATTTCATGATGGCGGCCCGAGGTGCGCCGCGTCGGCATACCTTCATCACCCGCCGACAGTTCTTCGATGATCTGCTGGCGCCAGCGATTGAGCGTGCCGATCTTCTCGCCCCGCGTCATCAACGGCTCAGCGACGATTTCGGACGGATGCTCGTACTGCGATCCCGGCAGATGCTTCGCGGCATCGCGGTTGATTTTCGCAATCGTTGCCATGCAGGGTCTCCTGGCGGTTTCAGACAACTTCGATGAACGCCCGGAAACCACAGAGGTTCCCGAGAGGCTGTTCGGACTGTCCGCAACTGACTGGAAGCTTCGCGCTCGTTTCGTGTCCCCCGAATCGAGAGCGCCCGCAGAAGAAAGGTCTCGCGTCGTTGTGGCGATGATGTGGCCAACCCAACTTGTTCGTCCGGGTCAGGTTAATATCTCGTCAACCGAATCAGCGGAACTGTCTTTCACACGGAGGAGAGCAACCGGAGATACGATTATGAGAATTCAAGGCTATGTGTACCTCAGCTTGACCTTACTCATGGTGCTGCTGACATACGCCGGTATCGGCACGCTGATCGGACTATTTTTGTTCGGAGTCTATTTCGCCATTTTCAAATCATTCATGGTTGGCCTCAGCTTCATTGGCGCAGCCTCGCTTGGCACTATGATCTTGAGAATGCTTCTTCTTCTGATGGCGAATATTCTTGAGGCATACATGCGAAGGATGGCGATGCGGTTAGCATAACGTTACCCAAGCAGGAGAACTACATCGTAGCCCCGATGACCCAGGGCACGTATTCGGCGTCGCCGTAGCCGAGTTGCTCGGACTTGGTCTTCTCGCCCGACGCGGTGCGCAGCATGAAGTCGAAGATCTCCTGCCCCTTCGCATCGATCGACACACCGTCGACGATGTCGCCGCAGTTGATGTCCATGTCGTCGATCATGCGGCGGTAGATGTCCGAGTTGGTCGCGAGCTTGAACGACGGCGTCGGCTTGCAGCCATAGGCGGACCCGCGGCCCGTCGTGAACGCGAGCACGTTGCACCCCCCCGCGACCTGCCCCGTCGCAGAGACAGGATCGTAGCCGGGACCGTCCATGTAGACGAAGCCCTTCGCCGTGATCGGTTCGGCGTAGTGATAGACGGCTTCGAGCGTCGTCGATCCACCCTTGGCGGCGGCGCCGAGCGACTTCTCGAGAATGGTCGTGAGCCCGCCCGCCTTGTTGCCGGGCGACGGGTTGTTGTCCATGCTCATGCGGTTGCGCGAGGTATAGTCCTCCCACCACTTGATGACGTTGACGAGCTTGTCGCCGACTTCGCGCGTGCGGGCACGGCGTGTCAGCAGATGCTCGGCGCCGTAGATTTCCGGCGTCTCCGAAAGAACCGCCGTGCCGCCGTGCTTGACGAGGATGTCGGCCGCGACACCGAGCGCGACGTTCGCAGTGATACCGGAATAGCCGTCCGAACCGCCGCACTGGAGCGCGAGCACCAACTCTGACGCCGGCATCGTCTCGCGCTCAGCCTTCGCGGCGATCGGAAGCATGTTGCGAACCGCCTCGACACCCGCCGCGATCGTCTTCTTGGTGCCGCCGGTGTCCTGGATCGTCATCGTCCGGAAGACGTCGCTCTCCTGGATGCCATAGGCCTCTTTCATCTTCGCGATCTGGAAGCCTTCGCAGCCCAGGCCGACGACGAGAACGCCGGCCATGTTCGGATTGCAGGCATAGCCCCACGTCGTCCGCTTGAGCACTTCGAATGTCTCGCCGGCCGAGTCAATGCCGCAACCCGTCGAATGCACGAGCGGAATGACGCCGTCGATGTTGGGATGATCCTTGAGGAAGTCCGAGCGGTTGACGGCCTCCGCAATGAAGCGGGCGACGGTGGCTGAACAGTTCACCGACGTGACGACGCCGATGTAGTTGCGCGTCCCGACCTTGCCGTTGGCCCGGCGGAAGCCTTGGAACGTCGCCTGATGTTCGACGGGAAGCACGTCACGCGGCTTGGCATCCTGACAGAACGCGTAGTCCCGCTCGAACGCCTTGAACGAGCAGTTGTGCGTATGAATGTGTGCACCTGGCAGGATGTCTTCCGAGGCAAAGCCGATGATTTGGCCGAACTTCGTCACCGGCGCGCCCTTGGCGATTTTAGTGATCGCCATCTTGTGGCCGCGCGGCACGCGGGCAGACGCGGCCACACCATGCACGCTTGTGCCCTGATTGATCACGTCCACCGCAACGATGAGATTATCAGCCGCGTTGAGACGAAGCGTGCGCGGCGCGGCCGCAGTCTCGATGGTTCCAGTCATGTCGGTCGGTCCCTGCCCTCAAGGCGAATTTTGCCGCCGAGAGAGAGCACGAGACGTGGCCCGTCGTCAAAGGGGCGCACCTACACCAGCGCTGTCCCAAATACGATGAAACGCTGATAGAAGGCCAGCAGGGTGGCGCCCAGCATGTTCGGATCGCCGATTATGTCGGCAAAGACGGGCGACGATCCACTTTCGGGCGGTTCGATTACATGCATCCGCATGCCGAACCCCGCGAAGGCCCGCCGGTCCGCGCCCTCGCAATGGATGAGCCGCACCGTGTGATGGCGGGGATCGCGCTTGATCCGCTCGAAAAGATCGAGAACCGTCTCGCGCGGCCCCTCGAGGGTCTGCATGAAGCTGAGGCCGTTGAACAGCAAGAGACCGGTCACGCCGCTCGCGGCATTGGCATTGCCGGCGGCCTCGCCGATGGCGAACGCTGCGTCTTCGTGGATACCAGGCTCGGCAAAACTCACGTACGTCAGGGTCAGAAGGTCTTGAGGACTCATGGACTTCCCCTGATGGAACGCATACCCGCCAAGACGTCATAACGACTCCAGCGAGAAAAAGTTCCTCAGGCCGTCAGAAGTTGCTTCACCAGCCGCGAGAGTTCGCTGGGCGTCTCCGCCAAATGGGCCGCTCCATGCGCGCGCAGCTCGTCGGCCGTGCCGTAGCCCCAGAGCACACCGATCGTCGGAATCCCGTGCCGCCCGGCACCAAGGCAATCGAACTTGCGGTCACCGATCATCACAGCGCGTTTCGCGTCGACGCCCTCTTCCGCGATGATATGCGCGATGAGTTCGGCCTTGTCGTCCCTCGTACCATCGAGTTCCGCGCCGTGAATGGCCGCGAACCAGCCGGCGAGACCGAACCGCTCCATAATCGGCTTTGCAAACGCATGCGGCTTCGACGTCGCCATGATCAGCCGCGCGCCGAGCGATCTCAACTCATCGAGCGCCGCCGGTATGCCCTCATAGACGATCGCATCGTACATCGCACCATTGCGGTAATTGACCCGATAAAGTTGTACCGCGCGTTCGACATCGCCGGGCTTCACGCCGATCTGCGGAAAGACGACCCTGAGCGGCGGGCCGATGACCCAGTGCAGATCTTCGTGCTGGGGAACCGGCAACGCGAGTTCGCGAAGTGCATACTGCACTGAACCTATGATGCCCGGCGCCGGATCGTGCACCGTGCCATCGAGGTCGATAAGGATATCCATGGCCACTCGCGAGAGAAGAAAGACGCTTCTCTCTTAGAGGCAGATCGAAGCCAGCACCAGTCTGCGCCGCATGAGCGGCCGTCACGGTATCCGGTAAGAGGCCGGTGAAAGAGACTTCTTGGCAGGCCCCTTGTTGCCGGGGTCCTGCCTGAGCGGCTTCAGATCCGGCCGGCGCAGCGACTGAAGATAGGCGACGATGTTGTCGATCTCCTCACGCGTGAGCCGCACGTTCGGCATCGGCGGATGCGGATTGATGAGCATGCCGGCGATCCGCTCGGCTGTCTGGTCGGGCTTGTTCGCGATAGTGCGCATGGTGGGCACACCGGCCGGAACCGTCTGGCTCGAACTCGTTTCCGTCACGTGACAGCTGGTGCACAGCCGTTCGGCCGCCTGCCGCCCCAGCTCGGCATCGCCGTCGCCGACGGGTTGCGCCAGCACCCCGCCTTGCGCGGCGAGATACACCGCAAGCGCCACCCCGGATAGTCCCAAGGACGTCTTCCTTGTCATCGCAATCACCTTGAAGGCAGCCCCTACTGAGCGTCTAAACGAAAGCAAGCATAGAAGTGGCACTGCCCCTATGATCGGAATCAACGCCTTCGCATCTCCATGCCAACAATTCGGCTGACGAACTCAATGACCGACAACGCCGCCCAACGCACCTCTGCAAGCTACAAGCTCGCCGTCGAGGATACCGGCTTCCTGCTGCGCGACGAAATGCGCGCAATCCGTTTCGCGCTCGAATACGCCAAAGCCGAATTCCTGCTCCGTGACTGGGGCATCCGCTCGACGATCGTGGTGTTCGGCAGCGCTCGCATCCCCTCACCCGAACAACTTAAGAGCGGTGCGTTTGGCGCTGCTGGCCAGACGGCAGCCACTCGCAAAACCCTCGCTAAATCGGCCGTCTGGTACGACCGTGCCCGCGAGTTCGGCCGCATCGCCTCTGAACGCGGCGGTGCCATCACCAGGAACGGCGGTTTCCACGACAACGTCATCGCAACCGGCGGCGGCCCCGGCATCATGGAGGCCGCCAATCGCGGTGCCATGGAAGCCGGCGCACCGACCATCGGCTTCAACATCACGCTCCCGCACGAACAGGATCCGAACGCCTACACGACGCCGGATCTCACGTTTCGATTTCACTATTTCGCAATGCGCAAGATGCATCTCGCGATGCGCGCCAACGCTCTCGTCGTCTTTCCCGGCGGCTTTGGCACCATGGACGAGCTGTTCGAACTGCTGACCCTGCAACAAACGAGCAAAGCCCCGGTCATGCCGATCGTGCTCGTCGGCCGGGACTATTGGACCAAGGTGGTCAATTTCCAGGCCATGGTCGAGTTCGGCACCATTGCCGAGGCAGATCTTGCCTTGTTCGAAATTGTCGACACACCCGAAGAGGCGTGGGCCAGCCTCGTGCGGCGCGGCCTGAAGCCGGTCGGACAACCGCAAAAAGACAAGGGGCGCAGCGCTGCCAAAGCGCCCGCCCCCAAATCGATCTCTAGGTCCGGCAAGTAAACGGCTGCCTCAACGGCAGATCAGAACCGGAATGTCGGAGTGTGTGACCACGCGGTTCGCCTGACTGCCGAGCAACATCCGCGAAACACCGCGGCGGCCGTGCGATGCCATCACGATCAGATCGCATCCGCGCCGCTTCGCGACGTCGACGATCGCCTCGGCCGGAAACGCGTCCTTGGCGTGCTCGGTCTCGCAGGCAACGCCAGACTTCTGCGCAGCGGCCGTGGCACGATCGAGAACTGTCTTGGCGTGAGCCGCCATGGCTTGATCGTACTCGGCAGCCGGGAAGCCGATCGTCATCTCGCCTGATACCGTCGCAGTCCAAGGCTCCGTCGCCGTCAGAACGGCAACCTTGCCGCCAAGCGCCTTTGCGAGCGCAAGGCCCGCCTCCACGGCCTTGTCGGCCAAGGCCGATCCATCGGTGGCAATGAGAATGTTCTTATACATGCCGGGGTCCTCCGCGCTCATTTCCAATCATCATCAGCGAAACAGATGTTGGTCGGCTTTGATAGTGATCAAGAGGGGCGTGCGAGCGGCAGTGGCGGAACATGTGACATGCGTCCGCCGCATAAGCCAACATGATTAAGCCAAATCGGCTGTCCTTAACCTCTGCTTTACCATTTGCCCCGAAGACTGATCGCGACGGGCGCGGGGCGCTAACCGCCCTTGTTTTGCGTTTCGAGGTGAAACCATGACCCCGAGGCAAACTCGGACGGCATTCGGATTGTTCGTCATGTTCGGCGCGGGCGTCGCGGCGAACGCTTTGCTGTTCCAATCGGGCCCCACGACAACCGCGGCCGGCAAGCTCGCAGCAGAAAAAGCGGCTCAGAAGGCAGCCGTCGAACGTCTGAAGCGCCTGTCCGCCGAGGCATCATTGCCGCCCTCGGCCCAAGACCAGCAAAGGCCAGCGGCAACCATTGTTCCGCAAGCGCCGCGATCGGCCGCTTCGGCTGATGCCGCGTCCCCAGCAGGGCAATCCGCGGCAAAGACAGTCGAAGAACGTCCCCAGCGTCTAGCCCTCGTCCCGCCGCAAGCTGCCATTCGCCTCGCACGGCTGAAGCCCGATGCAGCGAGCCCGGACGTCATCCCCGAGGCACCCGACGCCGAAGGCACATCCGAGACGATCCGCGCCGTCCAACGGGAACTCCAGCTTCTCGGCTATGGGCCCTTGCAGGTCGATGGCGTGCCGGGCCTCCTGACGCGAGCGGCCATCATGGCGTTCGAGCACGACAACCGCATGGCCCTGACCGGCGAGGCGACCGAGAAACTTCTGAAGCGCTTGTTACTCGGCCAATCAGGCGAAAAGGCGCCAGCAAGCGAAACCGGCAAAGTCCGCTCCGAACAAGCCGAAATCGTACTGCGCACCGTCCAGCAATCGCTCGCAGCCCTCGGCTATCAGCCGGGCAAAGTCGACGGCCGCGTCGGCGAAGAAACCGAACGCGCCATTCGCGAATTCGAAATGGACCACGGCCTCGACCCGACCGGCCGCGTCTCGGCGGAACTGTTCAGCCGCCTCGCGAAAGCCGTCAGCAACACCAAGGTCGGAGCAGCGGCGCCGGGCGAGCGCAAGCCGTAGAGGCGCAGAGCGCCAGGGCTGGCCAAACGTCCTGCGATCAACCAAACACGCGCGCTGCGAAGCCTCTGTCGTGCCCATCTGCAATAATCGGAACACGCGGACGAAGAATCTCCATCGAGGCCCGCATCAACTTGTGGAACTTCGAGACGACGATCAACGCTGCGAGATCATGGCAATAGTCGAACTTCTGCTTTTCAACACTCTGACTGGTCTGCTCGCCGCGCCAACCCGCCGCGTACTGGTGCTGTAGCGATTCCATGCCGGTAAGCACGACATCGTGCGACCCGGAGAAGAAGTCGAAGGCTCCATAATCCTCGGTGTCGATCACGGCTCCATCGGTGAACCCGAACGGATTGAAGAACCAACAATCCGGATTGATCGTGAAGCCATTGATCTCAGTGTAGATCAGTTTGAGCTTGTCCGGCTTGCACTCGGTCGCAACAAAATCCTGAAATACCGCAGCGACTTCCGCAGGCGAATTAGTGAAGTCCAGATCGAGAACCATCCCGAACTGATTAGGGCCGGCAGCTTGCATGTGTGAGGTCAAAAGTGCCAGGGGCCGCTCGATGTTGCCCGCCTTCAGATCCGGCTGGAGCTGTTGGACAATATCATAAACCCTCGGGTAAATAGACAAGTCATCCTCCATGCACAGCCAATGGCACCGGCCACAGCCACGTGGCCACTATCTGAGTCCAATCGATAATGATCTGAAAACGGATGATGCTTGCGAGCCGACTGCTCCTTACTTCTGAACTCAACCGAGTTCCAGCACGACGATCTCTGGCGGTATGCCGAAGCGAACGGGCAGGATCGAACAACCGAGCCCACCCGAGATCACGAGATGCCGGCCGTCCTCGACGACATGGCCATAGGCATAGCGGTTGCCGAACTGCGACGGCACGACAGGCGAGTAGCCGAACAACCGCACCTGACCGCCATGCGTATGCCCCGAGAGCGTCAGCGAAACCCGCGCGGGCACCTTCGGAAAGATATCCGGCTCGTGCGCCATCAGAATGACGGGAGCATCATCGGTGATCTTGGCAAGCGTACCGGCAAGATCGTCGACACCCCGGTACTTCCAGCGCCCGTTCGGCCATCGACCGAGGCGAAACGAGATCTGATCGCCGAGCCCCGCGAGCCAGAAGGGCACGCCGCCCTTACTCAATCGCACCGCGTCGTTCTCGTAGACGGGAATGCCGACACGCTCGAGCGCCACGCGGCTCTCGGTCGGGCCGCGCCGCGTGCGTTGGGCCTGCGGATCGTCCCACCAATCGTGATTGCCAAGCACCGCATGCACGCCGAGCGGTGCTTTCAGCGCGGTGAACAATCCAGCCCATTCCGACGGAGGCAACGTCCGCGTCTTCCACTTGTGGCTCGCCATGTAGTCGCCGAGCAGCAACGTTAGGTCGGGGTTGAGCGCGTTGGTCCGTGCGACGATCTCTTCGATGCGCTGAGCCGGCATGACCGGCTCAGCCGCGTGGACATCGGCGATCACCGCCACCCGAAGGTTCAATCCCGGTGTCCATCCGGGAGGCCGCAATCGATACGCCGTCTCGATCAGGCGATAACGCGGCTCGATCCCGAAGGCGTAACCCGCCGTCACCAAGCCCGTCGCAACCATCGCGCCGAGCCCCTTGAGCACACCGCGCCGTGTGATCCGGCGGCCGCGGTCGGTCAGAGGTTTCAACGTGCGCGGAGGGCGGGGGCGAGGCGGGCTCAAACGTCGTCCTGATCCTGGTCGAACAAGTTGGTCTGCGGCGAGGCAAACTTGGCCATTTTCTCAAGGCCCAGATGCTTGTAGGCCCGCGCCGTGGCAACGCGCCCGCGCGGCGTGCGCCCGATGAAGCCCTGTTGCAAAAGGTACGGCTCGACGATTTCTTCGAGCGCGTCGCGCGGCTCGGACAATGCCGCCGAAATCGTTTCGATCCCGACCGGACCGCCCTCATAATTGTCGATGATGCAGCGGAGATAGCGATGATCGAGCTGATCCAGCCCCTCGCTGTCGACTTCGAGCATGCGCAGAGCCCGGTCGGCGACGACGGCATCGATCACCGCTTCCTTGGCAACGGCGGCGAAGTCGCGCACCCGGCGAAGCAACCGCCCCGCGATACGCGGCGTCCCGCGCGAGCGCCGCGCGATCTCCATCGCCCCCTCGCGATTCATCGGCGCACCAAGAATGCGCGCGCCCCGCGTCACGATGAGCTCCAACTCCTCGTGCGTGTAGAAGTTGAGCCGGATCGGAATACCGAAGCGGTCGCGCAACGGGTTGGTGAGCAAACCCGCCCGCGTCGTCGCACCGACGAGCGTGAACTTCGCGAGATCGATTTTCACCGATCGCGCCGCCGGCCCTTCGCCGATGATGAGATCGAGCTGATAGTCCTCCATCGCGGGATAGAGGATTTCCTCGACCTGCGGATTGAGCCGGTGGATCTCGTCTATGAAGAGCACGTCGCGCTCTTCGAGGTTAGTGAGCAGCGCGGCGAGATCGCCGGCCTTCGCGATGACAGGCCCCGAGGTGGAGCGGAAGCCAACACCCATTTCCTTCGCCATGATCTGCGCAAGCGTCGTCTTGCCAAGACCGGGCGGCCCCGCGAACAACACATGATCAAGTGCATCGCCGCGCGATTTCGCAGCTTCGATGAACACGCGTAGATTGGCGCGCGCTTGGGCCTGCCCCGTAAAATCGTCGAGCGATTGCGGCCGGATATGCGCCTCGAGCGCATCCTGTTCGCGCTTGGCGCCGGAAACTATGCGATTGTCGTCAGTCATCGCGTCATGCGGGCCCGCTCGGGTGGGAGCGACGGCGAGTCGCCCCGGTCTTGATCGATGCTGTGCCGTAGCCCATCTCGTTTGACAACCACTATGTTCTTATTTTGTTGGCATCTGGGCATCGGCCATGGCACCGGTCGTGGCGATAGGGAGACAAACTGGCGTGCACGGCATCGAGCCATCAAACACGATCGAGTGGCGGGTAACCGATACACCGGTCGCGTATCCCGACGCACTCGCGGTCATGGAAGAACGTGTCGCCGCGATCGCCGCCGGTCAGGCCCCCGAACTCGTCTGGCTCCTTGAACACCCACCGCTCTACACCGCCGGCACCAGTGCCAAGCCAGTCGATCTCGTCGATCCGAACCGCTTTCCGGTCTACGACGCCGGTCGCGGCGGGCAATATACTTATCATGGCCCCGGCCAGCGGGTCGTCTACGTCATGCTCGACGTGAAAAAGCGCTCCGGCGATGTCCGCGCCTTCGTGACAGCACTTGAAGGTTGGGTCATCGACGCGCTCGCCGCCTTCAACGTCAAGGGCGAAACGAGACCGGACCGCGTCGGCGTTTGGGTTCGCCGACCTGAAAAGTTTGCGGGATGTGAGGACAAGATCGCGGCCATCGGCATCCGGCTGCGCCGCTGGATCAGCTTTCACGGCATCTCGATCAACGTCGAGCCCGATCTCACGCACTTCGACGGTATCGTACCCTGCGGCATCCGCGAGCACGGCGTGACGAGCCTCGTTGACCTCGGCTTGCCCGTTACGATGTCCGACCTCGACGTCGCCCTCAAAGCGGCATTCCATCGCCGCTTTGATCCGCCAAAATCCTGATTTTTCAAGCTTGAACGCGCCGCCTGTGCTGGTCGGCTAGCCCTTGGGCGCCGTCTTCGGCTCCGGCTTCGGCTCGTCCGGCTTCGCAGCCGGCGCTTCTTCGGCCGGCTCATTGTCGTAGTAGAGATACCCGTCCTCGATCGACACGACGTCGTTCGGTTCGAGCTGATATTCGTCGTCTTCGCTTTCGTTGAGGCGGAGGATGCAGCCTTTATCGCAGATCGGTTCAATCACCTGATCCGGCTTCAGGACCTGGTCCTGGTTGGCCTGCCCCTCGATGATGATCGTGATCTTGTGGTCTTTTGTGTCGCGATTGGTGACCGACACTTTGGCATCCGCCGCCATCGACGAAGCTAGAAGAAGAGCGAGGGTCGTCACCACAACCCCCGAGGCATTGTACGTGCGCGAGATGCGCCCCGGGCGACCTGATCCTAAACGCTTACGAGTGAATGATCTCACGGGAGGCATCTCCAGCAACGTTCTTCGTCTTGGAGTTTAGCGCTTCTTCGCGGCCTTCTTCGCGGGCTTCTTTGCAGCAGCCTTCTTCGCCGGGGCCTTCTTCGCAGCAGCTTTCTTCGCCATGAAACATTCCTGACTTCGACAGTGCGCTCCTGCACGCGCGTTGATCTGAGGTCTATGACGATCGCCGTCGCATTTATGTCGCGAGTGGCGATCGATCTCGCAGGCAGATGCGTTGGATGTACGACATTGTATTGACAAAGACTAGAGGCGAAGCGACGCGAACGTGCGTCGCGTCGCCGTTCGAACGCGGGCACTCACGCGCCTCTCTCGATCATGTCATCCACGCCGCATTGTTTCACTTCGGCACAACGCAGCAGCGTGTGATTGGTCGCAAGCGGCGTCTGTGATCGCGTCGAAGCACATCATGAGATACCGTCTCGAGTTGCCGCACACTGGATCGTCTCGAAGAGGACGGCACAAACAAAAAACGCCTGCAGCGCAGGCGTTTCTTGGCCATCACAGCGATCAGAACCCGAGCGCCGCGCCATCCTTCCGCGGGTCGGACGCACCGATCAGAACACCCTTCGCATGATCCATCTCGATCATCTGCGCGCCACCCCAAGGATCGGGGCGAACGGCGATGCGATGACCCATTGCGGTGAGACCATCGCGCGTTTTTTGCGCGACACTTTCTTCGACCAAGGTCTCGCCCGCTTCGAAGAAGATGCGTGGAAAATCCACAGCCTCTTGCAGATCCATACCGTAATCGAGCCGGTTGGTGAGCACGAACGCGTGCCCGGCAGGCTGCAAATGACCACCCATGACGCCGAACGACAGCCATGGCTTTCCATCTTTCATCGCCATCGCGGGAACGAGCGTGTGAAGCGGACGCTTGCCGGGGGCAATCGCATTGGCGTGACCGTCCGTAAGCACGAACCCGCCGCCACGGTTCTGGAGCACGATGCCGGTCTTGCTCGTGACGATGCCCGAACCGAAGCCCGCGAAGAGGGAGTTGATGAACGAGACGGCCATGCCGTTCTGATCGACGACGGTGAGATAGGTCGTATCGGTACCGGCCGGATGCGGGATCGGCCCAAGGTCGGCGACACGCTTCTTGCGGTCGATGCGCGGGACGAGAGCGTCGATGAACGCGTCCGACAGCATGTAACTCGACGACACTTTCATATGCTGCGGGTCGGCGACGAAGGCATCGCGTGCGGCGTAGGCAAGGCGGGCCGCCTCGAGCATCACATGCCACCGCTCGGTCCCCGCCGGATCGTCGCCGAGAGACCCCATGCGATCTAAAATCCGCAGCATTATCAATGCGACAATACCCTGATTGTTGGGCGGCAGCTCATGCAGCGTGACGCCGCGATAGGGCACCCCGATCGGCTCGACGTACTCGCCCTTCTGCGCCGCGAAGTCCGCCTCTGTATGAAGTCCGCCGAGCGCCTTCAGCTCCGCAACCATGTCGGCTGCGATCTCGCCGCCATAGAAGGC
The DNA here is from genome assembly GCA_033812735.1 of Hyphomicrobiaceae bacterium. Lineage (GTDB taxonomy): Bacteria > Pseudomonadota > Alphaproteobacteria > Rhizobiales > Hyphomicrobiaceae > JABFRJ01. The sequence continues at coordinate 18,823 of JAPXTA010000018.1, read as the reverse complement.
ATCCCGCCCCTTGTCCGCGATCGCCCGCAACGTCTTTGCGAGTGCGGGGAACCGCACGATGTCGCCCACCTGCGGGACACGGCCACCGATCAGTAGATGCTCGCGCGCGCCGGCATGGAGATCGATCTTCGACTTGAGACCCTTCCAGTCGTGGGCGACGCGCGGCGCCACCGCAAAGCCTCTATCGGCCGCGTCGATCGCCGGTGCGAGAACTTGGCCGAGCGACCGCGTGCCGTGGTCCTTCAGCAGCCGGTCCCAGGCATCGATCGCGCCAGGCACGGTGACCGCGTGCGGCGTCGTCGCCTCGATCGTCTTGATCCCCTGCTTCTGATACCAGCCGAGATGAGCCGCAGCCGGCGCACGCCCAGACCCGTTGTAAGCGATCAGCCCCCCATTCTTGGCCGAGCCGGGCTTGTGCATCAGCACGAAGCAATCGCCGCCGATCCCGGTCATCGCCGGCTCGATGACACAGAGCAACGCCGTCGCCGTGATAGCCGCGTCAATGGCGTTACCGCCCTGACGAAGGCATTCGACGGCTGCGAGTGTCGCAAGCGGATGCGCGGTCGCCGCCATCGCCTGTCGCGTGACGGTCGGGGATCGGCCGGGAAAATGATACGAGCGCATGTGTGGTCCTGTGTCCGAGGCGTTAAAATCGCCGCGGACCATGCCACCGTTCATGGCTGTCTGCAAAACCTGCGCGTTAACGAATAGACGTTACTCGCCCGCGATCAGGCGCCGCGAACGCGAGAAGAAGTCGCGCCGGACGAGAATGGCGAGGACCCAGGTCGTCGCGACGGCGAATGCAATCGGATGAAAGAACCAGGCCATGGCGGCAATCGCATAGTAGAACGACCGCAACCCGCCGTTGCCGTGGTCAGCCGCAAGCCCCGCAATTTTTGCCGTTCTGAGCGCATGCGAATGGCAAGCCGACGTCTGATCCTCGCTCGCCCCCTCCTTCGGCAGCAGCGGCGTCGCCCCGATCATGATCGCGGTGTAGTGACCGAGCCGGAACGCCCAGGCGAACTTGAAGAACGCGAAGATGAAGATCGCCATGATCAGAAAGATCTTCACTTCCCAAAGGATCGGATTGGACACCTGCACATAGGGCAACCGGTCGAGCACCGCCTGCGCCTTCTCGCCAGAGCCCATGATCGCCGCGAGACCACCGATCGCGATCGCCGTCGTCGAGGCGAAGAACGCGTTACCCTGCGCAAGACTGTTCAGCAGGATCACGTCCATCGTCCGGTGATCGCCGCGATGACACATGTTCTGCATCCATTGCACGCGCTGTTGCTGGATCGCGCCGACAAGGCTCCGGTCGTTCCATCCCTTCGGGCCAGCGACCAACCGGTAGATCAGCATCGTCGCCAGGAAATACCCGAGCGCCAATAAGTCGAGCGGCGTGAAGACGTGCTCCAGCGTCAGCGTGCCCATGCGTTCCCCCAGAATTTGCCCGGCGCCGGAAATGCGGGGGCCACATAAACTAGAACAGCGAGCCCTGCGGCCCGCCCTCACCGTCGCCACCCTTGCGCGAGGGTGCCCTGACCTTCGGCCCGGCCGGCGAACGCGCGGCCTGCGCACGCGCCGCAACCTTGCGGGGCTCGCCCGGTGTACCATCACTCAATGCCGACGCGGCCACATGCCCGTCGGCAACCTCGATATCCAGGGCCATGCCGGCACTCACTTGACCTGCAGACCTCACCATCCGCCCCGCCTCGTCACGCACCACGGCATATCCACGGCTCAACACACTCTGGTAGCTGAGCGCGACGAGCATCTTGCTTTGCCCATCGAGTGTCTGACGCCACCGCTCCAACCGACGTGCGACGAGTTGTGGCGAGAGGCGGGTTGCCGACCGCTCCTGCCGGCGCCTCAGCACGACAGCAAACCGGCCGAGTGCGGCGACCTTACGGTCGCTCAACTGCCGCACCGCGCGCTCGCACCGCTCGATCCGGTTGACGATCAGCTGCGGCGAAAGACGTGTCGCGGCTCGCTCCTGCCGCCGTCGGAGCGTTACGGCGAAGCGACCCAGCGCCGCAGCCTTTCGATCGCCGAGTTGCGACAACCGCTGCTCGCCACGCTCGATGCGCAGCCGAATGAGGTCGAGCCTCAGCCGCGGCGCAAGGCCTCCGAACCGGCGCTCGTGCAACGCCGTCTGTGACATCAGGCTGCGATCGAGCCGCTGTGCAGTAGCATCGAGCCGTTGGCGCGGTAGAGCGACGAGATCCTGTAGTCGCGGCAACCCACGCGCCGCCGCGCGATAGGCCGTGCGGCGGCTTTCGAGCGACCGGCGAATACCGACATGCAGCCGGTCCGATAGCTTGGCGGTCTGTTCAAGGAGTTCGGAATACTTGGGCACCGCCCATTCGGCAGCCTTGGTCGGCGTCGGGGCACGCGCGTCCGCCGCGAGATCGATCAAAGTCCAGTCCGTCTCGTGACCGACCGCCGAGATCAGCGGAATGGTAGACTCCGCCGCGGCCCTGACGACGATCTCTTCGTTGAACCCCCACAGATCCTCAAGGCTGCCACCGCCGCGCGCAACGATTAGTACGTCGGGCCGCGGTATCCGGCCGCCCACCGGCAGCGCATTGAAACCGCGAATGGCCGCCGCTACCTCCGCCGCGCAGGTCTCGCCTTGCACCCGGACCGGCCACACCAGTACGCGCGTCGGAAACCGTTCCTCGAAGCCATGCATCATATCGCGGATGACCGCACCCGTTGGCGATGTCACGATGCCGACGACCCGCGGCAGGAACGGCAAAAGTTGCTTGCGCTGCTCGTCGAAGAGACCCTCGGCACCGAGCTTCCGCTTCCGCTCCTCGAGCAGCGCCATGAGCGCACCTGCACCCGCGGGTTCGAGCGCATCGATGACGATCTGATACTTGGATGAGCCAGGGTACGTCGTGACCTTGCCGGTCGCGATGACTTCCATGCCCTCTTCCGGTTTGAACCTGAGCGCGCTGAAGACGCCGCGCCAGATCACGGCCTCGATCTTCGACTTGTCGTCCTTGAGCGCGAAGTAGCAATGGCCCGACGCATGCGGGCCACGGTAGCCCGAAATCTCACCGCGAAGGCGCACGTAGCCGAACGTCCCCTCGAGCGTCTTCTTCACCGCGGAAGAAAGTTCCGAGACCGAAAACTCCGCGACATTGCCGCCGTTGCGATTGGGTCGCGCCGCGTCAGCCAAAATCATGTCCCTCCGCATTTTTCCGGCCGCACCATACGGCCACAGCATGCCGGAATGATGGGCCTGGAGCAGTTGTCCACATGCGGATGAAGAACTGGCGCCGCGACTGAAAGGCGATAAACGACGTCACAGCTTCATTCATTCCATCACTCTACGAACATCAGTTACGTCACACCGAACGCAAATCAACTGATCTGAGTCGGTTACGCCTCAAACCATGCACCGGTCCAGCATGAATTACTGGGAAACACATGAGTTTAGCGCCGTACCAGACGATCGACCTTCTGGTTGGCCGCCCAGAGCATCTGAATCGGAGGTGAGGCAATGATGGCAAGTTCATCCTCTGATCCAACTGGCAGAGACTATCTCCAAAAGCGTAGCCGCCTGGCCAAGCGCCTTGGAGAAGTGGCAAGCTTCCGGCGAATTCAAATCGTCGACGACGACCAGTTCGATGCAGACGTATTGGCAAGCAATCTTCGCAAGATTCTTGGCCGCGAAATCGACCTCGACATCGCCCGCAACCTGAACGCGTTGCATAAGAAGTGGGTCGCAACCCGGCCTGACCTAGTTTTCCTGGACGACCGGCTCGGCCATTCGGGTAGTGCCACTGTCACGATGCCTGCCATCCGCAAAATCGGCTACGCCGGCCCCATCGTGGTCGTGTCGGGGATGATGACGCGGGAACGCCGCTCTCTCATCATGCAACTCGGCGCCTTCGAAACCCTCCACAAGGACGACTACGATAGCTTGAGCCTGATCGAGATTCTGCTCCGCATCCTCAAGGCTTTCCCTGAAGATGGCCTTCGCTGAGCAGGGCCTGCTACGCGTTTTTTCAACCTTGCACCCCTCGCGACGGCATGTTTCGGTCGCACGGAACCTTACACGTCGGACGGGGTGAATATGACGGACCAGAAAGGCTCCCGAGCGGGTGCCGTATCGCGCGCGCGGGCTTACGTAACCGAGGGCGCGTTCGAAGCCGATTTGGCGCGCCGTGTCGCCATTCGCACGGAAAGCCAGGCCCTGCCGGCAAGCCTCCCGGAACTCGAGCGCTATATCAACGACGAGATGGTCCCCTCGTTCGAAAAACTCGGCTTCACCTGCAAGGCCTATCCAAACCCAGTCAAAGGCCAAGCCCCCGTTCTGCTGGCAACCCGCATCGAAGATCCTGCATTGCCGACTGTTCTCGGCTATGGCCACGGCGACGTCATTCGCGGCCAGGACGCACTCTGGACCAAAGGCAAAGGCCCCTGGGTTCTCGCCCGCGACGGCCAAAAGCTCTACGGCCGCGGCACCGCCGACAACAAATGCCAGCACACACTCAACATGGCAGCACTCGAAGCCGTCATGAAAGAGCGCGGCGGCAAGCTCGGCTTCAACTGCAAGTACATTATCGAAATGGCGGAAGAAGCAGGCTCCGCCGGTCTCCACAAAGTCGTCGAAGACAATAAGCCGGACTTCGCCGCGACCTTGTTGGTCGCGTCGGACGGCCCCCGTGCCAGTCCGGATCGGCCGACCATCGTGCTCGGCAATCGCGGCGGCATCACATTCGATCTGGTTTGCGAATTGCGCGACGGCGCGCACCACTCCGGCAACTGGGGCGGCCTCATCGCTGACCCGGCCATCATTCTTTCCCACGCCATCGCCTCGATTACCGGTCCGCGCGGTGGCCTCCGCCTGCGGTCGTGGATGCCGCCGCCGATCTCACCCGCCATCCGCGAGGCGCTTGCCGACGTCACCATCGAAGCCGGCGACGACGCCCCCGAAATCGAAACGTGGTGGGGCGAGCCGGGCCTGACCGGACCTGAAAAAGTCTATGCGTGGAATTCGTTCTGCGTTCTCGCCATGATCGCTGGCCGGCCTGAGGCGCCGGTGAACGCGATTGCCGGATTCGCGCGCGCGCGCTGCCAATTGAGATTCGTCGTTGGCACGCCGACAGACGATGTCCTGCCAAGCCTGCGCCGCCACCTCGACCAACAAGGCCTCACCATGGTCCGGATCGAACAGCCGGAAGGCGTCGGCAAGTTCCCCGCGACGCGTACCGAGCCTGATCACCCCTGGGCCCTCTGGGTCAGGAAGTCCTTCGAAACGACGATGCCGAACCACAAGCCGGCCATCATCCCATCGACCGGCGGCGGCGTACCGAACGACGCCTTCCAGGACATTCTCGGCCTCCCGACCGTGTGGATCCCGCACTCCTACGCCGGTTGCTCGCAACACGCGCCGGACGAACATGTCCTGTTGCCGGTCATGGAGAGCGCAGCAGCCCTGATGGCGGGCCTCTACTGGGATCTAGGCTCGGGCGAAACGCCCCGCTGATGAAAGCGGATCATGTTCGAGGGGCCCGCAGTCTTCGTCGCCGCCGTCTTCATCTTGGCCGGTCTGGTCAAGGGCGTCATCGGGCTCGGCCTGCCGACAATATCCATGGGACTGCTCGCCATCGTCATGCCGCCTCTCGAGGCAGCAGCCATCCTCATTCTACCCTCGTTCGTGACCAACATTTGGCAGATGATCGCCGGCGGTTCGCTCGCCTCTGTCATCAGCCGTCTCTGGCCGATGATGCTGGCGGTCTGTGCCGGCACCTGGATGGGCAGCGGATTAATGACGCAAACCAATGCCCGCACGAACACGCTGCTACTGGGCGCGGCTCTCGTCGTCTATGCGGCCTTGGGATTGCGCAGCGTGACGCTGATCGTGCCCTCGACGCTCGAACGGCCAATCGGTGTCGTCGCAGGCGCACTGACCGGACTGATCACGGCAGCAACCGGCGTGTTCGTACTGCCGGCTGTCCCCTTCCTCCAGAGCATCGGCTTGGAGAAGGAAGAGCTTGTACAAGCGCTTGGGCTCGCATTCACGGTGTCGACGATCGCCCTGGCGGTGAACGTCGGTCGCGACATTGGCGCAGCATCGTTCTGGTCGGCGTCAGCACTCGCAGCCTTGGCCGCGGCCGCTTGCGGCATGGCCGTCGGCCAAGCCTTGCGGCAACGGCTGTCACCTGCCACGTTCCGAACCTGCTTCTTTGCCGGCCTTCTAGCCTTGGGAATTTATCTCGTGATCCGCTCGCTCGGCTGAGCGCACGCGCGACTGACTTTTGCATTTGACTTGGGAGAACCTGCCGTGACGAACACCACAGACCCATGCCACCTCTCGGCCGTCGAAGCCCGCCGCCTCATCGGCCGCAAGAAGCTCTCGCCGGTCGAGCTGATGCAAAGCTGCTTGAAGCGCATCGCCGCCGTGAACCCGGCCGTCAACGCCGTCGTCGCCCTCGACGAAGATATGGCGATGAAGATGGCGAAAGAAGCCGAGCAACTCGTCATGAACGGCGGCATGCTCGATTGCATCCATGGACTTCCCGTCGGCATTAAGGACTTGAACCCCGTCGAGGGCCTACGCTCCACCTGGGGCTCGCTCATCTTCAAGGACCACATCCCCGAAGCCGACGATCTCACGGTCTCGAACATCCGCGTCGCCGGCGGCATCCCCTTCTGCAAAACGAATTCGCCCGAGTTCGGCGCCGGCGCCAATACCACTAACCGCGTCTATGGCGCGACCGGCAACCCGTTCAATCCGGCCCTGACACCCGCCGGTTCTTCAGGCGGTACCGCCGTTGCACTTGCCCTCGACATGATGCCGCTCGCGACCGGCTCGGACTACGGCGGCTCCTCGCGGACGCCGGCCGCGTTCTGCGGTGTCTCCGGTTTCCGCACGTCGCCGGGCCTGATCCCGAGCCCGGACAAAATGTCGGGACTTATCCCCTGGGGCGTCATCGGTCCCATGGGCCGCACCCTCGAAGACGCTTATCTCCTGATGAAAGCGCATGTCTCGGTCGATCGCGCCGACCCGTTCTCATCGATGGACGCGTATGACTGGCCGGATCGCCTGGAGGACGCCGATCTCGCCATGGTCCGCGCCGCCGTGACGCCCGACTTCGGCATCGCCCCGATCGACAACATGATCCGCAAGGTCTTCAAGGATCGCGTCAGCCGCTTCGGCAAGCTCTTCCTCGACGTCGACGAAAAAACACCTGACTCGTCAGGCGGCCACGAGGTGTTCGAAATTCACCGCGGCGTGTCGTTCGCCGTCGGACACCACGAGAAGCTCGCCAAGCATCGCGATCTCCTCGACCGCAACGTCATCGACAACACCGAGCGCGGTCTCAAGCTGACCATGCCGGAGATCGCTCGCGGCTATGTCGAGCAGCACAAATTCATGAAGCGCTGGCACGCCTTCTTCGACGACTACGACATCCTCATCGCGCCGGCCGCCTCGGTCTCGCCGTTCCCGCATTCGCAGCTCTTCATCGACGAGATCAACGGCCAAAAACTGCCGACCTATATGACGTGGCTGTCGATCTCCTATATCCCGACGATGGCGCTTTGCTGTGCCGCCGCAATTCCCTGCGGCGTCGATGAAAAGGGCATGCCGTTCGGCATTCAAGTCATCGGTCCGCGCGGCTCGGACCGTCGGGTCTTCGCGATTGCCATGGCGCTCGAACGCGCCCTCGCAGCCGACCCGGCAACAGCTCGTCCGGTCCCGAACCTCGCACCGGCCCCGGCAAAGTCGGCCGCTAAGGCTCCGGCGACCAAGGCAAAGAAGGCGTCGAAGTGAACGATCACGACCTGTCACGGCGCTTCGCCTTCGCCGAAGCGCTCGTCCGCGAGGCGGGCGCGCTTGCCCTCACCATGCAACGCGCTCCCGCTGAGGCAGGCGTCGAGATGAAAGGTGTGCGCGATTTCGCGACCGCCGCCGACAAAGCCGTCGAAGAACTGATCGTTGCCCGCCTCACCCGCGAATTCGGCGACAGCGTTCTCGGCGAGGAGTTTGGCGGCGGCTCGTCGAAGGATCTGCTGTGGATCGTCGACCCCATCGACGGCACATACAATTACTTCCACCGCAATCCGCGATGGTGTGTGTCGCTCGGCCTGATGGTCGCGGGCCGCATGGAACTGGGGCTGATTTTCGCGCCGCAAACCGGCGAGATGTATCTCGCCCGTCGCAGCCACGGCGCGACCCGGAACGGCCAGCGCCTGGCGGTCAGCCACAAGGCCTACGATGCAGCGCCTCTAGTCGAAGTCGGCTGTTCGACCAAGCGCCCCCTCGATCTCTATATCGATCTCGTGCGAACCGTAATGACCAACGGCATCGAATCACGCCGCTCCGGCTCCGGCTCGCTCGGCGTCGCGCAAGTGGCGACCGGCGAGATCGACGGTTACGTCGAGCGCTATATCAATTCCTGGGACGTCGCGGCCGCGCTGTTGATGGTGACCGAGGCTGGCGGCGTGGCCAGCGATTTCTTCGAAGGCAACGCACTGACCGAAGGCAATCACATCCTGGCGGCATCACCCTGGCTCGCGCCGCGCCTCACTGAGTTGACCGGCATCGCCGTAGCTCAGCCCAGACAGTAAGCCGTTACGCCGCCACCGCTTCGAGCAAGCTCTCGAACATCTTCCGGCCATCGATCGACCCGAGCGCGACTTCTGCGGCGTTCTCGGGATGCGGCATCAAGCCGACGATCCGGCCCGTTGCATCGGCGATCCCGGCGATATTGCGCTGTGCGCCGTTCGCATTCGCTTCTGGAGTGACGTTGCCGTTGCGATCGGCATAACGGAACACGACCCGGCCCTCGCCCTCGAGACGGTCGAGCGTGTCCTTGTCGGCGAAATAGTTGCCGTCTCCGTGCGCGCAAATCATTTGCGCGATTTCGCCCTGGCGGTATTTGTTAGTGAAGACCGTTTTCGTGCTCTCGACCTTGAGCCACACGTCCTTGCAGATGAACTTGAGCGATGCGTTCCGCTGCAACACGCCCGGCAGCAGACCGGTCTCGCAAAGGATCTGGAACCCATTGCAGACGCCGAGTACCGGCACACCCGCCTTCGCCTTCGCGATGACGTCGCGCATGATCGGCGAATGCGCGGCCATGGCACCGCACCGCAGATAGTCGCCGTAGCTGAACCCGCCAGGCAGCACGATCACATCGCTTTGCGGCAAAGAGGCCTCGCCGTGCCAAACCATCTGCGTCGGCCTGCCCAAAACTGCCGCAAGCACGTCCGCGATGTCGCGCTCGCGATTGGTGCCGGGAAAAACGACGACGGAAGCGCGCATCAGGCAGGCCTCTCTAGGCTGGGGTGCCGACTCTCTCGACAATTGGCACTTTCAAGCGCCGTCATAGCCAAGTTCCACCAATTGCGAAACCCGCCTCGGACAGGACCTGGATTGAAAATTGCCTGCAGCTAGTGCCGAGCCGCTCAGGCGGCCGGCGCTGATGGCCGCTCTGCGGGAATAGCATCGTACCTGTAAAGCTGAAGCCCATACTGCCTGAGCCACAGCCTTGCCGGATCCATCTCCGGGAATGTCTGTCGCACCAAGGCCCAAAAGCGCGGCCCGTGGTTCATCTCCTCGAGGTGGGCCACCTCGTGGGCAGCGACATAGTCGAGCACAAACGGCGGCGCGAGTATAAGCCGCCACGAGAACGACAGCACGCCCCTCGACGAGCATGACCCCCATCGGCTCGTCTGGTCGCGCAGTGAAAGCCGCCGCGGCGACAGCCCAAGTTGCTTCGCATGGAACGACACCCGCTCGTCGAGGTCGCGCATTGCTTCTTCGCGAAGCCAATCGCGCAACCGCCGCGAACAATGCTCTGCCCGGCCTCTCACGTCGATGACCGCTTGATCGCCCGTCACGCGCACGACGACGACAGGCCCACTGTCCCGGCGCGAAAACATCACAGTGTGTGGAACGCCCCGCAACGGCAGCACCGATCCATCGGCCAGCGGCACGAGATGCGGCAGCTTGCCGAGGCGCTCGCGAACCCACGCCAGATTGCGATGGACGAATAAATTGGCTTCGTCGATGCGGCAGCGCGTCGGCACCGTGACGATGACCGAACGGCGGGTCTGGCTCACCCGCAATGTCAAACGCCGCGCCGACGGATGGCGCCGCACCTCGACTTCCGCATCGAGCCCGCTGATCGCAAGGGCACTGGTACGGCTTTTCGGCCGCATGCGCTCCCGCGGAGTGGACCGCGAACTTGTCTGAGACGCCTTCCCCATCGTGCCCTCTTCGCCCGCCCCGCGTTAGCACGAGGCGCCACGATGCTTCGTGATCCGCTATACCGCTAACGCCACAACGCGCGTGGCGAGCATCGGTTCACGAAGCAGTTCGACAAACACTAAGGTTGGAATGTGGCGACCACAACGTGCCGCTAACGTAAGACAAAACCCGCACAACGAATTGTGCGGGTCCTGTGTCGAGCCAGACACGTGTCTGAGCGGGACTTCAACACGCAGACCCGAAGGTCTGAGGCCAATCAACCCCGCCGTTCCGGCTTCGATACCGGCGACGGCGTCATCGACCGCTGAAAGCCATCGAACATGGCGAGGCCGGTCATGCTCCAAAACCGCAGCGCCGACGTCGTCATCGCCATCCCGATCGGGGCGGTGTCCGTCACGGTTGCGGGCCGCTGTTCGCTCATCTTAGTCACTGGCGAGGCAATGGCCTGCTGTGGCTCGGCATCATCAACGGGGCGAGGAAACGAGAACGCCTCCCGGTCATGGTCTGCCTGACCGCGTGTCGGTGTTCCAGTTCCGGCCCCCTTGGCAACCACTGCCAATGCAGGCTTGTAATCCCGAGCCGTATCGGAGGCCGTAATCGGATCGAAACGCCGGAAGAAATGGCGCATGCGCGGCGCAATCTCGCTGCGGAACCGCGAGCCGTTGAAGATGCCGTAGTGGCCGACTTTCGGGCATTCGAAATGCTGCTTGTTTTCGGTCGGAATACCCGTGCAGAGATCGAGCGCAGCACTGCATTGGCCGATGCCGGTGATATCGTCCTTCTCGCCCTCGACCGTCATCAGCCCGATCGTCTTGATCTTGCTGAGATCGACTTTCTGGTTCCGGTGCATCATCACGCCACGCGGCAGACGATGTTCCACAAACACGGACTCGATAGTCTGGAGATAAAACTCAGCCGTCAGATCCATGACAGCCAAGTATTCGTCATAGAACTCGCGGTGTTTCTCGGCATTGTCGCCGTCACCATCGACGAGATGGAAAAACAGGTCCTTGTGCGCCTTCATGTGACGATCGAGGTTCATCGTCATGAACCCGGTCAGCTGCAGGAACCCAGGATACACTTTGCGTCCGAAACCGAGGCTCGGCCAAGGCACCGAATGAATGACGTTGCGGCGGAACCAATCCACGCCCTTCTTCTCGGCGAGTTGGTTCACGACTGTCGGCGAGACGCGCGTATCGATCGGACCACCGGCCAAGACCACCGAATGCGGAACATTCGGGTCGCCGTTCGCTTCCATCGTAGCGATCGCCGCCATGACAGGCACAGATGGCTGACACACCGAGAAGACGTGCAGGTCGCCGCCAAAGTGACGGAAGATGTCGGCCATGTAGTCGACGTAGTCGTCGAGATCGAATGAACCGCCGATGATCGGCACGTCACGCGCGTCAGTCCAATCGGTGATGTAGACTTCGTGATCCGGCAGGAACGTTTCGACCGTTCCACGCAGCAAGGTCGCGAAATGCCCAGACATCGGCGCAACGAGTAGCAGCTTCGGTTGATAGCCGAGCTTCGCGGTATCGATATCGCGCTTAAAATGGATGAGGCGGCAGAACGGCTTTTCCCAGACAACCTCCTCGGTCACGTTGACGGTCTCACCGTCGATGATCGTAGTCGGCAGATCGAATGCGGGCTTGCCGTAGCGGCGGGTAGTCCGCTCGAACACTTCGCAGGCAGCGGCGGCGCTGCGGCCGGCCGGCGTATGTGAAAGCGGGTTGAACGGATGCTGCAATACCATCCGGCAGCTGTCGGCCAAAGCCCGCGCGGGTTTGAAGGCCGCATGCGTCATCTCGAAGATCTGGTAGTACAAGCGCCTATTCCCCCGGAATTGTCTGAAGGGCGGGATGCGAACGACTGCGAGACTGTCCCCTGATCTCGCTGCGCCGCACCAGATTTCTGCACACCGACGTTACACGACAGTCATTGACTTCAAGGTGCCGCGATTCGCCATTTGGTTAAAGCGTCGTCACCTCTTCAACAAAATGCCTATTTCCTTGGCTAGTTCAACAACCTCGGTCGTGTAGGGCACGACGCCCAAGAAGACCCCGCCAGGCCCCATGACATAATAGAGAGCAGCAAAGTCTATGCTGTACCCCCCCGGCAACGCCCCATCCGCAATCCGCTTCCAGTAGAGTTTGTACGCGGACGCGAGATTGTTTATTTCCGTGGGAGAGCCGGTCAATCCCACCAACGTCGGATGAAACGCCTTGAGGTAGTCAAAAAGCCGTTCCGGGCGGTCGCGCTCTGGATCGAGTGTGACAAAGACGGCGGCCGGCTTCCTGTCCCCGAAAGTATTCAACGAGAGCGCCGCCGAAAGCACCTGGAGCAAGGCTGGCGTGAGATCCGGATCGCCCGTCCAGCCGAACGTGATGACGCCGCCATTCCGAAGCAAGTCTTTGTCTTTAATTAAATTTCCTGACTGATCGGTGAGTTCGAACGGTCCACCGACTTGCGCAACGCCACTGATCTCCAAGCCGGGCAGCGAACCGCTCACCAGTGGCGGCCTTGTCATCAGGTAAATTGCCACAACAGCCGCGACAGTCGCCAACATCCACATTACCAGGCGCAGCCGAACGACCTTCGTCATGATCTGTCGCCTGTGCATTGCTGAGGTTCGGCCAGCATCATTTTGATTTCTCGGCACCTTCTTGCCATCCGTCGCAACAGTTCGCATTTCGCGATCAAATGCATGACATATCAGACTGTTATGATGCTTGAAGTTTCAAAAAACTATCAGCAGACCCTTGCGGCGCCATTCGATCACGCTATGCTGTCAACGCATAACAGAGACCGGGAGTGCCCGGCAAATCCGTCACGACTGCGACAACTTGCAGCAACGCAGCCTTCACCTCCCGGCTCGGGACGCGGCGAAGGCATGCATGCGCTGCGGAGGAACGGGTATGGACTGGGATAAGCTGAGGATTTTCCACGCGGCGGCTGAGGCAGGGAGCTTCACCCATGCGGGAGAAACGCTCCGTATGAGCCAGTCGGCCGTCAGCCGCCAGGTTTCGGCCCTCGAGAAAGACCTCAAAGTAGCCCTCTTCCATCGTCACGCGCGCGGTCTCGTCCTGACCGAGCAGGGCGACATGCTGTTCCGGACCGCCAACGAAATCCTCACCAAGCTGTCGACGGCCGAGACGCTTCTGTCGGATACCACCACAAAGCCGACCGGAGACCTGCGAGTCACCGCGCCAACCGGCCTCGGCACCGTCTGGATCACCCAGCGCCTGCGCGAATTCCTCGACCTCTACCCTGACATTCGCGTCGAACTCGTCCTCAGCGACGGCCAGATCGATATTTCGATGCGGGCAGCCGACGTCGCGATCTGGTCGAGCGAACCCCAACAGCCCGATCTCATCCGCCGCCCGCTGTTTACGATGCAGATCCACGCCTACGCTTCGACCCAGTACGTCAAGAAACACGGCGCGCCCCAGACGCTCGACGAAATCGAGAACCACCGCATCGTGTCCTACTCCGGCACGCCGCAGCCGCATCTCTCCGCTATCCGCTGGTTGGAAATCGCGGGTCGTGAAGGCAAGGAGCCACGTGTTCCCGCCTTCAAGGCGAACAGTGTTCTCGCCATGAAATACGCCATCCGTGGCGGCCTGGGCGTCGGCCTGATCCCCGACTACCTCACCGACGAAGAGACCGATCTCGTACCCGTGTTGCGCGGCGTCGAGCTCCCGAACATGCAGATTTTCTTCTGCTATCCGGAAGAACTGAAGACGGCCAAGAAAGTGCAGGTATTCCGCGACTTCCTCGTCTCGAAGGCGCGGCAGTGGAAGTTCTGAAGGAGCGCGGGCAGTCCATTCGGCGTGCAGTTCTGCTCGCTGTCTTCGCTGAAGGTGCTCTCACCTTCATGGACGCCTGCATCAAGTCACTGACGCCGCACTATGCCACCTTTCAGATCGCCTTCATGCGCTTCGCCATGGGCAGTCTGTTCGCGGTGGGGCTGTTCCTGCTGCGCAATCCGGCGCGGCCGTCGCGAGAAACCATTCGCTACAACGTTCTAAGGTCGGTGCTCGTCGTTATAACGGCGGTCTCATTCTTCTATGCGCTCTCCAAGCTTGCGATGGCCGAGGCGATGGCGCTGTCGTTCGTCTCTCCTTTGTTCATGGCTCTCTTCGGCGTTCTGCTGCTCGGCGAGCGCTTCGACGCCAAAATCGCCGTCGCCCTCGCCGCAGGCATCGCCGGCATGACGGTGATCATCTCGGGCCGCCTCGGCACCGGCGGTGCCGTCAGCACCGACATGCTACTCGGTGCCGGCGCCGTACTCATCTCCGCAATGACATACGCCCTCGCCATGGTGCTGCTGCGCGCCCGCGCGCAGGTCGATCCGCTGCCGACGATTGTCCTCTTCCAGAACCTCGGCCCTGCCGTACTGCTTGCCCTGCCGGCCTTCGCCGTATGGCAGCCCCCGTCACTTGAGCACCTGGGGATATTTCTCGTCATCGGTGCACTCGGAGTGGCCGGCCATACGTTGTTGACGCAGGCGTTCGCACGTGCGGAAGCGGCGCGGCTAGCGCCCGTCCACTATGTTGTTCTGGTCTGGGGGATCGTCTTCGGCTTCATATTCTTCGCCGAGATCCCGACACTCTGGACCCTTGCCGGCGCCGCGCTCATCGTCGTGGCAACGATCCTGACGCGAAAGACCTGACGAAAAACCCGTCGCGTCTCAATCGAAACTGATCCGGCCTCGCCCGCGCTTCACATCGGCCCGCCGCTTCTTTGCATCGACACGCCGAACCTTCGACGCCTTGGTCGGCTTCGTCTTGATCCGGGGCTTCGGCGGAATGGCGGCCTCGCGGATCATTTCGACGAGACGTTCGCGGGCGTCCGCTCTGTTCATGTCTTGCGTCCGGTGCCGGTCCGCGCGCAGCACCAATACCCCGTCCTTCGTCATCCGGCTGCCAGCAATTTTCATCAACCGCAGCTTGATGGGCTCGGCGAGAGACGGGGACTTCACCACGTCGAACCTCAACTCCACAGCCGTCGACACCTTGTTGACGTTCTGCCCACCGGGGCCGGACGCGCGAATGAACTGTTCCTCGACCTCGGTATCCTCGAGGCTCAACCGATCGGTAATTTTTATCATCGCCCGCTCGCAAATCAGATTTGCCGGCAACATCTATGCTAAGTTGATCCATGTTACATCATGCTCGTGCGATGCAACGACGCGCTTTCCTGCTGGCTTCAACGGGTCTCCTGGTGGGACTGGCCGCCACATCTGCAAGCGCAACCGTCTTAGATCCCCTCACCGCATTGAAGTCGCTGTACAAGGCGGCAAAGCCGAAAACTGCCGTCGATGGGAATGCGACCATCGCCACCCTCTACGATTGGGCCGGCCGCAACCTGAAGCGCAAGTTGATGGCAAACGGCGTGTGCACCATCCCGGTGAGAAGCCGCGACGTGCAATGCAGCCTCAAATTCGACCCGGCCTTTGCAGGCGTTACCGATGATCCCCCGGTGCCGAGCATTGCAGCCGACGGCGCCGGAAACGTGCGGCGCATAACGGTCACGTTCAACGACGAGGACGTACGTTTCGAGGTGATCTACACGTTCACCCGCGCCGGCGATCGTTGGGAACTCAGCGAGTACGAGGCACGCCCCCCACAAGGCAACGCTTGGCGCCTGAGCGAGCTGATAGCCCGCTGAACGCTGGCTACGCCATGGCGGCGAGGACCTCGTCTATTCTCCGCTCGGCCACGGCCCGTTGCTCTACTGTCATGGACATCAGCATGTGCAGACCGAGCTTCGAACGCCGCCAAAGCACGTCCTGGGCTGATCGTGCCCACTCATGCTCCTTCATGTAGTGAACCTCGCGCTCCGTCAGTCCTTCGCCGAAATGATAGCCGAGGTCAGTTTGGCCTTTCGCATCTCCGATCACCCGGTCCAATCGAGACCCATGCCGCCGTGCGAGCCGCCGCAGCAGGACCGCATCGAAGCCTGGGCGACGCTGGGCCTCCGTCTTCAGGAACCTCTCGAAGTCGCCATCCTCGATTTCGCCTCCAGGCAAAGGCGCCGTAGCTGTCCAGGCCGGTCCCATGCCGGGGTAGAACGGCGCGAGCTTGTCGAGCGCCTCCTCCGCAAGCCGCCGATACGTCGTCACCTTGCCGCCATACACCGACAGCCGTGGCGGCAAGCCCTGCTCATGCGCCACCTTGAGTACGTAGTCACGCGTTACCGCTGAAACGTTTTCGCTCTGATCGTCGTAAAGCGGCCGTACGCCGGAATAGCGCCAAACGATGTCGGATCGCCTCAACGGCGTCTTGAAGAAGCCGCTCGCCAGATCGATGAGATAGTGCTCCTCAGCCTCGCTGATGGCGACGCTGGCCGGGTCGCCGTCATAGGCCAGATCCGTTGTACCGATGATCGTGAACTTCTCCTCGAACGGCAGCACGAACACGATTCGCTTGTCGGTATTCTGCAGCATGTACGCATCATCTGCCCCTGCAATCCGCGGGAGCACGACGTGGCTGCCCTTGACGAGCCGCAGCGTCGCTGGCTTTGCGTCGACCTGCGCAGTCGCCGACATGCCATCGATCTTGTCGACCCAAGGCCCCGCTGCATTGACGAGCCCTCGCGCGCGAACGACACGCTCGACATTGCCCGTCAGCAGCCGCGCCTCCCAACCACCGTCCTTGGGGGCAACGGACGACACACGCGTCCGGGTCAAAATCTCTGCACCACGCTCGACAGCAGCGATCGCGTTGAGCAGTACCAGTCGCGCATCGTCGACCCAGCAGTCGTAGTACGAGAAGGCGTACTGGAGCTTTTCTGCGAGCGGCTTTCCCGCCGGGTCGCGCCGCAAATCGATACCGCTCGAAGCGGGAATGAGCTTCCGTCGATATAGGTGATCATAGAGAAACAACCCGGAGCGGATCATCCACTTCGGACGCAACCCGGCAACGTGCGGCAGCACGAACCTCATCGGCCAGATCAAATGAGGCGCCTTGCGCAGCAGCACCTCACGCTCCATCAGCGCTTCCCGCACGAGACGGAACTCGTAGTATTCGAGATAGCGAAGGCCGCCGTGAACGAGCTTGGAACTTGCAGAAGAGGTCGCGCTGGCGAGATCGCTCATTTCAGCCAGCAGAACTTTGAGCCCGCGGCCGGAAGCGTCAGCAGCGATACCGGCACCGTTCACGCCGCCGCCGACGACGAGCAGATCGAATGAGTTGGCCAAGGTCATGCGTACGTAGAGTCCTGCATCAGTTGACCACGCGCCGCGCGTAAGGGCTGTCCAGCGAAAACGCCGGCACGTCGATCACTAGCCATTCCATCGAATCCGTTATCATGCGGTAGTGACCGACCATGATGCCCGACGGCGTCGACAATGGGCAACTTGAGGTATACGTGAATTTGGCGCCGGGCGTCAGATACGGCGTCTCGCCAACGACCCCTGGGCCGGAGACCTCTTCCACACGCCCATTCTCGTCGGTGATGTGCCAATACCGCGTGCGCAACCGCACCGCCGCGTCACCCTCATTGATGATATCGATCGTGTAGGCCCACATGTACCGGCCGGCATCCGGATCGGATTGATCCTCGATAAACTCCGGCCGAACGCGAACGCGCACCCCCCGCGTCACCTTTTCATACATGTCCGCCTCGTCCGGTCGGGCGACGGCCCCGACTCCACAAGCTCAGTTACACTAGACATCTGACACACCTTCAGGTGGCCGGCGGCCCCGGCCGAAGGCCAGGAACGCCACCACCGCTGTTGCCGGATCATAGCGGAGCGCTGATAAAGCGTCATGCTTGATAGCCATGTCCGCCCCTACCTCGATCGCGCGTCCTCTGGTGTCGCACGCGGATTGGCCCGCTGCGGCGTAAAAGCGAACCAATTGACCGCGGGAGGGCTTGCCTTGGGCCTCAGCGCGGCCCTCATGATCGCCTCGGGCCATCATATGCTTGGCGGGGGCCTGTTCCTGCTCAGTCGCGTCGTCGACGGTCTCGACGGTCCCGTCGCGCGGGCGACCAAAGCGACCGATCTCGGCGGCTACCTCGACATTGTCTTTGACTTCATCGTCTATGCGGCAATACCGCTGGCCTTCGCGTTGTACGACCAAACGGCAAATGCACTTGCCGCGGCCGGCCTGCTCGCCGCCATCGTCGCAAACGGGTCGGCATTCCTCGCATTTGCTGCCATCGCGGAGAAGCGCGGCCTTCGAACGGCAGCGCAGGGTTCCAAGTCGATGTTCTTCCTCGCCGGTTTGGCCGAGGGCACCGAAACCGTGGCGATCTATACGGCCATGTGCCTGTTTCCGGGAGCGTTCCCTTACCTCGCGACGGCCTTTGCAGCACTCTGCATGGCGTCGGCGGTCGGACGAGTTGCTATCGCAATGAACATGCTCTCCGAGCACGGCACCAAACCTTAACGGACACTTTGCAACGAAATGTTTGCCATTAACGATTTGTTAGTCCTTCACCCGTAATCTTCTTTCATCCAGATTTCTGGACCTGAGAGCAGGTCCCCTGCTCTGTTTGACGTGACCCTGCTGACTTTCGAGCCGCCCCATGTGAGGCGGCTCTTTTTTTCGCGTGAACGACAAGCGGCTTTATTCTTGC
>JAPXTA010000017.1:0-52178 GCA_033812735.1 Hyphomicrobiaceae bacterium | reverse complement strand
CGGTCGGCGGATAGAAGCGTTGCATGATGTGCCCGCGCTATAGTGCGCCGACGGCACGAGAAGCTGATTAAACTGGGACATCCGATCTGATGGCACCGAACGGCAAGACGAACGGCGCAGCCGCACCCAAGGTCAACGGCAAGGCCTATCCCTTCATCGATCACACCTACGACGTGGTCGTCGTCGGCGCCGGCGGCGCGGGCCTCCGCGCGACGCTTGGTTGCGCCGAGGCAGGGCTGAAAACCGCCTGCGTGACCAAGGTGTTTCCGACGCGCTCGCACACAGTCGCGGCTCAGGGCGGCGTTGCTGCCTCCCTCGGCAACATGGGCCCCGATAACTGGCGCTGGCACATGTACGACACCGTCAAGGGTGCCGATTGGCTCGGCGACCAGGACGCGATCGAATATCTCTGCCGTAACGCGCCGCAGGCCGTCTACGAACTCGAGCATTACGGCGTTCCGTTCTCGCGCACCGAAGAAGGCAAAATCTACCAGCGCCCGTTCGGCGGCATGACCACCGAGTTCGGCGAGGGCCCGCCCGCGCAGCGTACCTGCGCCGCCGCCGACCGCACCGGCCACGCCATGCTCCACACGCTGTATGGTCAGTCGCTGCGCCACTCGGCCGAGTTCTTCATCGAGTATTTCGCTATCGACCTGATCATGGATCAGGATGGCGCCTGCCGCGGCGTTATCGCGCTTTGCCTCGATGACGGCACGCTGCACCGCTTCCGCTCCAAGAAGACGATCCTGGCGACCGGCGGTTACGGCCGCGCTTATTTCTCTTGCACGTCGGCGCACACTTGCACCGGCGACGGCAACGCCATGGTGCTCCGTGCCGGCCTGCCGCTGCAGGACATGGAGTTCGTTCAGTTCCACCCGACCGGCATCTACGGCGCCGGCGTTCTCATCACCGAAGGTTCGCGCGGCGAGGGCGGCTATCTCACGAACTCGAAGGGCGAGCGCTTCATGGAGCGCTACGCGCCGCACGTGAAAGACCTCGCCTCACGTGACGTCGTCTCGCGCTCGATGACCATCGAGATCCGCGAAGGCCGTGGCGTCGGCCCTGATGCCGACCACATCTACCTCCACCTCGACCATCTCGACCCGAAGATCTTGGCCGAGCGCCTGCCCGGTATTTCCGAAAGCGCGATGATCTTTGCCGGCGTCGATGTCCGCCGCCAGCCGATCCCCGTGCTGCCGACCGTCCACTACAACATGGGTGGCATCCCGACCAACTTCCATGGTGAAGTCCTCACCCTGAAGAACGGCAACCCCGACACGGTCGTGCCGGGCTTGATGGCAATCGGCGAAGCGGCCTGCGTGTCGGTCCACGGGGCCAATCGCTTGGGCTCCAACTCCCTGATCGATCTCGTCGTATTCGGCCGCGCCGCCGGCCTTCGTGCCGCCGAGACGACCGAAGCCGGCTCTGCCCATCAGGAACTCCCGGCGGATGCCGGCGAACTCGCCGTCTCACGCCTCGATCGCTTCCGCAATGCCAAGGGCGGGCAGCCGACCTCCGCGCTCCGTCTCAAGATGCAGCGTATCATGCAGAACAACTGCGCCGTCTTCCGTGATGGCCCGGTGCTGAAGGAAGGCGTCCAGAAGATCGATGCCGTCTGGAAGGAAATCGACGACGTCGCTGTGACCGACCGTACGCTGGTGTGGAATTCGGACCTCGTCGAAACGCTGGAATACGACAACCTGATCTGTCAGGCGGCTGTCACCATGCACTCCGCAGAGAACCGCAAGGAAAGCCGCGGCGCCCATGCGCGCGAGGACTTCCCGAACCGCGACGACAAGGAGTGGATGAAGCACACGCTCGCCTTCGCCGACGATGCCAAGAAAACGGTCAACCTCGGCGATCGTCCGGTTCACACGTTCACGATGACGAACGAGATCAAGTACATCGAGCCGAAGGCCCGCGTGTACTGAGGCGGCGGTGAGCAAAGCCCGCCACCCCTTGATCAGTCAGGCAGTGCGGCGCGTGCGCGGAACGACGCGTGCGCTTCGCAGTGCCATCGCTGGAGGCGGGTTCAGCGGCGAAGATGCTGGCAAATTTCTAAATCGCTATCCGCCCGTCAGCGTAGATGTGGCCGCCAGTTTGGCTGCGGCGGCCACCGATGCCGAAAAGCAGTTCTTCGCCCACGATGGCAGGCTGATCGATAAATGGGCCGCCTTCTTGCCTGTCTACGAACGCCTGCTCGCGCCCTACCGCAGCGGGTTCCGATTGCCGGACGGATCGAAGCGCCCATTGCGAATGATCGAAATTGGCGTGTTCAAGGGCGGATCGCTGCAGTTCTGGCGCAAGTATCTGGGTCCCGAAGCGCGCATTTGCGGCATCGACATCGACGAGAGCTGCCACGCGCTGGGCACGCCGGATCTGCCGGTCCAGATCGGCTCTCAGGCTGACCCCGCCTTTCTTCGCAGCGTCGTGGAAACCCTCGGTGGACTAGACGTCGTTCTGGACGACGGCAGCCATGTTCAGTCTCATATGCGCACGAGTTTCGAGACGCTGTTCCCATTGCTGTCGGAGGGCGGCCTCTACATCGTGGAAGACGTACACACGGCTTACTGGCGCCAGTACGAAGGCGGTTATCGCAAGCCTGGGACGTTCATCGAATACTGCAAAGGCATGGTCGATGACGTGAACGGCTGGTACCACAGTCGCCAGCCGTCCGTGCCCGCTGCGAGCGGCCACATCGCCAGCATCACGTTCTTCGACAGTATCGTCGCGATCGAAAAGCGGCGCCAAGCCCCCCCGAAACGTATCCGCGTGCCACAGTGACGGGGGCGGCTGCGCCCTGAGGCGCGCCCGTGCAGCCTTGCCCGATCTGGTCTTGAATGCTTGATAGCAGACAAGAAAACATATCGAGGAAACGCACCGACATGACATCGAAGCTGTCCGACGCCACCAAGGCGAAGCTAAAGACCGTATCGACGGCCACGATCGCCACGGCGCTCTTCAAGCGCGGCTTCCGCAACCAGATGATCCAAGCCGCGGTGCCCTTGCGCAAAGGCAAGCCGACGATGGTGGGTGAGGCCTTCACGCTCCGCTACATGCCGGCCCGCGAGGACCGTAACCCGATCACCGTCTTCCAGAACCGCGCCCACCCGCAGCGCAAGGCCGTCGAAGATTGCCCGCCGGGCGCCGTGATGGTGATCGATAGCCGCAAGGACCCGCGCGCGGCATCCGCCGGCTCGATCCTCGTCACCCGCCTCCAGGTCCGCGGCGTCGCCGGTGTCGTCACCGACGGCGGCTTTCGCGACGCTGCCGAAATCGGCGCGCTCGACCTCCCCTCGTTTCACGTCCGTCCGGCCGCGCCGACCAACCTGACCCTGCACGAGGCGATCGACATCAACGTACCGATCGGTTGCGGTGATGCGCCGGTGTTCCCCGGCGACGTCATCGTCGGCGACGACGACGGCTGCATCGTCATTCCCGCGCACCTCGCCGATGAGATCGCCACCGAAGCGGTCGAGATGACGGCGTTCGAAGACTTCGTGACGGAGAAGGTCAAGGAAGGCCGCTCGATCCTCGGTCTCTATCCCGCGACCGATCCGCAGACGAAGGTGGACTTCGACGCTTGGCGCAAAGCCAAGGGCCGCTGAAACGGAGCCTAGTCGAACAGTCCCGGCAGCAGAGGCGTCTTCGACGCCATGCCGACGCCCTCGAGTTCGAGCAATCGCTGCTTTGTCGTCAGCCCGCCCGGCGCCGAGAAGCCACCCGGCTTGCGGTTTGCCGCCAGTACGCGGTGGCACGGAATGATCACGGGAACGGGATTGCTCCCCATCGCCTGCCCCACCGCTTGCGCTGCCTGCTTGTCGCCGGCACGCGCGGCGAGTTCGCCGTAGGTGACGGTCTCGCCCCAACCGACTTGGCGCAGCAGATCGTAGATCCGCCGGTTGAAGTCTGGCACGCCGTCGAGATCGACCGGTACGCTTGAAAGGTCCGTCTTTTCGCCGGACATCGCCGCGCGGACCATCATCATGGTGCCGTACACATCAGGCGGCGGCTCGGAGGCCTCCGCAACGCGACCCGGTCGGAGCCGTTCGCCGATCAACCGTGCCCTCGATGTCTCGACGGCGACCTCAGGCAATTGGAACCGGCATATGCCGCTGTCGGTCCAGGCGATACCGCAGACGCCGACCGACGTCTCGAACATCGTATATCTGACCAGTGACTGCATGCGGCGGAACCTACCGCGTCGCTAGCGCCGCCGCCAACTGACAGCCGCTTGTCAGCGCAATTCCGCAGCCGGATAGCCCGCAGCCGTTATGGCGGCCGCGACCTTCGCCGCATCAGCCACGTTCTCGACCTCGACCCGCGCCGCCTTCAGATCGACGGTCACCTTGGCGGACGGCTCGATCTTCTGTACGGCCTGCGTCACCCGCTTGGCGCAATGATCGCAGCTCATCTTCTCGACTTTAAATGCGGTCATGATCGTCTCCTGCCTTCTAACCGCATGTGCGCCGCCCCTTCCCATCCGTCAAGCGGGCGCGGCAATTGGCACAACGCCTCATTTCAATGTGCCGGTGGTCCGTATAGACCATGGCCTAAGTCCAATACGACCGGAGACCGCCCATGATCGGCCGCCTGAACCACGTCGCCATCGCCGTCCAGAGCCTCGAAGCCGGTACGAAGATCTACCGCGAGACGCTGGGTGCCAAGGTCTCCGCCCCCAAACCCGAGCCGACCCACGGCGTCACGGTCGTCTTCGTCGAGTTGCCGAACACCAAGATCGAATTGCTCGAACCGCTCGGCGCCAATTCGCCGATTGCCAAATTTTTGGAGCAGAACCCCTCGGGCGGGATCCATCACGTCTGCTACGAGGTCGAAGATATCATCGCGGCCCGCGACCAGTTGAAGGCCAAGGGCGCACGAGTCATCGGCGACGGCAACCCGAAGATCGGCGCGCACGGCAAGCCGGTCTTGTTTCTCCACCCGAAAGATTTCTGTGGCACGCTCGTCGAGTTGGAGCAGGTCTGACGAAGGACAAACCGTGGCGGCGCGGCCGGTGAAACCCATCTTGATTGCCGGGCCGACCGCGTCCGGCAAATCGGCGCTCGCGCTGGCATTGGCCGAACGCCACGGCGGCATCGTCATCAACGCCGATTCAATGCAGGTCTACGCCGGCCTGCCCATTCTCACTGCGCAACCGTCGGCCGCAGAGCAGGCCCGCGCACCGCATCGCCTTTATGGGCATGTATCCCCCGCTGATGCCTATTCGGTCGCGCGCTGGGTCGCCGATTGCGAGCGAGAAATCGCGGTAGCGACAGCGGCAGGAAAGCGCCCGATCATCGTCGGCGGCACGGGCCTCTATTTCAAAGCCTTGCTCGAAGGCTTGTCGCCCGTCCCCGCGATCCCGCCGGAGATCCGCGACCGCTGGCGCGCAAACGCCGCCGCTTGGCCCATCGACGAATTGCACGCAGCGCTCGCGGTTCGCGATCCCGTCATGGCGCAGCGCCTTGTCGCGACTGACCGTCAACGCATCACGCGTGCTCTTGAAGTCATGGAGGCGACGGGCCGCTCGCTGTCGGACTGGCAGACGGAGCCCGGCCATCCGGTGCTCGCCGAGAGCGAAACTGTCCGCATCGTCGTCACCCGCCCGCGCGAGGAACTAGCCGCGCGCTGCGATGTCCGCTTCGATCAGATGATGCAGCAGGGTGCGCTCGACGAGGTCCGGTATCTCTCGGCCCTCGGTCTGCCCGGTGACCTTCCGGTGTTCGGCACGCTGGGCGTAAGACCCCTACTCGACCATATACAAGGCCGGACGTCCCTGGCCGACGCCGTTGCTGCCGCCAAGCTACAGACGAGGCAATACGTCAAACGGCAGGAAACGTGGCTTCGAAGATACATGATTGCGTGGCGGAGCATTTCAGCGCAAGAAATGGAAAAATTAGACGCCGATTTCTTCGCGGATATTGATCTAGATCGTTGACCTGACGCCGCGCTCCCACTACGGTCCGCGCCTCAAACCGCCCTTGCCTGCCCGTTTCCAAGGAGTGCACCGCCATGGCCCGCCAGATGACAGGCGCCGAAATCGTCCTGAAGGCTCTCGCCGACCAGGGCGTGGAGTACATCTTTGGCTATCCGGGCGGCGCGGTTCTCCCGATCTACGACGAGATCTTCCAGCAGGAGAAAGTGAAGCACGTTCTGGTGCGCCAGGAGGGCGGCGCCGTTCATGCGGCAGAAGGATACGCCCGCTCGACCGGCAAGGTCGGTGTCGTCCTCGTTACGTCAGGTCCGGGCGCAACCAACGCCGTCACCGGCCTGACCGACGCCCTGCTCGACTCGATCCCCATCGTCTGCCTGACCGGTCAGGTCCCGACGCACCTCATCGGCAATGACGCGTTCCAGGAGTGTGACACCGTAGGTATCACGCGCCCTTGCACCAAGCACAATTACCTCGTCAAAAGCCCTGATGATCTCGCTCGCGTACTCCACGAGGCATTCTGGGTCGCCCAGAACGGCCGTCCCGGCCCCGTCGTCGTAGATATCCCGAAGGACGTCCAGTTCGGCCCCGGCAACTACGTCGGACCGCGCGACATCAAGCACAAGACCTATCAGCCCAAGCTGAAGGGCGACAATCGCGCCATCGAAGCGGCCGCGAAGTTGCTCGTAGGCGCCAAGAAGCCGATCATTTACACCGGCGGCGGCGTGATCAACTCGGGTCCGAAGGCGGCCCAGCTGCTGCGTGAACTCGTCAAGCTCACCGACTTCCCGATCACCTCGACGCTGATGGGCCTCGGCGCCTATCCGGCATCCGGCAAAAACTGGCTCGGCATGCTCGGCATGCACGGCACCTACGAAGCCAACATGACGATGCACGACTGTGATGTCATGCTGTGCATCGGCGCCCGCTTCGACGACCGGATCACGGGCCGCATCGATGCGTTCTCGCCGAAGTCGAAGAAAATCCACATCGACATCGATGCCTCGTCGATCAACAAAAACGTCCGTGTCGATGTCCCTATCGTCGGCGACTGCGCCTATGTGATGGAAGATCTCATCAAGGCCATGAAGGCGGAAGCGCAAGCGCCCGACAAGACCGCGCTCAAGGCGTGGTGGGGCCAGATCGACCGTTGGCGCTCGGTGAAATCGCTGCGCTACAAGGCATCCAGCGACGTCATCATGCCGCAATACGCGCTCGAGCGCCTCTACGCCCTGACGAAGGATCACGACGCCTACATCACCACCGACGTCGGCCAGCACCAGAT
Organism: Hyphomicrobiaceae bacterium; assembly: GCA_033812735.1. Lineage (GTDB taxonomy): Bacteria > Pseudomonadota > Alphaproteobacteria > Rhizobiales > Hyphomicrobiaceae > JABFRJ01. The sequence goes on along the minus strand of JAPXTA010000017.1, from coordinate 44,961 downwards.
GTGGGCGGCACAGTTCTATCACTTCGAGCAGCCGAACCGCTGGATGACCTCGGGCGGCCTCGGCACAATGGGCTACGGCCTGCCGGCAGCCATTGGCGTGCAAACGGCGCATCCGAAATCGCAAGTCGTTTGCGTGACAGGCGACGCATCGATCCTCATGAACATCCAGGAGATGTCGACTGCCGTGCAGTATCGCCTGCCGGTCAAGGTGATGATCCTCAACAACCAATACATGGGCATGGTTCGTCAGTGGCAGCAGTTGCTGCACGGCAACCGCATCTCCGAGAGCTACACCGAGGCGTTGCCCGACTTCGTCAAGTTGGCGGAGGCCTACGGTGGCGTCGGCATGCGCTGCGAGAAGCCGGCCGACCTGGATGGCGCGATCAAGGAGATGCTGGCGGTCAAGGACAAACCGGTGATCTTCGATTGCCGCGTGGCCAACTTGGCGAACTGCTTCCCGATGATCCCGTCCGGCAAGGCGCACAATGAGATGCTGCTTGGCGAGGAAGTCTCCGAAGCCGACATCGCCAAGGCCATCGGCAAGGAAGGCAAGATGCTGGTCTGATCTCACGGCGCAACGGTAACGGAGACAAAGACGATGCATCTCATCATCGGCAACAAGCTCTACTCGTCGTGGTCGCTGCGGCCGTGGATCTTGATGAAGGCGAAAGCCATCGCCTTCACCGAGACCGTCATTCCGCTCTCGCAGCCCGATACCAAGAAAAACATTCTCCAGCACTCACCGACCGGCAAGGTGCCGCTCCTCGTCGACGACGGCATTCGCGTCTGGGAAAGCCTCGCGATCATGGAATACCTCGCCGAGGCTTTCCCAAAGGCGGGCATCTGGCCGTCGGACAAGGCCGCCCGCGCCCATGCCCGCGCCGCATCGAGCGAGATGCATGCGGGTTTCCAAGCCTTACGCCAGGCCTGCCCGATGAATCTCGGCCGACGCTTCAAGCCGCGCGAGTGGAGCCCCGAAGTCCGTGACGCCGTTTCGCGCATCGAAGAGCTGTGGTCGCAAGCCCGGAGCAAGTACGCGGGCGGCGGCAAGTTCCTCTACGGCGACTTCACAGCCGCCGACGCGATGTACGCTCCCGTTGTCACGCGCCTTGATACCTATCAGGTTCCCGTTTCCGTCGAGGCCCGCGCCTACATGGACGCGATCCTGTCGCACCCGGCATTCGTCGCCTGGCGCAGCGATGCACTGAAGGAACCCTGGTTCCTGCCGCACTATGAAGCCGGCCACGAGATCGAGCAGAGCTTCATCTCGCCGCCGACCGCCTGATCCCGCACACACGCCCGTCGAACGAAAGTCACTGTCATGTCGCAGAAAGCCACCGGCTCCGCCTACTTCCTGGATGAGAAAAAGGCGACGCCGGTACGGCATACGCTTTCGATCCTGGTCGACAACGAGCCGGGCGTGCTCTCGCGCATCTCGGGCCTGTTCTCGGGCCGCGGCTACAACATCGAAAGCCTGACCGTCTCCGAGACCGAGCACGAAAAGCACCTCTCGCGCTTTACGATCGTCACGACTGGCACGCCAACCGTGCTCGAACAGATCAAGCATCAACTTGAACGCATGGTGCCCGTCCATCGCGTCGTCGATCTCACCGTCGAATCGGACCCGCTCGAACGCGAGCTGGCCCTGATCAAGGTTGCGGGCAAAGGCGAGAAGCGTATCGAGGCGCTCCGTCTCGCCGAAATCTTCAAGGCACGCGTGATCGACGCCTCGATCGAGCATTTCGTCTTCGAAATGACCGGCCCGTCCTCCGAAATCGAGCAGTTCCTCTCGATCATGAAGGAGCTCGGCATGATCGAGGTCTCGCGGACCGGCATCGCCGCTATCGCCCGCGGCCCAAAGCCGATGTAATCTTCGGGACTGTATTGAGTTCCGGGGAAAACCGATGACGTTGGATCAGCAGATTGCCCTGTGGTCGGCAGTGGGACAGGTAAGCGCGGCATTTCTTGCGCTGATCGCTTTGGTCATTTCATTTCGCACCGCCCGCCACCAGACTGAGACCAGCGAGCGCTTGGCAAGTGAGCAGGCCGCTTCGAACGAGCGGCTGGCGCGCGATCATCAGGCACTGCTGTTCGAGCAGGTCGGCATCCAGCGAGACAGCGACATTCTGCGATGGACGGAACAGGTGATCGATCTGCTGTCGGATGCCGACAGCTTCGCGGCAGAACTCGGCGTGGCACCCTTCGACAGCCTCGCCGACGCGCGCCGCCGGCGCCTTCAGTCCCGCTTGAGTGCGCTCATTGATCACGGCCGGATGTATTTCCCAAACGAAAGGATGGAGGCAAAAGGAGCCGCAAATCCGCAAGCATATCGCGGCTATCGCCAGGCCATCTTGGATGCGCTGGTGTTCTCCTACGAGGCATTGAAGGATGCGCACCTCGTCAACAGCGAACCAGAAGCGCACGCTCTGTGCGCCAAGATCGTCGGATTCCGCCGCCAGTTCGTTTCAGAAGCACAAGCGGCGATTAATCCGCATCGCTTCATCGAGATGAAAGAGATGAACCAGCTGCGCAGTGCGCGCGGCTTGCCGCAATCGACGCCGCAACAGGTTGCCAATAGATCATGAGCGCAGACATCCAGACGATCGTTGTTGGCGCCGGTGTGGTTGGCCTCGCCGTCGCCCGCGCGCTGGCTTTGGCAGGCCACGAGGTCATGGTCCTCGAACAGCACGAATTGATCGGCTCTGAAACCTCGTCGCGCAACAGCGAAGTCATCCACGCCGGCATCTACTACCCGCCGGGCTCTCTTCGCGCCGAACTGTGCGTTCGCGGCAAGCACATGATGTACGACTTCTGCCGCGAGAACGGCGTCGCTCACGAGGCGATCTCGAAGCTGCTGATAGCAACTGCCGAGAACCAGCTACCGAAGCTCAAGGCGCTGCACGAAACCGCCGTCAAGAACGGCGTTGGCGACCTCCAGCCGATGACTGCCGAAGAGGCGATGAAGCTCGAGCCGGAGCTGAACTGTGTCGCGGCACTGCTCTCACCGTCGACCGGCATCGTCGATAGCCACGGTTTCATGGCGGCACTTGAAGGCCACATCACCACCAACGGCGGCAACGTGGTCTTGCAGACCAAGGTCGAAAGTATTGAACGTGGCGGCAACGGCCTGTTCACACTGACGCTCGCCGATGGCTCCGGCAGTATCACCTGCCAGAACCTGATCTTGTCGGCCGGTCTCCACACCACGAAACTCGCGCGGACCCTGTCATACGGGGAGCGCTACAACGCGCCGCAAACCTATTACGCCAAGGGTCAGTACTACGCGATATCGGGCAAATCCCCGTTCGGCCGCCACATCTACCCGATGCCCGACGGCGCCTGGCTCGGATTGCACGCAACCGTCGACCTCGGTATGCGCTGCAAATTCGGCCCCGACATCGAGTGGATCGACGACCTCGACTACTCGTTCGAGCCCGAAAAGATCGGCAAGTTCCTCGATTTCATCCGCAGCTACTATCCGGCCCTCGATCCCGCGCGCCTTCACGCCGATTACACCGGCATTCGCCCGAAGCTCTATCGCGAAGGCGAACCCGTGCCGGATTTCCGCATCGATGGCCCGAAGGTGCATGGGCTGCCAGGCTTGGTCATCCTCGCCGGCATCGAAAGCCCCGGCCTCACGTCGTCGCTCGCAATCGGCGCGTACGTCCACGACGTGATGCAGTCGCAGCGCTGAGGAACTCGATCGCAGGCACGCCAAGAGGGTAGAGAGCGGCCACCGTTGCAAATCGCATGCATCCCCGGCCAAAGCGCATTGGCGCTGACAGCCTGGGCCACGTCGCTGCGATCGTGGCGATGGCGGTGAACGGATGCGCCCCCCACTCCGTCACGGCGCGCAGGCGGCCACCCAAGCAAACCAGCATCTGAACTTTCGGCTCGCCGTGTCACGCTCACTTGCGATCGCAGTGAGATATCTGCGCCGGCGTGATTCCGGATCATTTCGCTGCGCTCATGTCCGGTAACGCAAGAGGGGGGGGGGATTAGCGCACACTCTTGCCGCTTGCCGCCACGGCCAAAACACAAGCGACACTCCCTCCGCATGCATCCCCGGCCGAAGCGCATTGGCGCTGAGAGCCGGGGCCACGTCGGCAAAGACTATCACGCTCTGTCCGTCAACGCGCTAAAGCGCGGTGCGCAAAGTGACACTCACTCCGCCGCCCTGAGAACCGGGGCCGGATTGGGATCGCGGAATTTGGCGAGAAGTGCCGCCTCCTTCTTCTTCGCGATTTCGTAGTTCTTCAGCTTGATGTGGCCGAAGCCCTTGATCTCGAGTGCGTTGGCCGCGAGGTCCGTCGCCACGCGATGGTTCTGCGCCGTGAGCTTCTCGCCGATTTCACCGAGCAGTGCCTCGTAATCGCCGATCATCTTGCGCTCGAGTTTGCGTTCCGCCGAGTATCCGAAGATGTCGAACGTCCCGCCACGCAGCGTCTTCCGCTTGGCGAGGAAGCCGAACAGCGGCATCATCCACGCCCCGAATGCATACTTGCGCGGCTCACCGCTGAACTTGTCTTTGCGGGCGAACAGCGGTGGCGAAAGATGGAATTCGAGCCGGTCGTGCTTCGAGAACTGCGCATCGAGCGCTGCCTTGAACTCCGGCGCGCTGTAGAGCCGGCCGACCTCGTACTCGTCCTTGTAGGCCATGAGCTTGTAGAGCCCCTTGGCTGCGGCCATGGCGAGATCGCTCTTGCCCGGCACCTTCGCCTTCTCGACGTCGGCAAGCTTCCGCACGGTGCGCTCATATCGCTCGGCGTAGGCCTTGTCCTGGTAGTCGGTCAGCAGGGCCATCCGATGCGCAATGATGCCATCGAGCGTCTCTGGCAGTTTAGCCGGCTGCGCCCCGGCTTGCTCCTTGATGAGCTGATCGACAGCAGCGCGATCATGCGCCGCGAGACGGCCCATCCGATACGCGTTCCGGTTCATCTCGACGGCTGCGGCGTTGAGTTCGATCGCCTTTTCGATCGACGCCGGGCTGATCGGCACATAACCGAGCTGCGAGGCATAACCGAGAATGAACATATTCGACGCAATCGAATCGCCGAACAGCCGCACCGCGTAATGCTGCGCATCGATCGACGACAGCGGACCCTTGCGAACGCGATCCTCGATCGTCCGCACCAGTTCCCGGCCGGGCAACTTGTAGTTCGGGTTGAGCGTGAACGTTGCGACGTTCATCTCGTGCGGCGAGTAGACGACCGCTGTGTGATCTGGCCGGATCGTCTCCAGCACCTTGTTGGAACCCGTCACCACGAGATCGCAGCCAAGCACGAGATCCGCACTCGCAACGCCCGCGCGGATCGCATGGATCTGGTCGGGCGTTTCGGCGATGCGCATGTGGCACGCAACCGCGCCGCCCTTCTGCGCCAAGCCCGTCATATCGATCGAGCCGAAGCCCTTGCCGTCGAGATGCGCGGCCTGACCGAGTACGGCCGAGATCGTCACGACGCCTGTGCCACCCACGCCTGTCACGAGAACGGTATAGGGCTTGTCGAGCGCCGGCAGCTTCGGCTCGGGCAAACCCGCGAACAGTGCCGCCGTTGCCGATTGCGCACTGGCGTCGATCTTGTCAGCCTTGCGGACTTTCGCGCCATGCACCGTCACGAAGCTCGGGCAGAAGCCGTTGATGCACGAGAAGTCCTTGTTGCAGGCGGATTGGTCGATCTCGCGCTTGGTGCCGAGTGCCGTTTCAAGCGGGGATACGGCAACGCAGTTCGACTTCTTCGAGCAATCGCCACAGCCCTCGCAAACTGCCGGGTTGATGAAGGCGCGCTTGTCGGGATCGGGGAACATGCCGCGCTTGCGGCGGCGGCGCTTCTCGGCGGCACACGTCTGATCGTAGATGATCGCGGTGACGCCCTTGATCTCGCGCATCTCGCGCTGGACGGCGTCGAGTTCGCGGCGGTGATGCACCTTCACGCCGGCAGGGAAATAGTTCGCCGGATACTTCTCTGGTTCGTCGGTAACGACATCGACCCGCTTGGCGCCTTCCGCCAGAACCTGCGCGGCGATCATCGAAGGCGTAATACCACCGTCGAGGGTCTGCCCGCCCGTCATCGCCACGGCATCGTTGAACAGGATCTTGTAGGTGACATTGACGCCCGCCGCCTGCGACGCGCGAATCGCCAGCGAGCCCGAGTGCATGTACGTCCCGTCGCCGAGATTCTGGAACATGTGATCGCGCTTGGAGAACGGTGCCTCGCCGATCCAGTTCGCGCCCTCGCCGCCCATCTGCGTCCACCCCTCGGTGGACCGGTCCATCCATTGCGCCATGTAGTGGCAGCCGATGCCGGCATAGGCCCGCGAACCTTCAGGCACCTTGGTCGACGAGTTATGCGGGCAGCCCGGGCAGAAGTACGGAAGCCGCGTCGCGACTTCGGCTTTGGCTTCCTGATTGCCCTTCGCAGTCCTGAGCGCCGATACCGATTGCTTGATCGTCTCGCCGCCGGCACCGCACCGGATGAGCCGCTCGCCAATGACGATCGCGATATCCGTCGGCTCCAGTGCGCCCTTGGCGGGGAACAACCAATCCTTCTCGTTCTCGGCCTTCTTGCCGATCACCTTCGCCGGGAACTCGTCCTTGAAGTTGAACAGCTCTTCCTTGACCTGGACTTCGATCAGCGAGCGCTTCTCTTCGACGACGATGATGAGATCGAGCCCGCGCGCAAAATTCTTCAGGCCCTCCACGTCCATCGGATACGGCATCGCGACCTTGTAGACACGAAGGCCGATCTTGTTCGCCTCGACCTCGTCGATGCCGAGCTCTTCCATGGCTTGGCGGACGTCGAGATAGCTCTTGCCTGTCGTGATCACGCCGATCTTGGGGCTGGGTCCGCCCGAGCAGATGATCTTGTCGAGTTTGTTGGCGCGATTGTAGGCGATGACGGCGTCGCGCTTGTAATCGAACAGGCGCGCTTCTTTCGGGAGCGCCATTTCGCCGAGCCGGTTGTTCAGTCCGCCGGGCGGCATCACGAAATCGGTCGGGATCACGGGATTGACGCGATCGATGCGGCCATCGACCGTTGCCGTGCTCTCGATGTTGTCCTTGACGCACTTCATGCCGACCCACACGCCGGCGAACCGCGACAGCGCGAAGCCATGAATGCCGTAGTCGAGAAGTTCCTGAACCCCGGCAGGATTGAGCACCGGGATCATGTAGTCGACCATCGCGAATTCGGACTGATGCGCCGACGTCGAGCTTTCGCAGGTATGATCGTCGCCGAGCAGAGCGATGACGCCGCCGTGCTTTGACGTCCCGTCGTGGTTCGCGTGGCGGAAAACGTCGCCGGTCCGGTCAACGCCCGGGCCCTTGCCGTACCAGACGCCGAACACGCCATCGTACTTCCCATCGCCGCGCAACTCTGCCTGTTGAGCCCCCCACAAAGCCGTTGCCGCCAGATCCTCGTTGAGGCCTGACTGGAAAACGATGTGGTTGTCTTTGAGCAGCTTCTGCTGCCGCAGCATGGCCGCCTCGAGTCCCGCGATCGGCGAACCGCGATAGCCCGTGCAGTACCCGGCCGTATTGAGCCCCGCCGCGACGTCCTTGGCCCTTTGCATCAACATCAGCCGGACGATCGCCTGCGAGCCGGTCAACAGCTGGTGCGTGAGATTGAGGTCGAACTTGTCGGCGAGGCTGACGGTGGATTTCGCCATGGGGCCCTCGGGGTGTTCTGTTGGCACGCTTTGCGCGTGAATTACGTCAGCTTTGCTGACATACTTTCGACTGACGCGCAATGTCACACCAAATGTAACCTCTCGCGCAGGAAAACCTAGCGTCCGCACGGGGGATAGCCACACTTTCCCGCGATTGCCGCTCGCCTTGCATGGCAGCCATCACATCACGCCGGACCGTTGACAGCTTGAGCAGGCCCGGTGGTAGCTGAGGCCGAACCAGGGAGGCACCAATTCAATGACCAAGCCGACGACCAATCCCGACATTGTGAAAGAGTTCGCCCGTCCCGCGGCCGACCTCGTCAAAGCCGCATCCAGATTTCAGCCATGCATCATGGCGGACGTCCAGGGACGGCGCGGTACCATGCACGGCCGCATCGCTGCCTTGAGCCCAGACATGTCGTGCTGCGGTCCGGCCTTCACGGTCGAAGTCCGCCCCGGCGACAATCTGATGATCCACGCCGCCCTTGCTATGGCGAAAGAAGGCGACGTGATCGTCGTCGACGGCAAGGCCGACCAGACCTGCGCATTGATGGGCGCGCTGATGATGAACCAGGCCAAGGCACAGAAGCTCGGCGGCGTCGTCGTCGATGCGGCCATCCGCGATCTGCTCGAACTACGCGAGCTCGGATTCCCGGTTTTCGCCGTCGGCGCCAACCCGAACGGCCCCCTCAAGGTGGCCCCCGGCCGCATCAACCATCCGATCTCCTGCGGCGGCGTGACGGTCCATCCTGGTGACCTGATCCTCGGCGATGCCGATGGCGTCGTAGTGATCGAGCGCGCCGACACCGCCAAGCTCATTCCCCTCGCTGAAAAGAAGGTCGCCGCCGAGCAGGCGCGCACCGCAGATCTGAGAGCCGGCCGCAACCTCGTCTCCGACTTCCTCGACAGCGCCTTGAAGACCGCTGGTGTCTTGAAGGCCGACGAGCACCTTTGAATTGGTGTGGGTGCGGGAATTGGCGCGAGCACGGTAAACGCGTTTGTACGCGTCGAAATTGCCCGCTGGCGCCGATCACCCGATTTCCGCACCCTCACCTATAAGAGGTTGGTAAACGCCTTCCTTGAGCCATCCAGAGGCCCTTGCGGCCTCATCCTGATCTAATCCGGAGCCCAACATGCGTATCGCCGACATGAACTGGATGCAGGTCCGCGACCACGCCGCGCGTGACGACCGCGCCGTCCTGCCGCTCGGGTCGATCGAGCAGCACGCCTATCTCTCGCTCGCCGTCGATGCGATCCTCGCCGAGCGCGTCGCCATCGAAGCCGCAGAGCCGGTGCAGATCCCGGTATTTCCGGTCATCAACTACGGCCTGACGCCGAGCTTCACCGAATACCCCGGCACCATCACCATGCGGCTCTCGACCCTGTCGGCCGTGATGACCGATATCCTCGATGGCATGGTCCGCTCCGGCTTCAAGCGCATCACCATCGTCAACGGCCACGGCGGCAATTCGCCAGTCCACGCCGCCGTCCTCGAATGGCTCGATCGCCACCACGGCGTCCAGGTCAAATGGCACAACTGGTGGAACGCGCCGAAGACGTTCGCTCAGGTCCAGAAGATCGACCCCGTCGCGAGTCACGCTTCCTGGATGGAGAACTTCCCCTGGACGCGTCTCGGCAACGTCGCAATGCCCTCGACGCAAAAGCCGATGCTCGAAATGACCCGCTTCCTCCAGGTCGATCCGAAGCGGAAGAAGGAACTGCTCGGCGACGGCAACTACGGCGGGCTCTATCAGCGCTCCGACGAAGACATGCTCTCGATCTGGAACATCGCCGTCGAGGAAACCCGCGCCGCTATCGCCGATGGCTGGATTTAAGAGCGCGGGGCCCCGTGCCGAGCGGAGATGAACGATTGGGAGCAAACAGCCCAAATGAACAAGGAAGTCTCTGATCTAATCGTGATTGTTGCGGTTTTGATCGCAATTGCTGTCGGGCTTTGGGCGTGGCTGCGATGGAAGCGAATCAATAACAACAATCAGCGAGAGGCTGAGCGACGGCTGCTTCTGGACAGCGCAATCCAAATTGCGAACATCCGGAGCCGCTGGCAGTACTTTATCCAGAATAACAATGCTACGCGCCACACATCGATGCCGCGCTTACTCGCTGCATTTGACGAGCACCTGTTCAAGTACGGCTATTCACCTATTGGTCATCACAGGGGCTTACTCATCTATCTTGCCATTCGAGATAGCGGTACTCACCAAGACGAAGTGTTACGCCAAGCATTCGAGCAGGTGATGCCACAAGTCGATTTGAGGTAGTGCAAGCCTAACATCTTCACTTCACACTCGAGAATGCCGTCGGCTGCAGGATCTGACTCGATATCCGCTCGACGATCTCGCCGTCCTTGTGGCTCTCGTTGCGCTTGGCGATCCACTCCGGATCCGCGCCGAACGCCGCCCATTTCGCCTCGCGCTCCGCCATGCTCTCCCAGGCGAGCATATAAGTCAGCTGCTGATTGTTCTCGCCGAGGTAGGTCGTCCAGAACCCCGCCTGCTTGATGCCATGCTTTTCCCAAAGCTTCAGCGTCACCGTCTCGAAGCGCTTCAGCAGCGCCGGCAGCCGACCCGGAATGCAGGTGTAAATTCGAAGCTCGTAAAACATCGCGCGTCCCCAATGGTTGAGACGGTGAGCCTACGCCCTCGCCAGCAGCGACAGCAACCGGGAGCGCGCCTCAGGCATGGCTGCCTCGCGCGGCTGCAAGACCCGCGTCGTGAGAAAATATCCCGTCAACTCGAATCCGGCCGCGATTTCGCTCGCGAGTGGAGCCATCCCGGTACGTCCCGCGAGAAACGGCGGTAGCGACAGCAGCCGGTCTTTATAAGGCTCGCCCGAGCTCCGCGACACCGCTCGCCCGCTCTTCGGCGACACATAGGCGAGATCGTCGTTCACGCCGCGATCGGCGCATTTCGTAAGATCGAGCCCATAACCAAGCTCGTCCAGCAGCGCGAGTTCCCAGCGAACCAGCAGCGCCGGCCACACACTCTGGTCTTCGAGAAACCCCAGCACGAACAGCGTCACCTCGAACAGGTTCGGATGCGGCTCGCGCTCGGCCAGCAGCCGCGTGAGCGCACAAATCGACGTCAGCGCGGCAAGCGTCGTCGCATCGTCCATCGCCTCGGATGCAAACGCCCGCCGTGGCTCGATCGTCATCATCCCAAGTTGTTCGGAAAGCCGCGCCTGCCAGGTGATGTCGACATGATTGCCGATCTGCAGTGTCGGCCGGCGTTTGCGCGATTGCCCGCCATGCACGAGCCCGAGATGTCGCCCCTGCTCACGCGTAAACACTTCAGCGATCGCCGCGGTCTCGCCGTGCGCCTTGACGCTCAGAACAACGCCTTCATCGCTCCACCGCATGGGGCCGGGAGTAGTGAGTAGGCAGTAGTGACGCCGCAAGACCGCGGTCGGAACGGTCCGGTCACTATTCCCTATTGGCTACCCACTACTCACTTCTCCTTATTCCTTCGGAAACTCGAGACCCATTTCGCGATAGCGGTCGGGATCGTTCTCCCAGCCTTCTTTCACTGAGACGTGCAGAAAGAGATGAACGTCCCGTTCGAGAATATCCGCAAGCTCGCGGCGCGCTTCCATCGAGATCTGCTTGATCGCCCGTCCGCCTTCGCCGAGCACGATGACGCGTTGGCTGTCGCGTTCGACCAGAATGATCTGCTCGATCCGCACGCCCTTCGGCCCAAGGTCGGTCCACTTCGTCGTCTCGATCGTCGCGGCGTACGGAAGTTCCTGGTGCAAGCGGTTGAACAGCTTCTCGCGCGTAATTTCGGCAGCCAGCATCCGCATCGGCAAGTCGGTCACATCGTCGGCTGGATAGTGCCAAGGACCCTGAGGCACGATCGTGCCGAGGTATTGCTTGATATCGGCGACGCCGTGGCCTTTGAGCGAAGAGATCATGAAGGTCCGCTCGAACGCCGCGAGCGAGTTGAGCTCCTGCGTGCGCTCCAGCAGCTTCTCCTTCGGCACGCGGTCGATCTTGTTGAGCGCCAGAACTTTGCGCCCTTTGGTCGTCTCGAGCTTCGACATCAGGTCGCGCGTCGCCGCGTCGATATCCTTCTGCACATCGATCATGACCACGACGACATCGGCATCGTTGGCGCCACTCCAGGCGGATTTCACCATCGCGCGATCGAGCCGCCGCTTGGGTTTGAAAATCCCAGGTGTGTCGATGAAGATCAGCTGCGACTTCCCCGCCATCGCGATGCCGCGAATAGGCATCCGCGTCGTCTGCACCTTGTGGCTGACGATCGTCACCTTCGTGCCGACGATCGCGTTGACGAACGTCGACTTGCCCGCATTCGGTGCACCGATCACGGCAACGAAGCCGCAGCGCTGCTCGTGCTCAGGCACTGTCGCCGGGTCGATCTCAGAGGTCGCCTTGCTCACGCTTTGTCGCGCCTCCACACGCCTTCCTTGACGAGAAGGTTCGTCGCTGCAGTTTGCTCCGCGGCCCGCTTGCTGGCGCCGGATCCAGTTGCCGATCGCTTGCCGTCTAGCTTCACTTCGGAGGTGAACTTCGGGGCATGATCCGGGCCTTCGCGCGTGACTTCCCGATACGTCGGCACCGGCAGTCGCTGCGCCTGCGCCCACTCCTGCAACGTAGACTTGGCATCGGCAGGGTCGGCCGGCAAAGCGTCGAGCAGCGGCGTCCAATGGTCCCGAACGATTTTTCGAGCGGTATCGAAGCCAGCCTCGAGAAATACCGCGGCGAGCACGGCCTCACAGGCATCCGCGAGGATCGTTTCCTTGTCGCGGCCGCCGCTGTCGGCCTCGCTCTCCGACAGGATCATATACTCGCCAAGACCCCAACGGCGTGCCACTTCCGCGCAGGTTTCACCCCGCACGAGGCTATTGTACCGCCGCGCGAGGTCGCCCTCGGTCGCGGCCGAAAACGCTTCGTTCAAAAGTTCCGCGATAGCGAGGCCGAGCACCCGGTCACCGAGAAATTCGAGGCGCTCGTTGTCGCTCTCGGCTGACTTGATGCTGTTCTTGGTGCGCGCGGTGTTCGCCCTCACGCTCGAATGCGTCAGCGCGCGGTCGAGGAGCTGCCGGTTCTTGAACCGGTAGCCGATCTTTGTCTCGAGGGAACGTCCTTTGCGCTGCGTCACCACCGCGGCCTACCGTACGATGTTCAACAAGCGCCCGAAGCGCACACCGACTGTCAACGAGCAGACGGTACCCTTGATCCTGAGCCAGACGGGATTGCTGTCCGGACTGAACCAGCAGCTTGGATCGGTCGAGAAGAACAGGATGTCGGCACGTCCGACGAAGTTGTCGCGCGGCACATAGCCGACCTGCGACAGCACGCGGCTATCGGTCGAGTTGTCGCGATTGTCACCCATCATGAAGAAGTGGTCAGCCGGCACCTTGTAGACATTGGTGTTGTCGTAGGGGCCGTTCGGCTCGGCATCGAGCACGGTGTATTTGACGCCGTTCGGCAACGTCTCCTCGAACGCCGGGATCGTCCGCCGGATGCCGTCCTCGTCGATATCGACGAACTGGCCCGTTGCCCGCTTCGGCACCGCCCTGCCATTGATATAGAGGACGCCCTGACGCATTTGGATCTCGTCGCCGGGCAACCCGATCACGCGCTTGATGTAGTCAGTGGAATTGTCGCGCGGCAGCTTGAACACCGCCACGTCGCCGCGCTTCGGTTCGGAACCGAAAACCCGGCCGGAAAACGCCGGATAGCCGAACGGGAACGAGTAACGGCTGTAGCCATAGGACAGCTTGGAGACGAACAAGTAGTCGCCGATCAGCAGGGTCGACTTCATCGACCCGGACGGAATGTTGAATGGCTGATAGAAGAACACCCGCACGATCAACGCGAGCAGAAGGGCGTGCACGATGACCTTGACGGTCTCGCCCCACCCACCTCCGTCTTCTGCTCCACTGTCGCCGGGCTCACCGGCTGCCTTGCGGGCGTCGATATTGGCGGCCACGGTGTCTCCCTCGGGGCTGGACCGGCACAAGTGTATACGCCACTCCAGGCAACGCAGGAGCAGGCGGGTCAAACGTCGACCTGCCGTATACCTGTTCGGTCATACCGCCGCAATGAAAGTGGCGAGCCGCCAGCTTCCCGCCGCATCTTCCCCGCCGTCTGGATAGGAGTTTCGTTGCTCGGCCATGGTTGTATTTTCGCGACAGCCCAAGCCTGAAAGGCTATTGTGATGGTTATTGAAACCTTGAAATTCGTAACGCGATGCAATCGGCCGCGCAGTTCACACCCGAGCAGTTGATCGTCGCGGGGCGCCGCGCCGAACAGCAAGGTCAAGTCGGTTACGCGCTCCAGTTTTACCGGTACCTCGCCGAAAAGTACCCCAATACCGCGGAATCCTTCGAGGCGCGCGACGCTCTGTTTCGCCTCCATGGTGCCGAGACACAGCAGCCGCAAACCCAACGCCCCGCCAACACGCCACGCACACGCCCACCGTCGGCGGGCGAGCAGGCCGCCGCGGCATCCCGCGCCCCGCCGCAGGACTTTTCCTTATCCACCACCGACCGCACGGCCGGGCCGGCCGAGCGAGTTGCGCATCGTGCTGTGGTCCCAAGTCATTCGATCGGGCGCAGTCACGGCTATCGCGCGGGCCGGTTCGTCGCCGCCATTCTGAGTACGCTCGGCTGGCTGCTGCTGCTGCTCACCGTGGCCGGCGCAGTTGGCTTGGTGGTCTTGCTGACGGTCAAAGCATCGCCGCGCGCATTGCAAGAGCTCGCCGCCGCCAATCTCCTGATCGCCATCGCCGGATTGTTCGGCTCGCTCTTTCTCGGGCTCATATCGGTGTTCGCCGGCCAAGTCGCCCGCGCCACGTTCGACAACGCCGACCTCGCCCGTTGGCTCGCAGCCGTCCTCGCGCCGGACGACCACCAAGATTGACACTGCCGTTCGCTTGACAGGCGCTTCACGCTGCCACAATGAATGCCTTATGGGGTCGTCTGCGATCACCCCGTGAGGCCTCGGCCCATGCATCGCGTCCCAAGCATCTCGCAATCTGCCGAGAGGATGGACGCTCATGCCGTCACCCAATGAAATCACTGTGTCACAGTTGTCGCGGCGTATCGGTCTGCCCGATACGCCGGCGCTCGTCGATGTTCGCATCGACGAGGATGTCGAAGCCGATCCGCGCATGATCCCGGGCGCGCGCCGGCACGACTATCGCAGCGTCTCCGAATGGTCGGCCCGCTATATCGGCCGTCAAGTTGTCGTCATATGCCATCGTGGCAAAAAGCTGAGCCATGGCGTTGCGGCTCATCTTCGAGCTGACGGTATTGCCGCCGAATCGTTGGGCGGCGGAATGGTCGGCTGGCGCGAAGCAGCACAACCGACAATCGTCACGGCCCGGTTGCCGCCACGCGACGTGCATGGCCACACCGTCTGGGTGACGCGCGAGCGCCCCAAGATCGATCGTATCGCCTGCCCCTGGCTCATCCGCCGGTTCATTGATCCGGGCGCGAGATTTCTTTTCGTGAAGGCTTCGGAAGTACTCGATGTCGCCGATCGACTCGCCGCAGTGCCCTTCGATGTCGACGGCGTCTTTTGGAGCCATCGCGGCGAAATTTGCACCTTCGACACCATGCTGACTGAGTTCGGTCTTGACCTGCCACCCCTCCGTCAACTCGCACGGATCATACGTGGCGCCGACACGGCACGGCTCGATCTTGCACCCGAGTGCGCTGGCTTGCTGGCCGCTTCTCTCGGCTATTCGCGCATGTTCAAGGACGACCTTGTACAATTGGACGCCGCCATGTCCTTGTATGATGCGCTTTACAGGTGGTGCCGGGACGCCTCCGACGAGACACACAATTGGCCCGGTCCGGCAGTCATGTCGCAGAACGGTTGAGGGATGGATTGATGTCGAACGCAACCGTTGCAGAGCCGCCATCCCCGGCGAGAACCGGGGCGCCGTATCCAACTTTTACAGAAGCGATGCGCGATTTCGCGCGCATCGGCCTCCTGTCCTTTGGTGGTCCAGCCGCCCAGATCGCACTGATGCATCGCGTCATCGTCGATGAGCGCAAATGGCTCACCGAGCAGCAATACCTGAGCGCCCTGAGCTTCTGCATGCTTCTGCCGGGTCCCGAGGCCATGCAGCTGGCCACCTATGCAGGCTGGCGCCTCCATGGCGCTAGAGGAGGCCTGGCAGCCGGCCTCCTGTTCGTGATCCCCGGTGCCGTCGTCGTCCTCGCCCTGTCGATCGTCTATGCGCTGTTCGGCAAGGTTCCCCTTGTCGAAGCGATCTTCTTCGGCATCAAAGCCGCCGTCCTCGTCATCGTCGTTGAAGCATTGTTGCGGGTCGCCAAACGCGCCCTCGCACTACCCGAACATTGGGTCATCGCCGCACTCACGTTCATAGCAATCTTTGCGCTCAATGTGCCGTTCCCGCTTGTCGTCGCGGCAGCGGCACTTTTCGGGTTTCTGCGTGCGCCCGGGGCAGCGGCCGGTAGCACGTCGCCGTCGCATGGCGTGCCCATTGCCGCGACAATCCGCACATCAGCCCTCTGGCTCGTCATCTGGTTCGCACCGCTCTTTCTCGTCGCCGCCGTCTTCGGCCAAACCAGCGTCCTCACGCAGCTCGGCTGGTTCTTCTCCAAGCTCGCGGTCGTGACCTTTGGCGGCGCCTATGCCGTGCTGACCTACATGGCGCAGGACGTTGTTACCAAGTTCGGCTGGCTCTCCGCAGGCCAGATGATGGATGGCCTCGGTCTCGCCGAGACGACACCGGGCCCGCTCATTCTTGTCACCGAGTTTGTCGGCTTCCTCGCTGGCTATCAGCATGGCGCGGGCGGCGGCCAGTCAGCACTTTGGGCCGGCATTCTCGGCGCCATGATCGCACTCTGGGCGACGTTTGCGCCGTGCTTCCTCTGGATCTTCGCCGGTGCGCCGTACATCGAATGGATCACCGCCCAGCCGCGCTTGAAAGGAGCGTTGACTGCCATCACCGCTGCCGTCGTTGGCGTCATCCTGAACCTCGCCGTTTGGTTCGCACTGCATGTCTTCTTCAGTGAGGTGAAGCTGCTGAACATTGGGCTGTTCAAACTCTGGACGCCCACCGTCGCAACGCTCGACTGGCGCGTTTTAGTGCTGGCCGCTGCGAGCGGCTATCTGCTGCTTGTTCGCCATTGGGGCATTCCGGCCGTGCTCTCGGTTGCCGCCCTAGCATCATTGGCCTTGAGAGCCGTCAGCGTCTGAGCGACGCCCGCGGACCATGCCGGTCGCGAAACCGCGTCGGTGTCTCTCGAAAAGTACGCCGGAACTGCGCATTGAACGTCGAGAGATCGCCGAAGCCGGTGTCGAATGCGATCGCGCTGACAGGCTCTGCTGTCGCCGCAAGCCGCGCCGCCGCGTGCACGAGCCTCTGCTGCAGCAGATATTGATGCGGCGACTGTCCCGTGACCCGGCGGAACGTCCGCAGGAAGTGATATTTGCTCATCGATACGGCCGTCGAAAGCCCCTCGAGGCTCAGCGCGTCAGCATAGTGCGTCGCGATGATCGCCAAAGCCTCGCTGATCCGCCGTTCATCGAGCGTTGAAAGACGTTGCAGCCGTGGCGGCTGGCCGCTCATTGTGCCCAACACCGAGCCGAGAACCGCGATCGCCATCTCTTCGTACCAACCCGCTTCCGGGTTGCGAGACGCGCGGCGTGCAGTCGCCAAGATTGGCAGCGCGTGCGCCGTCGCGGGCATGGTCGGCGCGCTGAACGTGAAGTCGGCCCGGCTCGTGACGCTCGCCGCGACCTCCCCGAATAGCGCGGGCGAATAATGAAAAGCGACACACCGGTCGCCGGTGCTGTGGTCGTGTCCGCATTCGTAGCAGGTGCCGAAGTTTCCAAGCAGCAACGCGCCGGGAAAGAGCAGCGACGTGCCTTGCTGCGCGCGGTAGCGAAACGTGCCCTCTGTCACCAGGGCGATCGAGAACGTGTTGTGCCGCTCCTCGAATGACCGCTCGCCGGGACCAGCCGTGCAGACATACTCCGCCGCCGCCCAATCCATGCCGGAGGCGAGCAACGCAGACGAAGGGCCTGCTGGGTCGTTTGCTGACAATGGATCGGTGCTCATGCGCGATGAATAGCAATTTCACCCAAGCGCCGGAACCCGATAGCGGGCCACAATAGTGCATCTGCTGACACGCCGTGTCAGGAGCACCGATCTTCGGAGACCCAACATGCTCAATCATATCTCGATTGGCGTGCGCGACGTCGCACGTGCAAAGGCCTTCTACGACGCCGCACTGAAGCCACTCGGCTACAAGTGCTTGAGCGAGAGCGAGACGTCACTCGGCTACGGCGCCAGTGGTGTCGCGTTGTGGATCGGCAAGGCCGAAAGACCAGTGCCGGCGGATGTGGAGTCCGGACTGCACGTCTGCTTCGACGCCCCGGCGCGCAAAAGTGTCGACGCTTTCCACAAGGCAGCCCTCGCGGCTGGTGGCAAAGATAACGGTAAGCCAGGACTGCGTGCCGACTACGGCGAAAACTACTACGCCGCATTCATCATCGATCCGGACGGCTACCGCATCGAAGCCTATTGCGGAACGCCGGCCTGATCGTCGTTATGCACCAGCCGGCGCGAGAATAGGCGCGCTGCTGCTGATGCCCGCCTTGAGGCAGCTGACATCGTGTCCCGGCGTCAGCGTCTTGAGCGACGGCCCCGGCGAGACTTTGCACTCCTCCGACGCGATCGGGCAGCGCGGGTGGAACGTGCATCCGGTAGGCGGATTGAGCGGGTTCGGGATTTCGCCGCGTGCCTTTTCGCGCCTGATCTCGGCGCGAATGAACGGGTCTGGGATCGCGGCAATCAGCGCACGCGTATAGGGATGTGCGGGCTTCTCGAAAATCTCCCGCCATCCGCCGCTCTCGACGATCCGGCCCAGATACATCACGGCGACCCGGTCGCACATGTGCTCGACCACGCCAAGGTCATGGCTGATCATAATATAGGAAAGCCCCATGCTCTCCTTGAGTTCGAGCAGCAGGTTGATGATCTGCGCGCGAATGGAAACATCCAGCGCCGATACCGGTTCGTCGCAGAGCACCAGCTTCGGTTTCAGAATGAGCGCGCGGGCGATGCCGATGCGCTGGCGCTGCCCGCCCGAGAACTCGTGCGGATAGCGGTCCGCCTGCTCCGGCCGCAAGCCGACCCGCGCCATCATCTCGGCCACGCGGTCGGCGACTTCGCCAGCATTGGTGACGCCGTGCAGCCTGAGCGGATCGGAAAGCGTCCGCCGCACGGTCTGTCTCGGATTGAGCGACGCATACGGGTCCTGAAACACCATCTGCACCGTGCGCGCCAGCGTCGAGCGGTCGTCGCTCCGCCCGGCCGCGACGACAGGCTTGCCGTCAAGCGTGATCGAGCCGCGCACCGGCGACACGAGCCCCAGGATCGACAACGCGAGTGTTGACTTCCCGCAGCCGGACTCACCAACCAAGCCGAGGCATTCACCCGGCTTCACGTCGAGCGTCACGCCGTCGACCGCGCGCAGGATCCGTTGCTGGCCACCGAACCATCCCCCGCCCATCGGGAAATGCACGGCCACATCGTCGAGCTTCAAGAGTGGCGATACCGCGTCAGCCATGATGATGGCACCTCACCAGGCCCTCGTCGGGCAATTGCGTAATGCCGGGCTCGCTCGTCCGGCAGAGGTCCGTTGCGATACTGCACCGCGGATTGAAGCGGCAGCCCGCGGGATAGTTGGCAATCGCCGGAACCACGCCGGTGATTTCGGTCAGTTTCTGCTGCCCATGCGCGGCTCTCATCCCGAGCCGCGGCAGCGATGCGACGAGCCCCCGCGTATAGGGATGCGACGGCTTCGCGAACACGTCCATCGACCGCCGCATCTCGACGATCCGGCCGGCGTACATCACCGCCACCCGCTGGCACATGTTCGAGACGAGCCCGAGATCGTGGCTGATCATCAGGATTGCCGTCCCCTTTTGCCGGCAGAGATCCTGCATCAGGTCGATGACTTCCGCCTGCACCGTCACGTCCAACGCCGTCGTCGGTTCATCCGCGATCAGCAAATCCGGCGAACAAGCGAGCGCTATCGCGATCATCACGCGTTGCCGCATCCCGCCCGAAAGCTGGTGCGGATAGTCCTTCACCCGCCGCTCTGGTGCCGGCACTTTCACGCTCGCCAGTGCCTCGACCGCCCGCCGCTCGGCCTCCTTCCACGAAGTCCCTTCATGCAGCACGAACATCTCGGCGATCTGCCGCCCGACCGTCGACAACGGATTAAGCGCCGTCATCGGCTCCTGAAAGATCATCCCGATCCGCTTGCCGCGCAGCTTCCGCATCTCGGCCGCGCTGATCGACTGGATCTCACGCCCGTCGAGCTTGATCGTACCGCCGCCGATGCCCAGCGGTGGCCTCAACAGCCCCATCACCGAGAGCGCGGTGATCGACTTGCCGCAGCCAGATTCGCCGACGAGCCCGAAGGCCTCACCGCGCATGATGTCGAACGTGACACCCTCGACCGCCGCGTGACGCGAGGTCTCGGTCGAAAGATCGAGCCGCAGGTTTTCGACACTGAGAAGAGGAGCAGCGGTCATGCGCGGCGGCTCCGCGATTGCGGGTCGAGAATGTCGCGCAGCCCGTCACCCAGCAGATTGAGCCCAAGCACCGTCAGGAAGATCGCGAGACCCGGAAAGATCGACAGCCAAGGCGCCGTACGGAACTGATCGCGCGCTTCCGACAGCATGCTCCCCCAACTCGGATAAGGCGGCCTGATCCCAAGCCCGAGGAACGACAGCGCCGCCTCCGTAAGGATCGCACCGCCCATCCCGAGCGTCGCAATCACGATGATCGGCCCGAGCATGTTCGGCAGCACCTGCGTGAACATGATCCGCAAGTCTGAATAGCCGAGAACCTTTGCCGCCTGCACATACCCTTGCGTCTTGAGCGACAGCGCCGACGCGCGCGCCAGCCGGCATGTGAACGACCAGTTTGTTAAACCTAGCGCGATCAGCAGCGAGAATAGCCCCGGCCCAAGGATCGCCATGATGGCGAGTGCGAAGATCAGCGACGGAATGGCAAGCATCATGTTGGTGAGACCCGACACGAAGTCGTCCCACCATCCGCCCCAGTAGCCCGCTGACAATCCGAGCGCGACACCGATGCACGAATTGATGAGCTGCGAGATGACCCCGACCGTCAGCGAAATACGCGCGCCATGCACGACGCGGCTGTAGATGTCGCGTCCCTGCGCGTCAGTGCCGAACCAGAACTCCCGGCTCGGCGGCATTTCCGCGTTCATCAGGTTGGCGTCCATGACCGGGTCCGTATGCTGGATCCACGGCGCCAGCACGCCGACCACCACCGCGACCGCAACCAGTGATCCGCCGATGACGAGGTTCGCCCCGAGTTTGGTATTGCCTATGCGCATGTCCCGCGCCTCACGAGTAGCTGATGCGCGGATCGATCATCGCATAGGCGATATCGACGAGCGTGTTGATGGCAAGGAAGAACAGCACGATCACGAGGATACAGCCCTGAACGGCGGGAATATCGCGCTGGAACACGCTGTCGACCAGCAGCGAACCGACGCCCGGCCAAGAGAACAGCTTCTCGACCACGACTGCCTGTCCCATCAGCGATCCGAACTGCAGACCGATCGTCGTCAACACCAGCACCCAGGCATTTCGCATGACGTGCCATGTGATGACCCGCTGCTCGCTCATGCCTTTTGAACGCGCCGTCCGCACAAAGTCCGCGTTCATGATCTCGAGCACGGCAGCGCGGGTCGTTCGCGCCAAAAGGGCCATCGGCGATACGCCGAGTGTAACGGCCGGGAGGATCAAATACTTGATGCTCCCATCGCCGTAGCCGAAACTCGGCAGCCAGCCGAGCACCAGCGCGAAGAGATACATCAGCAACAGGCCGAACCAGAACTTCGGCAGCGACAAACCCGACACCGCAAACACCATCGACAGCGAGTCGATGGCGCTTCCTGGTCGTAAGGCAGCTATGAATCCTAAAGGTATCCCGAACAGGATCGCAAAGATCATCGACGCAAACGCGAGCTCAAGTGTAGGCCACAGGCGCTTGCCGATCAGCTGCGTCACCGGCTCCCGGGTCCTGAACGACGTGCCGAGATCGAGCGTGACGAGCTGCTTTACATAGCGTCCGAAGCGCACGTGAACCGGGTCGGACAAGCCGAGCTCCTTATTCATCCGCTCCATGACGGCGGGGTCCATGCCGCGGCCATCGTCGAAGAGTGCGGACGCGAAAGAACCGGGAATGACCGAAAACAGGATGAAGATGACGAGCGCCACCGATGCGATGATCGGAATGGTCTGCAGCAACCGACGAATGATGAATCGCAGCATCTGTTGGTTGTCCCCCAAGTCCTCGTGAAGGATGCTAACAGGGTTTGTCAGAGTAGCGCCAGTGCCGACGGCCCGTTGCTTGCGCATGGCTCATGCGGCAGGCATGCTTCGGCGTCTAGAATAGCGTCTCCGGGCCTCCTGCATGGGCAACATTACGCTCACCGAAGCAAATGCGCTGATTGCAGCCGCGCTGGCGCATGCACGCGCCAGCAACTTTGCGCCGTTAACGGTCGTCGTCCTCGACACCGGCGGCCACCTCGTTGCCGCTCAACGGGAAGACGAGTCGGGCATTCTGCGTTTCGAAATCGCGTCAGGCAAAGCCTATGGCGCGCTCGGTTTCGGCTTCGGCAGCCGCGAGTTGGCTGATCGCGCTCCAAAGGCGCCGGTCTTCATGTCGGCCGTCGCCGCCGCTGCCCAAGGCCGGTTCATCCCCGTGCCATCAGGAGTCTTGATCCGCGATCCCGCGGGCAAGCTCCGCGGCGCCGTTGGCATATCAGGCGACAACTCAGACAACGACGAAGCCGCCGCGGTGGCCGGCATAGAGGCTATCGGCATGCGCGCGCAGATCGGCAAGACCTGAGCAATGAGGCCTGAGCGTTGAGGCCCGAATGCTATTGCGCGGCCTCGAACGATTGATGTGCGCTCTGCGCCAGTATCTCGCGCGCCGCCTTGAGGACGCCGATCGCCGCTGCCCCGCCCGGCGCATTCTCGGAGATATGCCGCCTGAAGGCGCGCGCGCCGGGCAGGCCGTGGTAAAGACCCAGGATGTGCCGCGTCACGTTGTTGAGCCGCCCCCCGCTCGCCATGTGCCGTTCGATGTACGGCATCAGCCGGTCTAGAATTTCCTCTCGCGTCGGCTGCGGCTCGCTCGAACCGAAAATGCGCCGATCCACCTCGGCAAGCATGAACGGCGTGTGATAAGCCGCCCGTCCAACCATAACGCCGTCGACATGCTTCAGATGCTCGACGGCCTCGTCGATCGAGTTGACCCCGCCGTTGATGACGATAGTGAGGCCGGGCCGCGCCGCCTTGAGCCGGTAAACCCGCCCATAATCGAGCGGCGGGATCTCGCGGTTCTCCTTGGGAGAAAGCCCTTTCAGCCACGCCTTGCGCGCGTGCACGATGAAAGTCTTGCACCCTGCCGATGCGACCGCGCCGATGAACCGATCGAAGTCGGCCTCGCTATCCTGCTCGTCGATGCCGATCCGGCACTTGACCGTGACCGGCACCTTGACCTTCGCTTGCATCGCCGCAACGCAGTCCGCGACGAGCATCGGCTCGGCCATCAGGCAAGCGCCGAAACGCCCCTCCTGCACCCGGTCCGAAGGGCACCCGACGTTGAGGTTGATCTCGCGGTAGCCGAAATCCTCGCCGATCGCCGCCGCCTCCGCGAGATGCGCCGCATGCGACCCGCCGAGCTGCAAGGCGACCGGTTGCTCCTCGGGCGAAAAGCCGATCAATCGCTCCCGCTTGCCGAGCCGCACCGCCTGCTCGACCTCCATCTCGGTATAGAGCAGCGCATGGCGCGTGATCTGGCGATGGAAGAACCGGCAATGCCTGTCCGTCCAATCCATCATCGGTGCCACGGAGAAGCGATGTGGTTGAAAATCCAAGGTCTTTGTCGCTCGTTTGGCGGATCCGTCGTGCGCGCCCATATATCGGCAAACGCGCTTTGCCGCAAATCGATCAGCCCCGGCCGCACCGTCGTCCGCCGTCCCGGCTGCTTGCGCGCTACCGAAACAAGGAGACCGCCATGAGTTGGAACCCCTCCCTCGAGCCCGGTTGCCCCGACGCGGTCGGCATCGATGCCATCGAAACGCTGATCATCCCGCGCGCCCGCGACCTCGGCGGCTTCGAAGTCCGCCGCGCATTACCCGCCCCGAAGCGCCAGATGGTCGGCCCCTTCATCTTCTTCGACCAGATGGGCCCCGCCGAACTCGTGACCGGCCAGGGCATCGACGTCCGCCCGCACCCTCACATCGGGCTCTCGACCGTCACCTATCTCTATCGCGGATCGTTCGAACATCGCGACAGCCTCGGCGTCCGCCAGACCATCACGCCCGGCGCCGTCAACTGGATGACCGCCGGTCGCGGCGTTACGCATTCCGAGCGCACCAGCGAGGAGGTCCGTCGTGCACCACAGAGCCTATTCGGCATCCAGACATGGGTGGCGCTGCCCGAAGACAAGGAAGAGATCGCCGCCGCGTTCGAGCATCACCCGGCCGATGCGCTTCCGTTATTGACCGACACCGGCCTGAGCGTCCGCCTCATCCTAGGCCGCGCCTATGGATCGGTCGCCCCCGCGAAAGTCCACTCCGACATGTTCTACGCCGATGTCACGCTGCAACCCGGCATCCGTCTGCCGCTTCCCACCGATCACGAGGATCGCGGCATCTACGTCAGCGAAGGCTCGATCTCCGTCGCTGGCCAGGACTTTGCGGCCGGCCAAATGATGGTATTCCGCCCAGGCGATGCCATAGCGGTTGCCGCCGGCCCTGCCGGTGCGCGCCTCATGCTGCTCGGCGGCGCGACGCTCGGCGAGCCGCGTCACATCTGGTGGAACTTCGTGTCCTCCAGCAAGGAGCGCCTCGAGCACGCGAAGGCCGAATGGCGCCGAGGCGATTGGGGCAAAGGCCTATTCGACCTGCCGCGTGACGACCGCGCGGAATTCATCCCCCTCCCGGCCTGAAAGGTGTCGACGATGCCCGAACCGAAGATCACCCGCGAACTGACCCCGACGAAGGGCCGCTACGTCGCCCGCGTAGACGGTATCGCCGAGGAAGCCGAACTGACGTTCTCCCGTGCGAGCCCGACGCTCGTCATCGCCGATCATACCCTCGCGCCCGACAGCATGCGCGGCATGGGCGTTGCCCGCGCCTTGGTCGACCGGCTGATCGCCGATGCCCGCAGCGAAGGTTTCAAGATCATTCCGCTCTGTCCGTTCGTGAAGGCGCAGTACGCCCGCCATCCCGAGTGGTCGGACGTCATGCAAGGCTGAGGCCTGCGCCACTCTTGCCCGCGTGCAGCCGATGCCCGATGGTGGGCCGCATCGCCGCCGCCATCGGGGACTTCATGCGCCGCTCCAGAATATTGTTGTCCGTGCTTGTCGCCGGCGTGCTCTCGCTTGTCGGCGCCTCCATCCGAGCCCAAGAGCCGCTTGAGATCTTCGACGCCCACCTGCATTACAACTGGGAACCGAAACCATATCTCGAAAAGAATGACGTTCTGGCGCTCTTCAAGAGCAACCGCGTCACCGGGATCCTCGCGACCAGCCGCCCCAATACCGGAACGCACGCACTCGTCGAGGAAAAGGCCGATGACTTGCGCGTCATCCCCTTCATCCGCCCCTATCGCATTCGCGCCGATATCGCGAGCTGGATGGGCGACCCGGCCATATTCGACCTCGTCAAGGAGGAGTTCAAACGCGGTTACTACCGCGGTATCGGCGAGTTCCATTTGTCGGGCAAGGCGGCGGCGAACGAGTGGGTCAAGCGCACCGTCGACTTCGCCGTCGAGAACAATCTATTCCTGCATTGCCATTGCGACGCCGAAGCGCTCGAAATCCTCTTCGCCCACAACGCCAAGGCCCGCATCATCTGGGCGCATACAGGCTTTTCACTCGAGACGGCCCGGGTCGAAACCTTCCTGAAGACCTACCCCGAACTCTGGGGCGAACTCTCCTATCGTGGCGGGATCACCGATGGCGCCGGCCAGCTCACCAGCGAATGGCGCCGTCTCTTCGAGACCTATCCTTCGCGTTTTCTCATTGGCTCCGATACCTGGATCAACGAACGCTGGGCGAGCTATGGCCAGATCATCGCCAGCTATCGCCAATGGCTGGCACAGCTACCCCAGCCCGTTGCCAAACGCATCGCGCACGGCAACGCCCAAAGCATCTTCGGCATCAAGTGACGCTTGCCGTCGCCCCGCGAGGGCGATACGCACCGGACTCATAAGTCAAACGACCTCAAGGGAAACGCCCCGATGTCCCGTCTTGTCTTCGTGCTCAATGGCCCGAACCTCAACCTGCTCGGCAAGCGCCAGCCGCACATCTACGGCCATGAAACGATGGCCGATGTCGAGGCTGATTGCCGCCGCGAGGCCGCAAACCTGAAACTTGACCTCCGCTTCCACCAGTCGAACCGCGAATACGAAATCATCGACTGGATTCACGAAGCGCGCGAAAAGGCCGGCGCCATCATCATCAACGCGGGCGCATTCACCCATACCTCCGTCGCCATCCTCGATGCACTCAACACGTTCGACGGCCCCGTGATCGAGGTGCACATCTCGCAAGTCCACAAGCGCGAGGCGTTCCGCCACCACTCTTACATCTCGATGCGCGCTGATGCGGTTATGGCCGGGTTCGGCACGCAGGGTTACACCCTCTGCCTGCAGCGCGCAGCCCGCCTTCTCGACGCGAAGAAGTGAGCGCTATCGATGGCTGATAGACCCGTTAAACTGGCCCTCATCGGCGCGGGCGTCATAGGCCGCCGCCATGCCGAACACATCGCAGCGGAGCCCGCAGCGATGCTCCACGCCGTTGTCGACCCCTCACCAGGGGCCCGCGACGTCGCCGCACAGTATGGCGTTCCCTATTTCGAGACCATTGCGGCGATGCTCGCCGCCGGTCGTCCTGACGGTATGGTCATCGCAACGCCGAACCAACTCCATCTCGCGCACGGTCTCGAAGCAATCGCCGCCGGCATTCCGGCACTCGTGGAAAAACCGATCGCGGACGGCGTCGAGTCTGGGCGCAAGCTCGTCGAGGCCGCGGAGAAGGCGGGCGTGCCGCTGCTCGTCGGCCACCATCGCCGTCACAATCCGCTCATCCGCCACGCCAAGTCGGTCATCGAGGCCGGCAAGCTCGGCCGCATCGTCTCGGTGCACGGCTTCTTCTGGCTGATGAAACCAGACGATTACTTCGAGGTTCCCTGGCGCCGTCAGCTCGGTGCCGGCCCGGTGCTCATGAACATGATCCATGACATCGATCTGATGCGCTATCTCTGCGGCGAGATCGTCGAAGTCTCAGCTTACCAGTCGCGCGCGATCCGCAACCATCCAATCGACGAGACCACGGTCGTCATCCTGCGTTTCGAGAGCGGCGCGCTCGGCACGCTCAATCACTCTGATACGATTGTCTCGCCGTGGAGTTGGGAACACACGACCGGCGAAGACCGCCAGTTCCCGCCAACCGATCAGACCTGCTACCACATCGGCGGCACCAAAGGATCGCTCTCGGTCCCTCGCCTCGAGTACTGGACCAACGAAACCAAAAAGAGTTGGCTCGAGCCCTTCGAGGTCGAACGCCACATGGCGACGCGGCAGGATCCCTTGCGGCTGCAGATTTTGCAGTTCTGCAACGTGATACGCGGCCAAGAGCCGCCGCTCATGCCGGGTCGTGAAGGCTTGCGTACGCTCGAAGTAATCGGTGCCGTACAGCGCGCCGCCGCATCAGGTCAGCCGGAGAAGATTGCTTGAAACGCGTTTGCGTCGCTTAACCATAGCGAGCGTCAAATCTCTTCCACCGCGTCGAAAAGGCAATCGTGAGTGCTGGTCACGCCCTCTGCGTGTCCAAACACCTTCAGATGCCATCTGCGATTGTGTCGCGACAAGAAGGCCATTCCGGCAAGGGCTTCGGCATCGCGCGAAGCAGCCTTAGGCGGCGCTTGCGTCAGGCGAAACATCAGCCCACCCGGAAAGCTCAGCATACGCTCGCAATATACGGAGCGGCCCGGTTGATGCAGGTCATCCGCCACTGTCACGATCATGTAGGTGTCAGTCACCCTCACATGCAGCCGCTCGACGCCGTTTCGTCCTGTCGCAGTCTGCTGCAAACGGCAGGCCGTGCAGGAAAGCATATTGCGCATGAAGAGCGATCGCTCTCCGACCCAAAGCTCCGCCGGCGACGCCGACTGATCGATTTGATCGGCCGAATGGTTCGCTGACGTCTCGATCCACGCTGCAGTGTCTGGCATCGCCCGCTCTCCTGACGGATGTGCCGTTGAGCTGAGCCTGGAATGTCGGACGAGCGTGAAAGCATCGTGAAACGAAAGCGCCCCCTGGCGGAAGACCGCACGGCGGCAACCAGCGACGATTGTGAATGCGTCAGATCTGCCGTCCCGGCAACTTTTCGAGCAGCTTCGACCGGTGGAGGCTCGACGCCGGATAGCCGCGGTCACGCAGCAAGTCGTATGAGAAGTTCGGCTCCATACGCTTCAGCCTGTCGACCATCACCTGCGACTGCTCGTGCTGATCGCGAAGGAGATAGAGTGCGGAGAGGAAGCGCATCGGTGGCTTGAAGTCCGGCGCCAAGCCGTGTGCCGCTTCGCCGAGCAGGATCGAGCCGTCGATGTCGCCGGCCATGGTCGCGGCGATGCAGGCGAGGGCATTGATTTGGAACCGTAGTGGCGTTGCCCC
Organism: Hyphomicrobiaceae bacterium; assembly: GCA_033812735.1. Taxonomy (GTDB): domain Bacteria; phylum Pseudomonadota; class Alphaproteobacteria; order Rhizobiales; family Hyphomicrobiaceae; genus JABFRJ01. The sequence goes on along the minus strand of JAPXTA010000017.1, from coordinate 16,532 downwards.
AACCAGCTCGCGGGCCAAAAGGGCGTGCTCGAGCCCGGCCTGCGCCTTGCCGAGGTAGCATTCGGCGATGCCGAGGCACGCCCAGCCCATAGGGTTGGCCGGATTGAGCTCCACGCTCCGCTCGGCAAGTTCGAACGCAGCGATCGGCGATTGCCGCGCGATCGAGTGGACCTGAGCACTGAAGGCCGCGACGTAAGAGTTGCGCGGCTCCATCTCCAGCGCCTGATACATGAACGCGACAGCTTCTTCCGCGACAACTTGGCGGTCCTCCGCCAGGAGCTCGGCAAGGAGGTAGGTGCGCAGGTAGGCCCGCCAAGCCAGATAGACACCCCGCGGCTCGAGAGCGAATGCGCGCTCGAATAGCCGATCGGCCATCATCAGGTTCGAACGCCCGAGCCTGAACAGGCACTTGGTGGCTTGGCGGGCAAGCAGCGACGCAATGCCGTGCTCTTTGGGAAGCTTCGCGATGTGGTCGAAGCTGCTGAAAATCTCCTCGGCCATCTGGTTGAGGGTGCGCAGAAGTTCCGGGCTGTGCAGGTCGCCGTCCGGTTCGGTCCGCTGCACCGCCCCAGACCAGAGCAGTCGATTGTCACTCTCCGAGCTGACCGCCAGCCGCACGTTCATACGCGACTGTTCCGTCACGGCTTCCGACAAGACGGCGAGACTGATCAAATTGGCCGAATTCGTTCCATGGCCCGCACGAGGCCCGGCCTTCCTCAGATCCACAATGTCGACGGTGCCGAGCTCGGAGACCGTCCGCGTCACGATGTCGGTCAAGGTATCCGCAATCAGCCGCTCTTTGGACGCCCCGCCGGTCGCAGGCCGCTGACCCGATACGACGATCTGCAGCCGCTTGGCCGCAATCTCGATCGGCGCCGCCGGTTTGGCCAAAATCTTTGCCACCGGCGCGTCGTCGTCATCCAACGGCTCGGCGTTTTCGAACTCAGAGCGCCGGTCCCGCAGCCAGTCTTCGAATTCGCCGTCACGGACATCGAGGTTCTCGAACAGGATCGGGCTCTCATTCGTAAGGCCACGCTGTGCCGTCAGGACAATCGTGATCCGCGACGTATCGAGCGTGACCATCTGGCCCTTGCTCACCAGGCAAGACCGCGCCGCCCCGAAACTCTTGCGAATTTCCGCGAGACATTGCCGGAGGCTATCCGAACCTTGTTTCGGGCCGCGATCGCTCCAAAGCTTGTCCTGCAGCCAATGGCGCGCGCGCGTGTTCCCCGGCGCAAGAGCCAGCAACGCAAGCAGCCCACGCGCTTTTTGCCCGCGCGGCGTTTTGTCGGAACCATCGGCCGCGCAGACCTTCAACGGCCCCATCGCGTAGAGCACGAGCTTTGAATGAGGAGATCCTGAAGACATCGCTTGGCGGACCCGTAAGGGCAGCGGGTCAGTCCGCTGCGTTTACGGAACAAACTAATGCCAAAATGCTAATCCGCGCAACTTTCCCATTACCGGAACTTGCGACCAGTCGAAAATGAACCGGATGCCGATGAAGCACCCATCTGAAGATACGGCTTGATACGCCGTTCTCTGTGAAACTCGCGTGAAAAGCTCGCCCTTCTACTTGGCCTCGCTTGACCGGCTCCTAATCAGGAGGTGTCGTCGATCTGGTAAATTTTGCCGGAGGGGCTCGGTATGGCGATCATGAGTGGGATGTCCGGTATGTCAGGCATGTCCGGTATGTCGGGTATGTCAGGAATGTCCGGCATGTCAGGGATGTCGGGTATGTCCGGCATGTCGGGAATGTCCGGGATGGCAGGAGGCGGCGGTGCAATTATACCTGCGGCACTGATCACGGCGCGCGAAGGCATCGTCGGGGCATGGCAGACGGTGAGCACGCCGCCGCCAGCCCTGAAGCCGGGGCCTGCCCTGGTGGATTATTGGGACGCCATACCTCGCCTTTTTCTTTTCGAGTCCGAATTGACGTGCGGGTTAAGTTTCGAAGCTGCCGGCGGATCGGCCAGCTTTTACTTTCGGGATCGCCGGCCGAGCGCGGCACCAACGCCGTTGGCTCATATAATCAGGCCGACCGCCAACGATTTTGCGAAGCAATTGGAATACGTTCGGCATTATGCGGCGCTCCGTGCCGACCGCGCCATGGAAGTCGATGCCCAGAGCCGCAATATCCTGGGCTTCATCGGTTCCGTCTGTGCGCTCCGCTCAAATCGCCACAAGAAAACGTTGGAACTGCTGCAGATCGTCATCAACGTAACCACCCTCGTCGAGCTGCGCCTGAAGCACGACCTGGCCTGCCGCCGACCGGATGACTACTCCCCGCAGATCCAGCCGATGCTGCCGACACCTGGGCACGGCGCGTTCCCAAGCGGCCATTCCACCGAGTCGTTCGTCACCGTCCTCATGATCGACGAGATCGTTCGCCGCGCCAAGGCCGTCAACGGCAGGGTCCCGCCGCGTGATACGCAAGACCCGCAGTTCATCCAGCTGATGCGTGCCGCAGAACGCCTTGCGATCAACCGCACTGTCGCGGGCGTCCATTTCCCGGTCGACAGTGCCGCAGGCCTCGTACTCGCCCGGGCCCTATCCGAGTACTTCATTGCCCGCTTTGCCGGCGGCGACGTCTATACCCGCACCTTCGATGGCCGCGGATTTGCGTCGGATTTCGACTATGAAGACATCTGGAAGCAGTCCGAACAGTTCTTCAAGTCGAAGAATGGGCCAAAGATCTCGAAGACGGCGAAAGCGAACGCAGTGCCGAAATCCGACTTGCTCAATCATCTCTGGAAACAGGTCGTGGCCGAGTGGGCCGTGGGCGGCATTTAAAGGATATCGCGATGGCTCCGCGATGGATCGACAGAACACCCCAACGCCCGGATCGCTACCTCGATTGGCTCGCGCTCAATCGGGCTGCGTGTGGCGACGAAGCCGACGGCTGGTGCGCGGTGCTCCTCCAATTGCAGATTGCGGCTGGCAACAATCCGGCGGCGAATCTTGAAAAGCTGCTGACCGAATTGACGGCCGGCCGTGCGTCCACCGGTATCAAGGCGGTTGCCTCTGAGGTGAAGCTCATCGAGCAGCGTATCAAGGAACTGAAGCAAAACACCTACATGCCATCGGGCGACGAAGACTCAGGCCTTTCGTTCTTCGTCTACATGCTGGAATCGCAGGCTCACGACGAGGGCCGGTACGCGCACAAGCCTCATTACCGGATCCGTTTTGCGGGCCCGCCAATTCCGGGCTTCGACACTGAGCTGGAGAGCGAGTGGCCCCTGCCTCCCGCAAAGACACCGAAACATGCCGGTTCGGAGGTGGCGATCGGCATCATCGACCACGCGATTGCCTTTGCGAACGAGCGCTTCAGAACCAATGCCAGCCCGGCCGCTCGCGGCGGCGTCGATCGCTCGCGCGTCAGGCGGCTTTGGATGCAACACATCGAGCGTTCGAGCACCGTCCATCGTCGCGGCGTTGCCTTTGGCCGTCACTTGACGGACGGCGACATCAACGAGGCGCTCGAGCGCTCTGCTGCAGACACGAAGAACGTCAACGAGGATAGAGTTTACGCAGACACCGATGCGGTCTCGTTCAGGCGCGAACTCAGTCAGGCAAACGCGTGGCGTGCAGGACATGGCACGCATGTGCTCGACATAGCGGCAGGCTTCGATCCGGCCGATCCCGCGGGAGAGCGCCGCCCGATACTTGCTGTGCAGTTGCCCGAGGCGGTGACGCACGAAACATCGGGCGTGAGCTTGGCAAGCTACGCGCTACAAGCGCTGCGTCAGATCATGCATTGGGCCGATACGATCGAGCCGGCGCCGCTGCCGCTGGTCGTGAATTTCAGTTACGGCGTTTATGCTGGCCCAAAAGACGGGACGCACCTGATCGAGCGCGAAGTCGCCCGCCTTGTCGAACACCGCAACCGCATGTATCCGAATAAGCCGACGGTCGTCGTCGTGCCATCGGGGAATTTCTACCGCGAGCGGGTCACTGCGCGTCTGTCGCTCGCGCCCGCCGAGAAATATACTCTCGAATGGATCGTTCTGCCGGACGGCGGCAAGCCGAGCTTCCTCGAAATCTGGACCGATATGGCAAGCTCCGGCTCGCCTGTGAGCGTGACGATCACGCCCCCGGGCGGCGTGGCGGGTCCGACGATCATGCCCTCGAATGGCGCGTGCAAAGTCCTGACCCGCGACGACCTGCCCGTGTGCGCGGTCACCGTTGATACGCAAGGCGGAATGACCGGCGGCGCTCGATCGCGCGTCCTTGTTGCCGTCAACCCGACCAAATCGTTCGACCGCCGAACGCCACTGGCACCGGCGGGCTGTTGGAAGGTGACGGTTGAAAACACCTCTTCACGCAGCAGAGATATCGATCTGTATATCCAGCGGCAGGATACGGTGCCGGGTGACGAGCTGCCCGGCCGCCAGTCCTATTTCGATCACAAGGATGGCTTCAGCCGTGACGAGGTGCGGCTCGACGTCGGCAATCTCGACTCAGGCGACTACGACCAACTCCTTCCGCAGTGTCCGATCAAGCACCAGGGCAGCCTCTCGGCCCTCGCCACGCACAGCGGCATGGTCGTCGTAGGTGCCGCGATGGCGGCGCGCGATGACGGTCCGCCACAGCCGGCGCGCTACACGTCGTCTGGCCCCGTCAAATCGCGGGAGGGTCCTGATTTCGCAGCTGTCGGCGATCAGGACCGATCTCATCTCGGCACGATTGCAGCGGGTACCCGCAGTGGTTCCGCCGTAATCCTAAGCGGCACCAGTATCGCTGCCCCTCAGATCACGCGCGCTCTGGCCGATGTTGGTGGCGATTTGCGGCGGCTCAAGCAGAAGCTCGGCGTTCCGTCCACAGCGCCCCGCGATCCGCGAACCGGGTGGGCGATCATCAGCAAGCGAGTAAGACCGGATATCCCGCGCCGGCGTCGCCCCGCCTAGTCAAGCTCGTACGTTCGACGCACGTGGCCAAGACACCGGAAATCGATCGAAGTTGGAGGCCACGCCCGGAATTGAACCGGGGTACGCGGATTTGCAGTCCGCTACGTAACCACTCCGCCACGTGGCCCTCCACATGTTCCAAAGGCCGGAAGCCGAAGCGTTCCGCGAACATGGCCGCCGGTGACACCTCGTGAAAGGTGCCGCGGTTACGGCGACGGAGCCGTGTATCATGGGGCACGGCGGCGAGCAACTATCTCGACACCCCGTCGGTGGCCATGGTTGCGGCCTTGGGTCGCGCGGCCTCCCTAGCCCGTATCCGTCCATCGGGGACTGGCGGCGGTCGCACCGTTTGCAGTATGGTCGCGCCACATTTAGGAGCAGAATCGCCCGGCGAGATCCGCGGCGGGTGTCGTTCGTGTCGCAGTCCAGTCGAAGGGCGCGCGCGACAGACGTGGGAGACCGGGAAATGCACGCATCAAGTCCGTCCAATCACGGCGCCGGCGATGCCCGCACGCAGCGCCTGAATATGGTCGAAAGCCAGGTCCGGCCGAGCGACATGACGGATCGGCGCATCATCCGCGCCATGTCCGAGATCCCGCGCGAGGCCTTCGTGCCCGCCCAGCACCGCGCCGTTGCTTATATGGACGATGCCGTGCCGCTCGTGTTGTCGGCCGAGGGCCGGGTGCAGCGCGCGATGTTGGCGCCGCGAACGGCGGCGAAGATGATCCAACAGGCCGAAGTCGAGCCCGGCCACACCGTACTGAACGTTGGCTCCGGCACCGGCTACTCGGCAGCAATCCTGGCCCGGCTCGCCAAGAAGGTCGTCGCTCTCGAAGTCGACGCGGCGCTCGCCGATCGTGCGAAAGCCACGCTTGCAGCCGAAAAGATCGACAATGTCGTCGTCAAGACCGGCCCGTTGACAGCAGGTAGTGCGGCGGACGGCCCCTTCGATGCGATTCTGATCGACGGCGCGGTTACCGAGGTTCCGCAGTCGTTGCTCGACCAGCTGAAGCAAGGCGGTCGCCTTGTGGCCATCGTCGCCAATGGCGGTCCAGGAAAAGTGATGGTCTGGATCCGATCGCACGGCTCCTATACCCCGCGTGAAGTGTTCGACGCCTCGGCCGGCATTCTCCCGGGCTTCGAGAAGAAACCCGCCTTTGCATTCTGATCAACCCGCAGGATTTTCGATGTCCGTCTCCCGCCGTACCGTCCTCGCGCTCGGCGCGGGCGCACTTGCACTCCCCGCCTCGGCCGTTCGCGCGCAAGGCTTCCCCTCGCGCCAGATCCGCATGGTCGTACCTTATCCGGCCGGTGGTCCGACCGATGCGCTCGCCCGCATCGTCGCCGCCGAAATGCAGTCTGACCTAGGCCAGACGGTGATCGTCGAGAATAAGCCGGGTGCATCCGGAGCGGTCGGCACACGCGAAGTCGCCAAGGCCGAAGCTGATGGCCACACCATCGTTCTCGGCAACAACCAGACCCACGCGACCAACGCGTTCCTTCTGAAAGATCCCGGCTACGATCCGATCAAGGACTTCAAGCCGATCGCCGGTCTGGCCGACCTCCAGCACGCGCTGGTCGTTCGCAAGGACCTCGGCGTGTCGAACGTCGGCGAGCTGATCGCTCTGCTGAAGAAGGACCCGGGCAAGTACAACTATGGCTCGACCGGCGTTGGCTCCGGCTCGCACCTGACGATGGAACTCTTCAAGACGCGCACCGGCACACAGATGACGCACGTGCCGTTCCGCGGCGCGGCCCCCTTGGCACTCGAAATTGTCGCCGGCCGCATCGATCTGTCGTTCTCGACACTGCCGTCGGTTCTCGGCCAGATCCAAGGCGGTGAGATGAAAGCGCTCGCGATCGCCTCGAACGTCCGCGCCCCGCAGGTGCCGAACGTGCCGCTTCTGAAGGAGCAGGGCGTGAAGGACAGCGAGGGCGACAGCTGGTTGGCACTCTTCGCTCCAGCTGCGACGCCGCCCGCAAGCCTCGAACGCTTGACGAAGTCTGTGCTGGCGGCGCTGGCCAAGCCCGACGTCGCAGCGAGCGCCGTGAAGCAGGGCATCGCGGTCAACGTCCGCAACGCTGCAGATTTTGCGGCCTATCACGCGGCGGAAATGACCAAGTGGTCAGACGTGATCAAAGCGGCCAACGTCAAACCGGCCGAGTAACGGCGGCGGTCACACGCCGAGGAGCTGCTGCATGCGTGAGGCATCGCCAAGCAGCTCCTTCGGACCGCCTTCGAACGCCATCTGCCCTTTGACGACGACGACGACCCGGTCGGCGACGGCCGTGACCTCGTTGACGGTCTTGTCGACGACCAGCGTCGCCATCCCGCTCGCGCGGATGAGACGGATCGTCTTCCAGATCTCGTCGCGAATGAGTGGGGCCAGTCCTTCGGTCGCTTCATCGAGGATCATCACACGTGGATTGGTCACGAGCGCCCGGGCGATGGCGAGCATCTGCTGCTCGCCGCCCGATAGTTGATCGCCGCCATTCGAAATGCGCTCTCTGAGACGCGGAAAAAGCTCAAGCACCCGCTCGATGGTCCAATGAGTGCCGCCGTCGACGCCGGGCCTCGCTGCGATTGCCAAATTCTCTTGTACCGAAAGCGTCGCGAAAATGCCGCGCCCTTCCGGCACGTAGGCGATGCCGCGCTGGCCGATGCGAAACGTCGCCGCCCCCGTCATGTCGGCGCCGTTGATCATGACTGTGCCGCTACGCGGCTTGACGAGACCCATGATCGTGCGGATGAGCGTGGTCTTGCCCATGCCGTTGCGGCCCATCAGCCCGACGGTCTCGCCGGGCGCGATCGACAGCGAGATGCCGCGCAGGATATGGCTCTCGCCATAGTAGGTGTGGAGGTCGCGTGCTTCGATCAGGGCGGTGCTCATGCATGCCCCCCGAGATAGGCGGCTTGCACCGCGGCGTCGCCGCGAACATCGGCGGGATTGCCGCTCGCCAGAACACCGCCATCGACCAGAACGGTCATGCGGTCGGCCACGCGGAACACGAAATCCATATCGTGCTCGATCAACAGGACAGCATGATCGTTGGCCAGCGACCGCAGCAACAGTGCGATACGCTCTCCCTCTTCCTGTCCCATGCCGGCAAGCGGCTCGTCCAGCAGCAGGACCTTCGGTGAGGTGGCGAGCGTCATCGCGATCTCGAGCTGGCGCTGCGCGCCGTGCGATAAAGTGCCAGCGACTCGGTCGCCGAGATTGTCGAGGCCCGCGCGTTTGAGGGCCGCATGCGCGCGCTCGACGAGGTCGACGGCCTTAGCCGCCGCGCGAAAAAGACCGCCTTTCGGAGCATGGATTGCCTGAGCGGCGAGCCGCACGTTTTCGAGTGCCGACATATCCTTGAAGATGTTCGTCCGTTGGAACGACCGCGCGATCCCCTGATGCACGCGCGCATGGACGGGAAAGCGCGTCACATCCTGACCGGCCAAAAGGATCGTTCCCCCAGAAACCGGTATTTCGCCGGACAGCAGATTGACGAGTGTCGATTTTCCGGCGCCGTTCGGACCGATGACCGCGTGTAGCTCGCCCTGCGATAGCCGCAGCGATACGTTGCGCACCGCGCGCAAGCCGCCGAAATTGCGCGAGACTTCGCGTGCTTCGAGCAAGACGGATTCAGTCGCGCCAACGGTGACGTCGTCAGTCATGCGCTGGCGCCTCCCGCTTCGGCGGCGTAGCCGCAGTTTCGGCGTCGGCGAACGCGGCTTCGATCGGCTTGGCCGCTGCCTGACGGCGAAAGCGAATGCCGGTAATCCCCTTCGGCAATATCAGCACGACGGCGAGAATGACCAATCCTTCGACCAGGAGTTTCCGCTCGGTGAGAAGCTGTGACGCCTCGCCAAGCGCCGTATAGGCGAACGCACCGACGATTGGCCCTGCAAGTGAACCAAGGCCCCCCATCAGGATCATCAGCAGCGCTTCGGCCGACTTGTGCCAGGAAACGAGCTCCGGATTGACGAAGCCGCGATGCATCGCCCACATGTGCCCGGCGGCACCCGCAAGCGTGCCCGCGATCACGAATGCCGCCAACTTGTAGCCGTTGGTGTTGAAGCCGATCGCCCGCATGCGATGCTCGTTCATGCGAATGCCTTCGAGCGCCCGCCCGAACAGCGAGCGCAATAGCAATGCAAGGCCGATGTACATGACCGTCAGCTGGATCAGCGCGACATAGTACGGCCCGAGCGGACGCTGCCGCCGCGGTAACTCCAGCGTCATGCCGAATGCCGAAATCAGCGGCTTTGCGAGATAGGCGCCATCGGTGCCGCCGCCGAGCTTCGTGTCGTGGAACACGAAGAAGATCATCTGCCCGAAGGCAAGTGTCACCATAAGAAAGAAGAACCCTTTGGTGCGCAGCGCAAAGGCGCCAATGACAAGGGCGACAAACCCGGCGGCCAGCATTGCGATCGGCAGCGTCAGCCACATCGGTTGCGCCGCGCCTTCGGGCGACAGGAGATAGACGACATAAGCTGCCAAGCCATAAAAGGCGCCGTGACCGAGACTGACAAGGCCTGTCGCACCGACGAGCAATTGCAGCGATAGCGCCAGCATCGCACCGATCATCGCGGTCGTGGTGAGCTCGATGTAATACTGACCGAGGAACTGAGGCAGCATTGCGAGCACGGCGACCATCGCCGCAAGCAGCGCCCAGCCGAACTTTGTCTGTGGAAGCAGCCGCGTCTTGTCGATCATGTGCGCTGCCCGAAGAGGCCCGTCGGGCGCCACAGCAAGACACCGGCCATCAGCACATAGATTGCGAGACCGGCGACGGCCGGCGCGTACGCCTTGCCGAGCGTGTCGACCATCCCGATCAGCAGGGCCGACCAGAAAGCGCCGGAAACAGAGCCAAGCCCGCCGATGACGACCACCACGAACGAGATGATCAGGAAACCGTCGCCCATGCCTGGATAGACGGAGTACAGCGGCCCTGCGAGCACGCCGGCTGTCATGGCGAGTGCGGTACCGAGGGCGACAATCGTCAAATGCACCCGCCGCGCATCGATGCCGAGCACGTCGACCATTTCGGGCTTTTCGGACGAAGCACGAATGATCGCACCCATCTTCGTCCGCTCGATCCAGTAGAACAGCAGCGCGGCGAGCAGCAGGCAGACGGCGATCACGAAGAACCGGTAGCCGGAATAGCTGAACCCCGCCGTAATCGGCACCGAGAAGTCGAACAGCGCCGGCACCGGCACCGAGTGAAAATCATTCCCGACGAGAAACGACCGCGCTTCTTCGAACAGCAGGATGAGGGCAAATGTGAGCAGAACCTGGTCGAGGTGTTCGCGTTTGTAGAAATAGCGAAACAACCCGCGCTCCAGCAGGGCGCCGAGCAGAACGCCGCCAAGAATGCCCGCCGGCAGCGCCAGCCATAGCGATCCCGTCGCCTTCGATATGACGAACGCCAGATAAGCGCCGACCATGAACAGAGAGCCGTGCGCGAGGTTGATGACGCCGAGCACGCCGAAAACCAGCGTCAAGCCGCTCGCAATCAGAAACAGCAGCAGGCCGTACTGCAGTCCATTCAGAAGCTGGGCGAGAAAGGCGGACATCGGCTCGCTCTGCTCGCGAGGAAATAGGCAATAGCAAATAGGCAATAGGGTTCGGCAAAGGGGCGCACCCCGATTGCCTACTGCCTATTGCCTACTGACTTCAAAGCTTGCAGCCCGTGCCGGGGTCGGCAAGGGCCTCAACGGCGACGCCGGTCACCTTGTTGAGGCCGCCCGTTGCCTTGCGCAGGTAGATGTTGTGCACGACTTCCTGCGATTTCGAGATCGATACGGGCCCCCGCGGGCTATCGATCTTTGCGGCGCGCATGGCCTTGTAGAGATTGGCCTCATCTTCGATGTTGCCCTTGGCCGCTTCAAGGCCGATCGCAAGCAACTGCGCCGAGTCGTAGCCTTGCACGGCATATACGTCGGCATCCCGGCCGGCCTTGGTCTTGAAGGCCGCGCGGAACGCGTTGTTCTTCGGATTGTCGAGGCCATCCCCGTAGTGAAGCGCCGTCTCGACGCCTTCACCCGCCGCTCCAATAGGACCAAGCACGCCTTCCGTCAGGAAGCCCGAACCCGTCAGCGGCACCTTGATGCCGGCGGCTGCGTATTCCTTGACGAACTGGATGGCGCCACCACCGGCAAAGAACGAGCCGACAGCATCGACGCCGAGGCTCGGAATCTGCGCCAGCAGCGGTTGGAAGTTCGTCTCCGGGAACTTCAGCGTCAAAGTCTGGACGACCTGACCGCCGTTCGCTTCGAGACCCTCCTTGAAGCCCGCACCACTTTCCGCGCCGGCCGCATAGTCCCAGGTGATCCAGGCAGCCTTCTTGACGCCGCGCTTGCCGAGGGCCACGCCCATGCCGTAGGCCGGCTGCCAGTTCGAGAATGACATGCGGAACACGTTCTTGGCGCACAGGTTCCGCGTAACGGCCACAGCGCCCGCGTTCGGAACGATGCACAGCGTGCCGCTTTCGGCCACGACCTTGTGGATCGCCATTTGCACGCCCGAGTGAACCGTACCGATGAGCACGTCGACGTTGTCGCGCTTCACGAGGCGTTCGGCATTTTCCTGGCCCTTTTCGGGCTTGGACTCGTCATCGAGCTTGATGATCTGGATGTCGCGCCCGCCGAGCTTGCCGCCCTTTTCAGCAATCAGCATTTCGACGGCATGCGTGATGTTTTCGCCGAGCTGAGCGAATGTTCCCGAGTAGGGCAGCATCAGGCCGACCTTCAGTGGCTTCGTCTGGGCAATGGCCCATCCGGTCGGCACCGCAGTCGCTGCGGCGGCAGCAGCCGAACCAGCCAGCATTTTGCGGCGCGAAACCGACAATTTGATCGACGACATCAAGTCCTCCCTTAAGGTCCAAACACGGAACGGCTTCGTTGGGGTTGGCCGCTCTTCGTTGGATGAACTATAGACCACTCGTTCGGGGGCGGTAAATCGGCCAGCTAGCGTTAATTCAGCCAGTGTCGACACTTCAGCGTCTACCGCTTCGGCTGTCTCATGCCCCCCGAAGCAGCTGAATGCCTTGGAGCTTTTCGAAGTGCGAGTGCTGACGAGCCGCTTGTCCACACTATTGCGGAGCCCCGATCCGGCCCACCAACGGCTACTCTTTGCCGGATACACCACGGTCTTTGTCGCGCTCTGGACCATCTACGCGGTCATCTCCCGCAACAATCTCGACGTGAACTCCGACATGGTCGAGAACTTCGCTTGGTCGCGGGAATTGCAAGCGGGCTATTTCAAGCACCCGCCCTTCTTCGCCTGGGTGGTCGCCGCCTGGTTCAAGATCTTTCCGGCACAAGACTGGGCTTACTACCTCCTGTCCTTCGCAAACGTCGCGCTCGCGTTCGCGGGTGTTTGGGCGCTCATCGGATTATTCGACAGATCGCCCCGGCGGCTCGCGGCGATCGTGGCCCTTTCCCTGACGCCGTTCTACACCTTCAGCGCCATCAAATTTAACGCCAACACGATCCTCTTGCCGGTATGGCCCTGGCTCGCGTGGGCGACGATCGCAGCCATCCGCGACGACCGCATGCCACACGCCATCGCGGCAGGCGTTCTTGCGGCCATCGCCATGCTCTCGAAGTACGTGTCCGTCGTCATGCTCGCGACGTTGTTCGTCGCCTCGTTCACGATCCCAGGCTGGCAGGCGTTCTATCGCTCACGCCGCTTTCCGGCGATGATCGCGGCGTTTCTCGTGACGATGGCGCCGCACCTCATTTGGCTGCATCAGACCGGCTACACGACGTTCGCCTACGTCGACACCAACAAAGCCGATGGGCTCGGACGGTTGATCAGATCGACGCTCAACTTCGTAGTGGCCCAGCTGCTTTGGCTTTCGCCGATGGTCATCGTGATCGCGTTGGCGACAGGTCCCCGCTTTCGTCGCGTCGTCTCGGCGTTCCAGTGGCGCCTGGCGATGCCGGCTCATCGTCTTTGGCTCGTCCTGTTGTTCGGTCCACTGGTTTTCACTCTGCTTGCGGCATGGATGACATTCACCCGCCTCTCCGCGCCCTGGGGTATTCCCCTCTGGTTCGCCGCCAGCACGGTGCTGCTATACGCCCCCGACTTCGAAGAGCAGGACATCGACCTCTCGCGATTGGTCAGCATCGCCGGCGCAGTCGGCCTCGCTGCCCTGGTAGTCGCTCCGATCGTCCGCATGTCGGAATTCTGGCTCGCCAACCGCACCGCGCTCGAGCCGCGTCGCGAGGCAGCCGAGCTGTTGAGCGAGCTTTGGACAAAGAAGACCGGCAAGCCCTTGGTGAACGTCGCCGGAAGTCAGTCTTATGCGTCGAGTGTGACGTTCTACGCGCCCGACCATCCGAGCGAGTTCGTCGAATTCGAGCCGCGATATGCGCCGTGGATGACGCCGGACCGCCTGCGCAAAGGCGGCCTCGCGATCATTTGCGCCACCGATGATCATGTTTGCACGGCTGCCGCCGCGAAGGCCGTCTCGCCGTCAGCCGAGCGCATCTCGGTGTCGCTCAACAAGTCCTTCTTGTGGCTGCGCGGCCCGAGCCACACGCTGCAACTCATCATCGAGCCACCGCGGCCCTGACGGCATCAGCCAGCCGGGCCTTGACGCTGACAGCCAGACCTTTCTACTCCTCGCCCCATAGTGACGCGATGCTCATGAGGTCCCACATGACGACCGCCTACGACCCAAACAACGTCTTTGCGAAGATACTGCGCGGTGAACTTCCAGCACAGAAGCTCTTTGAAGACGCTGACACGCTGGCGATCATGGACATCATGCCTCGCGCCGACGGCCATTGCCTGGTGATCCCGAAAACCCCCGCGCGCAATGTCCTTGATGCGACACCGGAGCAGTTGGCGGCATGCCTCCGCACGGTACAGCTGATGAGTAAGGCCGCCATGAAGGCGTTCGATGCCGATGGCATCACGATCCAGCAGTTCAACGAAAGCGCGGGCGGCCAAGTGGTGTTCCATCTCCACTATCATGTGCTTCCGCGCCATGCGGGCGTGTCGCTCAAGCCGCATTCGGGTCAGATGGAAAAAGCCGACGTCCTTGCGGCGAACGCCGACAAGTTGCGTGCCGCCGTCAAAGCGCTGACCGCATGAGCCGCTGGAGTGCCGATCCCGAGGCGTCCGCGCTCCGCCTGATGGAGGCAGTGCTGCCGCGTCTAGGCCTGACCGGGCAGATCTTGCTGGCGAACGATCATGCCGGCCTCGGCCGCGTTCTCGCTCAGGCGGATATGCCGTTCGTCGGTTGGAACAGGCGGGCTGGCGGAACGGCTGGACCCTCACCGGAGCCTCAGCCCGGATCGTTTGATGTGGCTTTGCTCCGTCTGCCGAAGGTCAAAGCCGAACTCGAAATGTCCGCGCATCAGGCGATGGCGCGCGTCCGCATCGGTGGCCAGCTGATCATCTACGGCGGCAACGACGAAGGCGCACGAACGATGGCCAAGCGCCTTGCAGCTTTGGATGCCGAAGCCGTAACTATCGCGTCGGAAGGTCATGGCCGTGTGATCTCCCTGACCAGCAAGGAGGGAGCGCACGTGCGTGGCGCTCTCTCGGACTGGCGCCACGAAGAACCCATCGCGCTTGCGGGCACGCCTCGCAAGTGGATCAGCTATCCCGGTCTGTTCGCGGGCGGCGCGCTCGACCATGCGACGGCGCTGTTGATTGCCCATCTGTCACCGCTTTCGCCCACCGCCCGCGTCCTCGACTTTGGCTGCGGGACCGGTGTGATTTGTGCAGCGGTCCATGATGCAGCGCCGGCCGGGGCGGTCTTCGCCCTCGACATCGATACCCTCGCGCTCGAAGCTGTTCGGGAAAACGTCCCGTCCGCGATCCGCCTCGTCGGCACCAACCTCGATCCGGCGGAACCGAAGCTCGATTTGATCGTCTCGAACCCGCCCATCCACGACGGCATTGCCGAAAGCCTCGAGGTCCTCCACGCGTTGATCAAGCGTGCCCCGAAGCTGCTACGCCGCAACGGCAGGCTGATGCTGGTCGTCCAGCGCCGGATTGCGCTCCAGCACGAACTCGCCGCGGCCTTCAAAACCGTGGACATCGTGGCCGACGACGGCCGGTTCCGTGTCTGGTCGGCCGCGAACTGACGTCCGGATAGGATTAGACGGCGCGATCGCCTTGCGTTATGGGGCAAGCGTCTCGCGCGCGAATGAGGTTGTTATGGCAGAACCCCGCTTCACCCGCATCGTCGGCCCGCTGCCTTCGACTGTTCCGTTCGTCGGCCCGGAAACCCAGGAGCGGATGCGCGGCAATCCGTTTCGTGCCCGCATCGGCGCCAATGAAAGTGTCTTCGGCCCTTCGCCGAAAGCCGTCGCCGCGATGGCCGCCGCAGCGTCGGATGTCTGGATGTACGGCGATCCCGAGAACTACGACATCCGCCAAGCGATCGCCGGTCATCTCGGCGTCGGCATGGAGAACGTAACCGTCGGTGAAGGCATCGACAGCTTGTTCGGCTACACCGTCCGCCTGTTTACCGAGCCAGGCGACACGGTCGTCACATCGCTTGGCGCCTATCCAACGTTCAACTTCCATGTCGCCGGATACGGTGGACGTCTCGTGACCGTCCCCTACGTCGACGATCGCGAGGATCCGGACTCTCTGCTCGAGGCCGCGGCGCGCGAAAAACCGAAGCTCATCTACTTTGCCAACCCCGACAATCCGATGGGGTCTTGGTGGACCGCCGGCGACGTCAAACGCTTCATCGACCGCATTCCCGAGGGAACCGTCTTGGTGCTCGACGAAGCCTACAACGAGTTCGCACCGCCAGGCACTGTGCCGCCGATCGATGTCACGAACCCCAATGTCATTCGCTACCGCACGTTCTCGAAGGCCTATGGCATGGCGGGCGCCCGGATCGCTTATGCCGTCGGCGAGAAATCGCTGATCTCCGCGTTCGACAAGATTCGCAATCACTTCTCGGTCAACCGCATCGCCCAGGCAGGGGCCGTCGCCGCGCTCGCCGACAACGCCTATCTCGCCGCTGTTCAAAGTAAGGTCTCCGCGGCCCGCGAACAGATCGCCGCCATCGCCCGCAACAACGGCCTGAAGCCGCTGCCCTCCGCGACCAATTTCGTGACGATCGATTGCGGCGCCGACGGTGCGTTCGCCAAGCGCATCCTCGACGCATTGATTGCGCGCGACGTGTTCGTGCGGATGCCCGGCGTACCGGTTCTCAATCGATGCATCCGCGTATCGGCGGGGACCGATCAGCAACTTGCCATTTTCGCAGAAGAGTTGCCGCGCGCTATCGCCATTGCGCGCGGTTGAACCAGTCGATCATCCCGGAAACGAGATCACGATCCGCATCTTGACGAGCCACGGAAAAACCCGCTCGGCGATCTGCCCCATCGCGAACAGGATCAGCCCCAGTATGACGAGGGCCGGGATCGCGGCGATAGAGCACTTCACGAAAAAGGCGACGAGCCGCATGAACGGCACGTCGATGCCAGTCACGGTCGCGGGTGGCGCCGCGCCCGGTTCGTCGGACGCGAATGATCGCTTGTCGTCATCTGCGATCGATGGACCCGATCCGGTCGGCGCATGCTGATGGAAACTCTGCGCCTGCCGCCGCGCATCGCGCTCGCGCCGCAGAGTCCGTGGCAAGTCGTCGTCCGAATGC
>JAPXTA010000016.1:50734-52727 GCA_033812735.1 Hyphomicrobiaceae bacterium | reverse complement strand
ACGCCGCCCGCCTTCTCGATCTCGCGGGCGACCATCTGGCCCAAGTCCTTCAGGTGGACGTGACCGGGCACGAACTGCGTGAACGAGTTGGCGATGGCGATGATCGGCTTGCCGAAGTCGCCGTCCTTCATGCCGGTCGCGCGCCAAAGGCCGCGCGCACCCGCCATGTTGCGGCCGTGTGTCGAGGTGCGGGAGCGATACTGCGGCATGATCGTTTCCTCTCAGTCTTCTGGTGCGGGAGCGCCCGCCAAATCGGCGCAACCGATCTCAGAAAATCGTTTCGGCGACAAGCGTTCGTTGCGGGCCTCAGGGCTGTGAGCGGCGCGCCGGTTGCCCAGCCGGCGCGGCCATTCCGTCGCTTGATTGAAGATAGCACGTCCGATTGCCAGCGTTTGATCGGCGAGGGCGATCATGGGGCGCTCTTGACGCGGTCTGCTCTCTTCCGTAAATACAATCTTAACGTGCATAATAATAATCACTCAATCGAAAGACGCGTTCTGATGAGTTCTGCTGCCGCCCGCTCCCCTTCGCGTGCCTCCCCTTCGCGTCGCACCCCAGCGCTGCATCCTTCCCCATCGATCAAACAAGTTCTCGCCGCCTTCAATACCTGGGCGTACAAGCGCGAACAGGCTTCCGACCCTCAGCTCCTGGAGCGCGTCGTCGAACGCGCGGCCATCGCCGGTCAGCCGATTCCGTTTGTCCTCTACTGGGGCAAGGGTCCTCGCAGCGCACTCGCCCGGCCCGATGACGCCTGCCTCGATTATCTTGCGAGCATGGCGGCACGGATCGAGGCCGTCTATCCCGCGGGCGCCGCGATAAACCTCTTGCTGACCGATACCCACGCCCGGCTCAACCGCCACGGCGACGGCGCCATCGAGAGTTACTTCGGCGACATCGCGACCGCCGCCGCCGCGCGTGGCTTCACTTCACGCCGGCTGAGCGCGGTGGTCGAGGCTCATCCCGATACGCAGGCTGCTGGCACTGACAGCGCCGTCGACCCAGCGGTGCTCGACCATCTCACGCAGAGCGCGAGCAAATGGTATCGCGGCGAAGGCTCGGCGCGTTACGGCGCCATCCAATACTATGCGTTGAACATGAGCGAGAAGCGGGCCGTCGAAGCGGCCTATCCGCACGCCATCTTCATCACGTTCAACAACAGCGACTTCCGCGTCATGTTTCCTGACGGGCTGCCGATCTTCTACATGTACTCGCTGCGAAAGGGGTTCGCGGTGAAACCCTGGTTCATCGACGGCTGACGATGGACGGACATCTGATTGTCTTCGCGGCCGTCGGCCTCGTGGTCGCCGGTATCGTCAAAGGCGCGACGGGCCTCGGCTATGCCTCGTGCGCCTTGCCGTTCCTGGTCATGTCGGTCGGATTGAAGCCGGCGATGGCCATCGTCATCGCACCGGCGCTTGCGACCAACATCAGCCTCTCGCTGACGGTCGGGCATCTCAGGGAGACCGTGCACCGCTTCAAATGGTTGTATCTGTCGATGCTGCCGGGCATCGGCATCGGCGTCTGGCTGCTGCTGTGGGTCCCGGTGACGCTGGCGGTGCAAGTTCTCGGGATCGTCATCATCGGCTACGTCGCCCTCGCGCTCGCACGTCCCGCACTGACAATCCCCACGCATCTCGAATTGCCCCTGCAGTGGCCGGCCGGCTTTCTCAATGGCGTGGTCACAGGCCTCACCGGCGCGCAGGTGATGCCGCTCTTCCCGTACATCATGGCACTGCATCTGACGCCGCAAGCGACGGTTCAAGCCGTCAATCTCGCCGTGTTGATCGCCTCGACCGTGCTGGCCGTTGGCCTTCTCCAAGCCGGGATCATGACGCCGACACTACTCGCACTTTCGATCGCCGCGCTCGTCCCTGCCCTCGCCGGCGTCGAAATCGGCAATCGCCTGCGCAGTCGCATACCGGCTGCTGCGTTTCGCCGCCTCGTGCTTTTGACACTCGCGGTCGTCGGCGCGTTGCTGCTCCTGCGCTGATGT
>JAPXTA010000016.1:0-50724 GCA_033812735.1 Hyphomicrobiaceae bacterium | reverse complement strand
GGTTGCTGACCCTGCGGCCACACCGCAGACGCCGGCTGCGGCTTGCCGAAGCGGTAGCCCTGCGCCATCGGGCAGCCGAGCGCCAGCAACAGGTCCGCCTGATCCGCCGTTTCGACGCCTTCCGCGACGGGCACCATCTCCATCTCACGCGCCAGTGCGACGATGGCCCGGACGATCGCAGCAGCGCGCGGCGCGGTGCCGAGCTTGGCGACGAACGAGCGATCGATCTTCACGCTGTCGATGGGGTAGCGTTCGAGATAACTCAGCGACGAATAGCCGGTGCCGAAGTCGTCGAGGGCGATATGGATGCCGAGCGCGCGCAGAGCGATGAGCTGCTCCTGGGTCACCGCGTGATTGTGCATCAGCATCGACTCGGTGATCTCGATCTCGAGTTGCTCCGGCCGCACACCAGTCGTTTCTATCGCGCGCACAACCGCCTCGACCACAGTGCCGCGCTTGAATTGCACCGCCGATACGTTCACGGCGACCGTCGCTTTACTCTTGCTTGCGGCGAGGTCCCGGCATGCCTGTCTCAAAACCCATTCGCCGAGCGGCACGATCAGTCCCGTCTCTTCCGCCAGCGGGATGAATTCGGCTGGCGGGATCATGCCGCGCACGGGGTGCCGCCAGCGCACGAGCGCTTCGTATCCCGTTACGCGCGCCCCCTCGTCGAGGCGCACTTTCGGTTGATAGTGCAGTTCGAGCTGCCCGGTCTCGATGGCTTCGTGCAACTCGCCTTCGAGCTGATGGCGCAACGCGAGCGCCGAGTTGAGTTCGGCATTGAAGATGCGATAGGTGCCGCGGCCTTCGCTCTTTGCGAGATACAGCGCTACGTCGGCCGCCTTCAGGAGCGCTACGCGGTCGGGTGTTTCGGCGCCAACGGACGCGATACCGACGCTTGCGCCTATGAGGAGCCGATGACCGGAGACGACGAACGCTTCGCCGATGGTCCGGCATATGCGCTGTGCGACGATCTCCGCGCCGTCGAGCGCCACGGATCCCATTTGCAGCACGGCGAATTCGTCGCCCGCGAGACGGAACACGTGGTCGGTCGGCCGCACGACAGCGCGGAGCCGCGCTGCGACCGCACAGAGCAATTGATCACCAACCGGGTGGCCGAACGTATCATTGACCGCCTTGAAGTTGTCGAGGTCGATCAGATGCAGCAGGAATGGCGGCGAAAGCGGGTTCTTGACGAGTTCGTCGACGGTTACTTGGAACGAGCGGCGGTTCGGCAGTTTCGTCAACGGATCATTGTGCGCGAGATCGAAAATCTGACTCATGTGCCGGCGCTCGCGCAGCGCCGATCTCCAGATGATCAGGAACACGATCAATGTGCCGAGAACGGCATAGCCGTAGTAGCGGCGCCGCGTTTCCCAGCTGTCGCCACTCGGATCGCCGACACTGACGATGACCGTCATCGGCGTGCCTTCGACCGCACGCGAGGCGACGAGCCGCCAGCCGTCCTTGTGTGCCTCGCGTACGAGCGTGACGTCCTTGTCCTTGGACGTGAGCACCGACTGGCGCTCACCCTGGGCGAAGCCGCGGCCAATCATGCCCGCATAGACACCCGAGCTTGCACGGATGATGTCATCGGCTGCGACCAGTGCGAAGCCCGTGGTCGGCTGTACGTCGAGGCTTTCGTAGGTCGCGACGAGTTCGCTTGGATCGAGTGAGATGACGATGACACCGCCGAACGAGCCGTCCGCTTGCGTGTAGCGCCGGGTGAATTGTACCGACGTCTTGCCGGAGGCGCGGCCGACGACCGGTTTACTGACGTTGAGCACGTCGGCGGGGTTGTCGCGGTGAACCTTGAAGTGCTCGCGGTCGCTGAGATCTACCGGGGTTTTTGGGTATGGCATCGCGCTCGATGTGATCATCATGCCGCGCGCGTCCATGATCGCGATCTGTGCCGCCTGTGCATTGAACGTGAAGTCCTCGCGGACGAGGGAGGGCCAATCCGCGCGAAACCCGTTGCGTTCGTAGCTACGGCGCAGGAACTTCAGGATGCGATCCATGTTGTTCGCCGTCCTGAGCACGTCCTGCTGGAACAGCAGGCTCAGGTTCGTGATCTCGGCCTGGGTATCGGCGGCGGCGCGTGCGATATCGCCGCGCGCTTTCATTTCAGCCGCCGTCCACATCAGCACCACGAGCGCCGCTCCGAACACGAGGGTCGGGTTCCAAGGCTTGCTGAAGCGTTGCATAGGACGCGCGCTCGTTGTGCCCCGGTTTGCCGGGGTCGTGGTTGTCGGCCGCGGCGACTGTGTTTCGCCGCGCTCGAGCGATCTTGCACCGCGAGCGATAAAGTCTCGTTACTTTTGATTGTGTTATTTGTATTGCACTATCTTTGATAGAGTTTAACCTCTTCGTAGAGAGGCTGTTACGACCGATGTGGTCAAAGCCACGGGTCAGCTCAGTTGCGGTAGCCCATGGATCGGTCGCCCGTGACTCAAGTCTCGGCGCGCCGTCTACTTACCGGCGACCCATTCAGCAAGGGTGAGCAGCAGAAACGACGCTGCGAAGGTGGGGACATAGCTGAACTGGAGCATCGTGCGTTCTCGTCAGACGTTTTCAGATGATCTGACATCGTCTGATTCTGTTAACAACTCGTCACTCGCCCCTGTCAAAGAGGCCGAGTCGTGGCAGAGCGGAACAACAGTCCTGCCACTGACGAACAATCCGAGAGATCTTATGATGCGCTCGAAGCCTCATTTTTCGGACCGGCCGCTTGTCGCTATGGCCGCCATCATCGCCTGCGTAATCGCCATTGCATTGCTACCGCTGCCGGTGTGAGTGCGCTCTCTCGCAGCCGCCGCCTTTGCCGCGGCCGCGATCACCGATACCCCAAGACGAGCTCTGGTAACGTTCAGTTTTTGCTTCTTAGCGACCCTCGACACGCTCGTCGCATGAGACGCCTCTCAGCGTGACGCCGCGTGGCACCTCGCCACTCCGCCCGGGCGACTCGACTGTCGTGTCGATCTCTTTTGATCTCAGCCGCTGGAGCCGATCTTGGCTTTGGACGCCTTTTTCGCGGACCCTGCCGCTGCCTTCTGAAGTGCTGCGACCTGAGACGACGCCAAGTCTCCCGCGACAAGCTTATTTGCCTCGTCGGCCATTACGGCCTTCGCATTCTTGAAGACATACCATTCGCCATTCGGCTTCTGCTGATAGACCGTGTCGCCGTTCGAGGCATGACGGAAGCATGTGTGCTTGCGCGCGTTGCCGCTCGCCGCATTCCATGTGCCCCAGAAGCAAAGGCGCCCGTCCTTGTAAGCTCCCCAACCGCCCTTCACGAAAGAAGACTTTTCGCCATTGCCGGCGTAGGCGATGAAACTGCCGTCAGGACGGAAGTAGGCGGCGCCATCCTGCCATTGCCAGGTCTTGCCACTATAGAGGGCTTGCAAAACCTTGATCGACGCAGGCGGGTTCGCCGCCTCTTGCG
Organism: Hyphomicrobiaceae bacterium; assembly: GCA_033812735.1. GTDB lineage: Bacteria > Pseudomonadota > Alphaproteobacteria > Rhizobiales > Hyphomicrobiaceae > JABFRJ01. Next base: position 47,282 of record JAPXTA010000016.1, on the reverse strand, counting down.
CCATCACATTTGCGGGCATCGCCGCAAACATCAGTGCGGCAAGTGTCGGCCGGTTCGACAGCATGCTCATCTCCATAGGTCGAGCGCCGGATGCCAAGGCTGAGCCCGTGGCACCATCGGCGATTGCGGGTCAGGCCTTGCCGATTGCGCGTTTGGTTTTGCGAACCTGCGGCGATGCCCAGTCACCCTTCACGAGCTTCGAGTATTCTTCACCCTTCTTCGGCTTGGCGTGCTTGAAGACGTACCAATCGCCGACCGGGTTGCGCCGCTGCGTGATCGTCTTGCCTTCTCCCTGATGCAAGAAGCAGGAACTGTCGAAGCCGCTGCCAGCCGCCGAGCGCCAGGTGCCGGAGAAGCAGATCTTGCCATTCTTGTAGGCGCCCCAGCCGCCTTCCATGTAGTTGGCGGTCGGGCCCTTGCCACTATGGGCGTAGAACTTGCCGTTCGGTGCGAAGTAGGCCGATCCTTCCGCCCAAAACCACGTCTTGCCGGCATAGACCTTCTGCAAGGCCTCGATCGGCAGCGGCTTTGCTTTGGCGAGGGCGCCGGTCGGGCTGATAAAACCAATTGCAAGAACGGCCAGCAAGGCGATCCAAATTCTCTTCATGACTAGGACTCCAAACGACTCAATTCAACTCGACAAGATCACTGCCCCTCAAACCCGCGCCGTCAGTTGACGCGGGCCGGGCCGATCCGCCAGTCGGGGCGGCCATAACCCTTCGGCCAAGCATGCGGTTCGAGTTCGTTGAAGAGCAGAACGCCTTTGAGCTTGGGATAGGTCTGCTTGAGCTTGAGGAGATCGCGGTAGCATTCGGCACGGTACTTCTCGTCGCCGTCGCACCCGAGCTCGGCCGCCCAGATGTCAATCTCGAACGGCGTCAGGTCCTTGTATGCGGCCGCGATGATTTCGCTTGGCTTGCGCCAGCGGCCGAACTCGCCTTCATCGAATTTCTGGTAGCTGAAGACGGATACGCCGATGGCATCGACATGCGACTTTCCGGGAAAGTACGCGGCAGCGCTCGCCTCACCCCGCGGCGACCACATGAACTTGGCCGTCGGCGCATGACTGCGGCAGGTGTCAACGAAGTGACGATACGCTGAGACGAACTCTTCAGGCTTCCAATTCGACCAGGGGTAGCGGTCATTCTTGAGATCCATCTCCTGCCCAAAGCGCACCATCACCGTGTTCGGCAGCGTCGCAAAGGTTTTGCAGACGGACCCGATCCACGCGTCGCTTTGACCACCGACGATCGTCTTGTGGAGCTCGGCCCCTTCCGCCTTGCGCCGGAAGCTCCAGGTCCACGGTTCCACCGTGACGATGAGACTACGGTCGCGCTGGCGTGCATATTTCGCCGCCTGGGTGAGGGATGACAGATCGACGTCGCGCCACGGCAGATAGACGTGCTCAGCCGTCAGTCCCGACGTCTTATCGAGCATGCCGTGCGGATCGTAAGCGCCGACGACGACACCCTCGCGTGCCAGTCCGCTCAACGCTTCGAGCGCTCGTTGGTCGAGGCCCTCGCCGGCGACTGCACCGGTCGCGGTGACGATAGCCGCGGCAACGCCGCTCATGATCCAATTCGATGCATCATTTTTCATGATCAACTCCTCAGGAGCGAAAATCCCATATGCCGTCGCGGTTTCATGCCTTGTCAGGACCAGGGCAGACGTAGCCGTATTGTTCGTACGGCGCGGCCGTCACTGCCGGCGCCGGATATGGCATGGCGAACTTCGGTGAGGTTGTAGCGCTCGGTGCCCCATAGAACGCCCTCGATGGCGCGATCGTATCGCACGGCAAGCGCTCCGAGCGGCGCGAGCACGAGGACGACCACCGCCGCGCTCAAAGCCCGCGCCGGCACCGCGTCGAACCGCATCAGCTCAATGCCATTCTCGCGCGCGTGCATGAACCAGGCGGACGCTGCGAGGATCGCATAAAAGAGGCCCTGCAGAATGCAGAAGAGATAGAACCCGGCGGCCTCGCCGGGCGACCTGATCAAGAGCGCGGACGCCGACGACGCGACCGACAGCGCCACATAGGGAGCGATGGCTTTGAACGGCAAAAGCCCGGCCGACTTCTCGCCCTTCGGCGTCACCCGGAAGTCCGAGATCTTACCGGTGACCCGGTCTTTGATCGCGGAGACGACGCCCCACAGGACCCAAGGCCAGCGGGATAGAATGAAAAGCGTTCCTTCCCAGCTGATCAGTTTGGCGTCGGCCGGGCGCAGCAGACCGCTGCGCTTCCACATCACGGCGAGAATCGAGCCGATCAGCCCGAGCCACATGATGTGCAGATAGAAATCGATAAGAGGGACCTCGACGTAGGCCGAGCCGCTCCACAGGGCGTAGATCGGCATGATGTAGATGCCGAGCATGATGGTGCCGAGAAGCGGGTACCAGAGCTGCGAGAACGCGAATTGGAAGCGCTGCCACCCGTTGAGACGCGACCAGTAGCGCGGCGTGTATGTGAGGAGGATGGTCATCAGACTGCGTGACCACTGGAATTCCTGCACCACCATGTCCGCGAATGTCGCCGGACCATCGCCGCTCGCGATCGCCCTGAATGCATGCATGCCGCGCCAGCCGTGGGCATTGAACAGCAGCGTTGTCGAATGATCTTCGGCCAACTCGGGCCCGAGGCCGCCGATCTCCTTCAATGCCGCCGTTCGCACGCCATAGTGCGAGCCGATGCACATCGGCGTCCAGCCGGCCGAATAGCCGGCCTGCAGCAGCCCGTGAAATGTGCCTTCGACATAGAGCCGCCCGCGCGCTGCCCAACTGGACGAGGCGTTGCCGTCACAGATGCTCGGTGCCGAGACATAGCCGACCGCCGGATCGGCGAACGGCTTCAGCATCTCTCGCAGATATCCCGGCTGCGGCACGTGATCGGCGTCCATCTGCACGACGAAGTCGTAGCGGTCGTAGCCGTAGTGATCATAGAAATAGGCGAGGTTGCCTTCCTTGCAGCGCGTACGGCGCGGCCAATCCGGCCGATGGTAGTCGGTCACACCTTTGCGCGTGGAAATCTGTACGCCCTGGGCTGCACACCAGCGCTTCGTCTCCTCGGCCGGATCCTCGTCCGCAAGCCATGTATCGTGAGGATAGTCCTGTGCCAGCATTGCCTCGATGGTCCGGCGCACGACCGGCCAGGGCTCGGACGGCGCCTTGGTCACCACCATGGCGACGCGCGACCCTGCGGGCAGGAGGACCGGGCCACGCATCTCGCGGGCGCGCACGACGAACGAGAAGAAGTAGAGCGGCAGGAACGTCACCCATGCCACAGCGATGGTGTTGAGCCAGAAGCGCGCCGCCGATTTGCCTTCGACTGAGCCAAGCCACCAAACCCAGAAAGTGACCAGCACCGCCAGCCAAGCCGCGACCCAGATCCCCTGCGCCACAGCTTGCCGCCGGGTGAATAGATACGTTTCCACCGGTGCTGCTGCAGGAGCAGCTGCACTGTCGGTGGACGGCGATGCAATCGGGCCTGCCATGGCCACGTTACTCCGCGGCGACTTTCGCGCCGGTAGTGAGTTGAAGTTCTTCGGCGAAATGCGAGATGGTCATGCGCAGCCCCTCGATCAGCGGCACGCGCGGCTGCCAGCCGAGGAGTTCGCTGGCGAGAGCGATATCGGGGCGGCGCTGGCGCGGATCGTCCTGCGGCAGCGGCTCGTGCACGATGGACGCGTTGCCGAGTTCGCCGATGACGATGTCTGCCAACTCGCGCACGGTGAATTCGCCTGGGTTGCCGAGATTGATCGGGCCGGTCACTGCGGGCGCCGATCGCATCATGCGCACCAAGCCTTCGACGAGATCGTCGACGTAGCAGAAGGACCGCGTCTGCTCGCCGGTGCCATAGATGGTGATGGCGTCGCCGCGCAGCGCCTGCGTGATGAAATTCGACACCACGCGGCCGTCATCCGGGCGCATGCGCGGGCCGTAGGTGTTGAAGATGCGGACGACCTTGATCTTGACGCCGTGGGTGCGGGCATAGTCGAAGAACAGCGTCTCGGCGCAGCGCTTGCCCTCGTCGTAGCAGGCGCGCTTGCCGATCGGATTGACATTACCCCAGTAACCTTCGCGCTGCGGATGCTGGAGCGGATCGCCGTAGACCTCGGACGTCGACGACTGAAGCACGGTGGCGCCCGTCCGCCGTGCCAGTTCGAGAACGTTGACTGCGCCGAGTACGCTCGTCAGCAGCGTTCCAACCGGGTCGCGCTGGTAGTCCACGGGAGATGCCGGGCTTGCAAGGTTGTAGATCTCATCAACGCGGTCGAGCGGGATTGCGTCCTTGACGTCCTGCTGCAGGAAGGTGAAGCGCGGATGCTCCTCGAGCTTGGCGATGTTCGAGCGGCGCCCGGTCAGAAGGTTATCTAGGCAGTAGACGGCGTGCCCTTCGCCCAGCAGCCGCTCGCACAGATGCGAGCCGAGGAACCCAGCACCGCCAGTGACCAAGGTTAAAGTCGGTCGCGCGCCCTCGGCGAGGGCTAGAGGAGATCCCGTCTCCCTGGCGGCGTTAACTTTTTGCACAACGGCAGGCGCGGCCACTTTACGCATACGAAGCACCACACGAGCTTGCTTCAACTTTAAGATGACATCTGCGAACAGCTGGACAACTTAATGAAACGTAAAGAAAATCTACGGCATTGTTAGGCGCACTGTCAATAGTGTATACATTGATACGCATACGGAGCGTATGCAACGATCCGCCGGCTGCCTGTTTTGCAATGAGAGGTGTGCGAATGAAGACCGTACTGGTGACAGGTGGCGCCGGCTTCATCGGTAGCCATGCGTGCAAGGCCCTCGCCGCCGCGGGCGTCCGCCCTGTGGCATTCGACAACCTTTATCGAGGGCACCGCGATGCCGTGAAGTTCGGTCCGTTCGTTGGAGGCGACATCTGCGATGCAGCCGCTCTCGATCACGCCTTTCGAACGTATGCGCCGGATGCCGTCATGCATTTTGCGGCACTCGCTTACGTCGGCGAATCCGTGCGCGAACCGGCCACCTATTATCGCAACAATGTCGTCGGCACTTGGACACTCATCGAAGCGATGTTGCGGGCGGGGTGCCGCAAATTCGTACTCTCGAGTTCCTGCGCCACATACGGCCACGCCATCGAAGTGCCGATCCGCGAGACGCACCCGCAAGCGCCGATCAATCCGTACGGCTTCACGAAGCTCGCCGGCGAACGCATGCTCGCCGATCTAGCCGCGACAGGCGCGCTGGATTTCATCGCCCTCAGATACTTCAACGCATCGGGTTGCGATCCTGACGGCGACATCGGCGAGCGGCACGATCCTGAAACGCATGTTATCCCGCTTATCCTCCAAGCAGCCGCAGACCCTGCCAGGACATTTTCGATTTTCGGCACCGACTACGATACGCCCGATGGCACATGCATTCGCGATTACGTCCACGTCTGTGATCTCGCATCGGCGCATGTCCTGGCATTCGATCGTGTGCTGTCGACCTCAGGGGCTGCCGTCTTCAATCTAAGCTACGGCAAGGGCGCTTCCGTGCGGGAACTTGTTTCGACGGCGGAGCGTGTGACGGGACAATCGATCGCTGTGCGCGAAGAGCCGCGCCGGCCAGGAGATCCAGCGGTGCTCGTCGGCGATCCAACGCGCGCGCACAGCCTGCTCGGCTGGACGCCGCAGTATCCCGATATAGAAACGCACGTCGCTCATGCTTGGGCGTTCAATCGAAAGAGATGACCCAGGGCTGCCGCCCTCCGCTTTTTGTCTCGGCGCCACTATGGGCCCTTGAGCATCTCGCCCCATTGCCGTGCGCGCGGCCGTCAGGGCCTTTGGCTTTCAACCTTGTGCGGGTTGCAATCCCGCAACACCAGCCGGCCATCCCCGCGTCGAGTGATTTTACTTATTCACGACTTTAGAAAAACACTTTACGCGAGCGGTGTCAGATCTCGTTCCCCGTGTCTCGTTGCGTCCGTTTCCCCTTGGTCGATCAGACCTCCCAGGAGACTTCGTGAAGATGACGCGATCGAATGCGGGACAGTTGGCGCGCAAGGTCCTGTTGTGGCTTGGGTTCATGCTCTTCGCGGGCATCACCCCCGTGGCGGCGCAGCCCTATTTGTTCCCGTTCGTAAATCTGAGCGTGACGCCGACCACCGCGGCAGTCGGCGCGACGATCAGCCTCAGTGCCGTCGTGGCGCAACCGCATCCGCAAGCGCCGGTGCCGTCCGGTACACTCTCCGTGAATTGGGGAGATGGGACAGCCGTCGTCGTGGTCGCTGCGACCACCGCCTCACTGACCCACCAATATGCAATCGCGGGCTACTTCCGTGTCACCGTCGATTATTCCGGCGATGGCAACTTCTTCAGCGGCTCCAGTTTTGCGGACCTTACGATCGGTGGGCCGCCGACGTCCGTCACCGTCAGTGCCGGCAGCGGGCAAAATGCGACGGTCGCGACGGCATTCGGAACCCCGCTGTCCGTCGTCGTCCGCAATGCGGCCAATCAGGTATTCGCAAACGCGCCCGTCACATTCAGCCCGCCTGGTTCCGGTGCAACGGCATCGTTATCGGCGACAACCGTCACCACAACTCTGTCCGGCATTGCGAGCGTGACGGCCACCGCAGGCACGGTTGCCGGGGCCTACTCCGTCAATGCGTCTGTCGCCGGCATTGCATCGCCCGCGACGTTTGCCCTTACCAACAACCCGGGTGCGCCGGCTTCTATCACGGTGAACACGGGATCCGGTCAAAGTGCGACTGTGGCGACGGCGTTTGCTTCGAGTTTGTCGGCAACCGTGAGGGACGCGTACAGCAATCCGGTTCCGAACGTTACGGTAACGTTCGCTGCGCCTGGATCGGGTGCGACGGCAAGTCTCGGCGCGCCGACTGCCATAACGAACGCGTCCGGCATTGCGACTGTCGCCGCGACCGCCGGCACGGTTGCCGGATCTTACAGCGTCACGGCCAGCGCGGCGGGTGTTGCGGCGCCCGCGACCTATGCGCTGACCAATACGGCCGGCGCGCCCGCGTTAGTCGCCGTCAATGGCGGCAGCGGGCAAAGCGCCATTGCCGGATACAGCTTTGCGCTGCCGTTGTCCGCCGCCGTCCGGGACGCCTTTTCCAATCCTGTGTCAGGTGTGAGCGTAGGGTTTGCGGCACCGCCGTCCGGGGCAACGGCCAATTTGTCGGCCACCGCGGCAATCACCAACGCTTCAGGCCTCGCCAGTATCACGGCGACAGCGGGAACCGCCACGGGTGCGTATTCCGTCACGGCGACCGTAGCAGGCGTCGCCTCTCCGGCGGCGTTTTCGCTGAGCAATCTTGCGAACCTGCCGACGTCGATCACTCTGCTTGGCGGCAACAACCAGACGGTAGCAGCGGGCACGGCGTTCCCCACCCCTCTCTCCGTCACCGTACGCAACGCGCTGAACGATCCGGTTGCCAATGCGACGGTGACCTTCACGCCACCGCCTTCAGGTGCGTCAGCCGTCCTCTCGGCACCGACGGCCAACACCAATTCACTCGGCGTAGCGAGCGTAACGGCGACCGCCAATGGTACAGGCGGAAGCTATGGCGTCAGCGCAGCCGTGAGCGGTGTGGCATCGCCTGTGACTTTCAACCTGACAAACATTCCTGCGCCGACGATCGCCGCCGTGACGCCGTCCGTCGGATTGCTCGTTGGTGGCAACAGCGTCGTCATCACAGGGACCAACTTCACTGGCGCGACCAGCGTGAGCTTCGGCGGCACGCCGGCACCATCATTCACGATCGATAGCGCCACGATGATCACAGCGACGACACCGGCGCGACCTGCTGGTGTCGTGGATGTCGTGGTGACGACTCCTGGCGGTACCGCCACAGGCACCGGGCTATTCACCTACGGCGTGGCGCCGACTGTTACGATCAATCAGAGCGCGGGCCAGGCGGATCCGACGGCTGGAGGCCCGATCGTATTCGATGTCGTCTTCAGTGCGCCGGTCACCGGTTTTGACGCGAGCGATGTCAGCATCACGAGCAGCGCGGGTCCCGTGGTCGCCAGTGTTTCCGGAGGGCCCGCGACCTACACCGTCTCCCTATCGGGAATGACGCAATCTGGGATCGTGTCGGTCAGTATTCCGGCAGGTGGTGCTTTCGCGGCTGGAGGCATCGGCAATCTCGTCTCGACCAGCACCGACAATTCGGTGACGTATGTGGTGCCGGTTCCACCAACAATTACCGCATCATTTGCGCCGCCCAGCATCGTTGCCGGCGCGCAGTCCGTGCTGACGTTGACGGTCACAAATCCGAATCCGGTTGCGTTGTCCGGCATCGCCATGAGCAGCACGTTGCCAACGAGTGTCGGAGGGCTCGCGATCGTTGCGCCGACGACGTGTAGTGGGGCCGGTCTTCTCGCTGGAAGCACCGTGTCCTTCTCGGGGACGACGCTGGCGGCGGGAGCGAGTTGCACCGTCGCCGTCTCAGTCAGTTCGCAAACGGCCGGCAGCTACACCTACACCACTGGTGCGGTGACGTCCTCAAATCCGCCGACGGCGGGTGGAACCGCCAACGCAGTGCTGACCGTGACACCGGCTGCACCCGCTTCGATCGCCGCGACGGGCGGCACGCCGCAGAGCACGACGATCGGGACAGCCTTTGCGCAGACACTCGCCGTCGTCGTGCGGGACGCCTTCAACAACCCGGTGCCGGGCGCGTCAGTGACTTTCGCGGCACCTTCGTCGGGTGCGTCGGCGATCCTGTCGACGACGACTGCGACGACCAACGCCTCGGGCCTTGCGGTGGTCTCCGCGACCGCCAACACAGTCGCCGGTTCTTACGCCGTGTCCGCTAGCGTCACCGGCGTGGGCGCGCCCGTCACCTTCGCGCTGACCAACAATCCTGGTGCGCCGGCGACGATCGCCGTCAACGGTGGCAGCGGCCAAAGCGCGACGATCTCGACGGCTTTCGGGCAGCCGCTCTCGGCCATCGTTCGCGATGCCGGCGGCAATGCGGTGCCGAGTGCGACCGTCACATACACGCCGCCGGCGTCCGGCGCGTCCGCGACGCTGGCATCCTCTACGGCAACGACAAATGGTTCCGGCCTCGCCAGCGTGGCGGCGACGGCGAATGCGCTTGCGGGGGCGTACAACGTCACCGCTTCGGTCGGTGCGGTTTCGACAGCGTTCGCGCTGACAAATAATCCAGGCGCGAACGTCATCACCTTCAACAGCTTGCCCAACAGGACCTTCGGAAGTGGATCGTTCAGCGTATCAGCGAGTGCGTCATCGGGCTTGGCGGTGTCGTTCGCATCGGGAACGCCCGCGACCTGCGGTGTGGCCGGGGCCACGGTCAGTCTACTCGCGGCGGGCGCGTGTTCGATCATAGCCTCGCAAGCGGGCAACGCGAACTATGTGGCAGCATCGCCGGTCACGCAGACCTTCACGATCCTGCAGGCGGCCGTCACCGTGTCGCTTGCGTCGACCAGTGCAAGCGGCTTCGTCGGCCAAGCGATCACGTTGACTGCGACAGTGGCCCCGAGTGCGGCGCCCGGCACGGTGACGTTCTTCGATGGGGCGACGCCGGTTTGCGCGGCAGTGGCGCTCGCGGGTGGCGTGGCTACATGCGCGACGTCGTTTGCGACGGGCGGTACGCACGCCATCACCGCGCGGTACGACGGCAGTGCCAACTACGCGGTCGCCACGTCGTCGACTGTGACCATCACGATCACCGACCAGACGACCAAGACGGCGCAGGTGATCGGCAAGTTCCTGTCTCAGCGCAACAACCAGATATTGTCGAATGGGCCCGACGAGGGACGCCAGATCGACCGCCTCAATGGCGGCAGCGGTTCCGGCGGCGCGCCAGGCTTCACGTCCGGGTTCGGCCGCGACAATTCTATGGGCGGCGGGGCGCGCGCGTCCGGCGGATTGTCTCTGCTCGGGCGCAGTGATGAATCGGCCGCATGGCCGTTCCCGGCGAGCCCGTTCGATCAGTTTGCGCGCAACGACTTCGAGAGCACGCAAGGTGGTGGCAGGGTCAACGTCGGGCCGATGCAGTTCTCGGGCTCGGCGGAGGGTACATCGCGTTTCGGCTTCGGCACGTCGCTGGCGGCGTTGATGCGCCAAGCGGAAGCGGCGGAGCAGGAAAAGAGCGCGGGCCTCGACTTTGCGGATCGTGACCGTGTGAAAGTGCCACGCGCCGCCTTGCCGTTCGATTTTTGGATCGACGGCAAGTATGGCAGCTTCCGCGACACGCGCGGGACGTCGGCGCAGGACGGCCACTTTGGCATCGTCTCCGTCGGCGCCGACTACGTCTTCGGCCGCAACCTGCTCGTCGGCACGATGGTGCAGTTCGACAGCATGCAGCAAAAGTCGTTGCAGGATCAGAGTGACATCAAAGGAACGGGCTTCCTCGTCGGGCCGTATGGCACGTTGCGGCTCTCCGACAATGTCTTCCTGCAGGGGCGCGCCGCCTGGGGCCGCACCAAGAACGACGTCAGCCCGTTCATGACCTACACCGATCGCTTCGAGAGCGAGCGGTGGCTGCTTTCGGCGACAATCTCGGGGCGCTGGCATCACGGCGGCTGGACGCTACGGCCGGCGGCGTCGATCGCTTACATGGAGGACAAGGCCGAGAGCTATACCGACACGTTTGGCGTCACCATTCCGGTCGTCACAGCAAAGCTCGGTCAGGCGAAGGCCGGTCCGGCACTGAGCTATCGCCATGTGCTCGCCGACGGCACCGTGCTCGAGCCGTTCGGCAAGGTCGAGCTGATCTGGAACTTCGAGAACGAAGCGACGATCGCAGGCGTCGGCGTCCTCAACGGCGAGGACGCGGGACCGGACGGCGTGCGCGGACGTGTCGAAATCGGCCTCAAGACGATGCTGCCGAGCGGCATCAGCCTCGATCTCACAGGCGGTCTCGATGGTATCGGCGCTACGGGCTATTCCGCCTACACCGGCACCGCGCGGGTCAGGCTGCCGTTCTAAGCCGGGGACACGGCGTTCCCCAGACGCGTGCAGACGGTGCCGGGCTGGCCGGCGCCGCGAAAGTGCCGGCACGAGGCGTGCCGCACAACGCGTCAGACAATGGTCTGGTTCTGCAGGCGCGTTGCCGAGGCTGCGCTTGACCATTCCGAACACCGGGGACACAACAACAAGATGACCGACGACGCTCGCCGTTACGCCCCCTCCGCCGCAAGGAACCGCGACGCCATCTTGCAGGTCTTGAGGCCGCGCTTGCCCGAGCGGGGTCACGTGATCGAGATCGCGAGCGGTAGTGGCGAGCACACGATGCATTTCGCGGCGGCTCATCCGCGGCTGACGTTTCAGCCGAGCGACCCCGATCCTGACGCGCGCGCAAGCATCGATGCCTGGACCCACCACCTCGGTTTGACGAACGTCAGGCCTGCCATTGAACTCGACGTTTCGCAGAGTGCCATGTCATCGATTGCGGCCGACGTCGCCGTTTGCATCAACATGATTCACATCGCGCCATGGCAGGCGACCGTAGGTCTGATGCGCCATGCCGCGCTTTGGCTGCCGGCAGGCGGGCTCCTCTATCTCTATGGTCCATACCGGCGGCACGGCGACCATACGGCACCGAGCAATGCAGCGTTCGACGCCGACCTGAGAGGCAGGAATCCGGCTTGGGGCGTCCGCGACCTGGAAGCCGTCGCAGCTGTCGCTGCCGACCACGGATTTTCTGCCCCCGACATCGACGCCATGCCGGCAAACAATTTGTCGCTGTTCTTCCGGCGCCGATAACCTCCAAGCATGACGCGAGCCGTGCTTTTCACGAAGCCGCCGGCGCTTGATCTGGCGATTGATTCTGGCGGGCCGTTGATGCTGGCGGAGAGAGTGGGATTCGAACCCACGGTACGCTTTCACGTACACACGCGTTCCAGGCGTGCGCCTTAAACCACTCGGCCATCTCTCCGGGCCGCGGCGCGCGGCGCCGCATCAGAACTCGCGACAAGGCACTGGAGCTGCCGGTCGGCCCGCCACCTAGGCGAAGCGAGGCGCACTATAGCCAGGACCGCTTACCTTGCAAGGCGAGAGTGCACGCCGTGACAAATGACGTGAAGTGAGGTAATCACGATCCCCATGACAACCCAAATCGCCCGTATTCGACTTACCGGCTGAGGCCCGGGCCATCCGCCCGCCGCGCCTCGGGACGTTTTGCGGCCTTGCCGCTTGCTTGACCTCCCTCATCTTTCGCGCTCTTTACGCGCCGAACCGGCCGCCCGCACTGCTCGCGCTCGCGGCCAAAGCGAGATCCACATGGCCTCCGAACGTTACAACGCGCCCGTCTCCGAAAAACATTGGCAAAGGATCTGGGCCGACAAGCAGACCTTCAAGACGGCGACCGATCCGTCGCGCCCCAAGTGCTACGTGCTCGAGATGTTCCCCTATCCGTCGGGGCGCATCCACATGGGGCATGTGCGCAACTATACCATGGGCGACGTTCTCGCGCGTTATAAAAAATCGCGCGGTTTCAACGTTTTGCACCCGATGGGCTGGGACGCATTCGGCATGCCGGCCGAGAACGCGGCGATGCAGAACAAGACGCATCCGGGCAAGTGGACCTATGCCAACATCGACGCGATGAAGGCGCAGCTTAAGTCGATGGGTCTTGCGATCGATTGGTCGCGCGAAATCGCGACGTGCTCGCCGGATTATTACCAGCACCAGCAGCGCATGTTCCTCGACATGTACAAGGCCGGGCTCGCCTACCGGCGCACGGCGAAGGTCAACTGGGACCCCGTCGATCAGACCGTGCTCGCCAACGAACAGGTAATCGACGGTCGCGGCTGGCGGTCGGGCGCGCTTGTCGAGCAGAAAGAGCTGGCGCAGTGGGCGTTCAAGATCACTGCCTATGCCGACGACCTGCTGGACGCCCTGAAGACGCTCGATAAATGGCCCGAGAAGGTGCGGGTCATGCAGGAGAACTGGATCGGGCGGTCGGAAGGCTTGCAGATCCGTTGGGCGCTCGATGCCAAGACGGCACCTGCCGGCTTCAGCGAACTCGAAATCTACACGACGCGGCCCGATACGCTGTTTGGTGCCTCGTTCATGGCGATCGCGCCCGACCACCCGTTGGCGAAGGCTGCCGCTGAGAAAGATCCGAAGCTCGCAGCGTTTGCCGACGAATGCCGCCGCATGGGTACGTCGGCCGCCGAGCTCGAGACGGCTGAGAAGCTTGGCTACGATACCGGCATCAAGGCGGTGCACCCGCTCGATCCGAATTGGACCGTGCCGGTCTATGTCGCCAACTTCATCCTGATGGAGTACGGCACGGGCGCCATCTTCGGCTGCCCGTCTGGTGATCAGCGCGACATTCAATTTGCCCGCAACTACGGCCTGCCGATCATTCCGGTCGTGGTGCCGAAGGACGAGCCGGCGCGCGGGAAAGCGCTCACCGCCATCCACGAGGGAGTCGCCTACGACGGCGACGGCGTGATGATCAACTCGCGCTTCCTCGACGGCATGACCTGGAAGGACGCGTTCGAAGAGGTCGCCAAGCGGCTGACGTCGGCGCAGCTTGCCGGCAAGCCCGTTGCCGAGCGCAAGGTGAACTTCCGGCTGCGCGACTGGGGGATTTCGCGCCAGCGCTACTGGGGTTGCCCGATTCCGGTCATCCACTGCCAGAGCTGCGGCATCGTGCCGGTTCCGTCGAAGGACCTGCCGGTGAAGCTCCCTGATGACGCGACCTTCGACAAGCCGGGCAATCCACTCGACCACCACCCGACCTGGAAGCACGTCGACTGTCCGGTTTGCGGCAAGAAGGCCGCCCGCGACACTGACACCATGGATACGTTCGTCGACAGCTCCTGGTACTTCGCGCGCTTCACGGCGCCCGATGCCACGACGCCTGTCGACCCGGCGGCGCTCGACTACTGGCTGCCGGTCGATCAGTACATCGGCGGCATCGAGCACGCGATCCTGCACTTGCTCTACTCACGCTTCTTCATGCGTGCGATGGGTGCGACCGGGCACGGCGGCAAACAGAACCTGAAGGAGCCGTTTGCCGCGCTGTTCACGCAGGGCATGGTCGTGCACGAGACTTATCGCCGCGCCGGGACCGAGCGACCGGAGTGGTTGCTGCCGTCGGAGGTCCGCATCGAGGGCGAAGGCGATGCCCGTACGGCCACCGAGATTGCCAGCGGGAAGCCTGCCGTCATCGGCTCCATCGAGAAAATGTCCAAGTCCAAGAAGAACTTGGTCGATCCTGATGACATCATCGCGGCGTATGGCGCGGACTGCGCCCGCTGGTTCGTGCTGTCCGACAGCCCGCCCGACCGTGACGTGATCTGGACCGAAGCCGGTGTTGCCGGCGCGAGCCGCTTCATTCAACGGATCTGGCGGCTCACCGAGGAGGTTGCGGACGGCAAGGGCGCGGCCCAGGGGGCCTCCCGTCCGGCAGATTTGGGCGCGGATGCCACGGCGCTGCGCCGTGCCGTCCACAAAGCCCTGCATGCTGTCAGCCAAAACATTGAAAATCTTCGCTTTAACGTCGCCGTCGCGCAGATCTACGAGGCGACGAACGCGCTTGGGTCTGCGATTGCCAAGGGAGACCAGTCGGGCGGCCTCGGCTGGGCGATCCGCGAGGGCATCGAGTTGATCGTGCAAATGATCGGTCCGATGACGCCGCACCTCGCCGAACAATGCTGGCAGCGGCTCGGATACCACACTCTGCTTGCAGAAGCGTCCTGGCCGGTTGCCGAAGCCGCCCTCCTCGTCGATGATACGGTCACAATGGCGGTCCAGGTGAATGGTAAGCGTCGCGACGAGCTGACGGTGCCACGCTCGGCATCGCCTGGGGATATCGAGGCGGCTGCTCTCAAACTCGAGGCGGTCGTGCGGGCGCTGGAAGGCAAGGCGCCCAAGAAAGTGATCGTGGTGCCGCAGAGGATCGTGAATGTTGTCGCCTGAGGCACGAGTGGGCGGAATGGCGGGCCGGTGGACACGGTTGTCCGCCGTTGCGCGGTCGTGCGTTCTCGCGGCTGCCGTCGCGACCGGTGTCAGCGGCTGTGGTTCCAGCGGTTTCCAACCACTTTATGCAACCGGTTCGGCGACTGGCGGGGCAAGCGTCAGCGACAAGTTCGCGGCCGTCGATTTCGCGACCATCCCGGGCCGCATCGGGCAGCGCATTCGCAACGAGCTGGTTTTCGATCGGTCTGCTGGCGGCGCTGCACTGCCCGCCCGTTACCGCCTCGAAGTGAAGATCACCGACTCGATTCTCACGGCGCTGGCGCGGATCGATGGCAACTCGACCAGTCAGATCTACCAGATCGAGGCGAACTTCCGCCTCGTCGATCTCACGACGCAGAAGGTCGCGTTCGAGGGCCGCAGCCTCGGGCGGACGAACTTCGACCGGTTCGAGTCCGTCTACTCGAATGTGCGGGCGCGCGAGGATGCCGAAAACCGCGCCGCCGCGACGATCGCCGCCGACATCCGCACACGGTTGACCGCGTATTTGTCGCGGGCTTGAGCTAGTTCTGATCGCCACGCAACGGACCGCAGCGCCGCTTTGGTGCCGTGCGCGCAAACGCGCGGGCTCTCCGCACGATTACTTTGCCATTGAGGTTTCGCTGGCGCGACCACGGTCGATTCCAACGCGTGTGGTATCCAGTCATTCAACCCCAGCCCAAATTGAACTTCCCCATTAAGTTGTGTTTCGCGATCTCATTCACCCGCTGCGACTTGCACCTGCCGCAATGGCGTGCTTCATCCGCGCGCAACTTCAGCCAAGAGACTCATGGTCGCGATCAAACCACAGCAGGCCGAGGCCTATCTGAAAGCGCCGCCGGATTCGGTGGCGGCCGTCCTGCTGTTTGGGACCGATCCGGGACTGGTGAGCGAGCGCGCGCAGTTTCTTGCCAAACGCAAGTCCGAGAGCAGCAGGCCCCCGGGCGAGATCCTACGCATCGACGACAGCGATCTTGAAAACGATCCCGATAAACTGATGGTCGAACTCGGCACCATCGCCATGTTCGGCGGCCGCAAGATCATACGCACCAGCCAGAGCCGCCGAGTCACCGCCGCGACCTTGAAGCCGCTCGTCGAGGACGCTGCCCGGCTCGAAGGCTTTCTCATCGTCGAAGCCGGGAACCTGCGCCCGGACGACGCCATGCGCGCGCTTTTCGAGAAGGCAGACGGCGTGGCGGCCATTGCGTGCTACGCCGACGAGGCACGCGATCTCGACGGCCTCGTTCGCGACGTCCTGGCTACCTACAAACTCGATATCTCTCCCGAGGCAAAGCGCATGCTGATCGCACGGCTCGGCGCCGACCGCAGCCTGTCGCGGGCCGAGATCGAGAAACTCGCGCTCTATGCGCTCGGCAAGCCGCGTATCGAGGAAGACGACGTGGAAGCCGTCGTCGGCGATGCCTCCGAACTTGCCATCGACAAGATCATTGCCGCCGCCTCTACCGGCCGTCATGCCGTTGCGGTTCGGGAGTATGAGCGCGCCATCGCTTCAGGGGAGAGCGCGCAGTACATCATCATCGCGGCCCAGCGCCATTTCCAGCGCCTGCATCGCGTGCGCATGGCGCTCGAAAGCGGCGCCTCGCTCGAAGACGCCATCCGCGGTCTCAGGCCGCCGTTGTTCTTCAAGCAGAAGGACGCGTTTGCGGGGCAGGTCGAGGCCTGGACCAGTGCGGCACTCACGCGCGCGCTCGGACGTATCGATGAAACCCAGCGCATGAGCCGCAGCGGCAACCAAGCGAATTCGGTCGACGAAACGGTCCTCGTCGACGCTCTGCTTCTAGACATTTCGCGCCTCGCTGCCGGACGTTCGGCAGCGTCGCGCCAGCCATCACGACCATCCTGAACAACGAAGGACTTCCCATGAGCACTGCATCCATCGACGTCGTCGCCATCGGCAATGCGATCGTCGACATCATCGGGCGATGCGACGACGCCTATCTCGCCAATCACGGCTGCGCGAAGGGCAGCATGGCGCTCGTCGACGAGGCGAAGATCCAAGCGCTCTACGCCGGCATGGGCCCCGGCATCGAAATCTCGGGCGGATCGGCCGCGAACACCGCCGTCGGCGTCGCTTCGTTCGGCGGCAAGGCTGCATTCATCGGCAAGGTCGCGGACGACGATTTCGGCAAGGTGTTCGCGCACGACGTGAAAGCGTCCGGCGTCGCCTTCGGCAATCCGCCGTCGCGCAGGCGCGCCGATGGCCCGGGCACATCCCGGTCGTTGATCCTCGTCACGCCCGACGGCGAGCGCACCATGAACACGCTGCTCGGCATCTCAACCGAGTTCACCGAGGCGGATGTCGACGGCAAGGTGGTGGAGGCCGCGAAGGTGGTCTATCTCGAAGGCTATCTTTTCGACCGTCCGGAAGCGAAAGCCGCGTTTCGCCGCGCCGCGACAATTGCAGCAAAGGCGGGACGCCAAGTTGCATTGACCCTATCCGATGCGTTCTGCGTCGACCGCCATCGCGCCGAGTTCCTCGACTTCATCAAGTCGAGTGTCGACGTCCTGTTTGCCAATGAAAGCGAGATCCTCGCACTGTATGAGACAACGTCTTTCGACGAGGCCGTTGCGCGGGTGAAGGCCGACACCAAGCTCGCGGCGCTGACGCGTTCGGGCAAAGGATCGGTGATCGTGACCCACGGCGAAACCGTCGCCGTTCCCGTCCACCCCGTCGCCAAGGTCGTGGATACCACAGGCGCCGGCGATCTCTATGCCGCGGGCTTCCTCTACGGCTACACGAAGGGCAAGGACCTCGCGACCTCGGGCAAGCTCGGCAGTCTCGCCGCCGCCGAGATCATCAGCCACGTCGGTGCGCGTCCGGAAGCCAAGCTGGCTGAACTTGCGAAGAAGCACGGGCTCGCCTGAGGCTCATCCACTGCTGACTGATTGCGGCGTCGCTTCATGAGGAGCGGCGCCGTTTCTTTTTGTGCCTGTTCCGCGCGAAACAGCGCACGGCGATGGCGTGAGCCAACGTGATCGTGCCGTCGATGCGATCGCTCGACGTGAACCACGGAGACCACCGATGAAAACGATCCTCAGCATCGTCGCCAGCTTGGCGCTACTCGCCACCCTCGCCGGCCATTCGAGTGCGCGCGATTTCAAGCCGAGCGGCGGCACGATCAAGGTCGGCCCTATCAAGCCGATCTGCCAGACGAAACCGAAGGCCTGCGGCGAAGGCTACGACCCACTGAAGAAGCCGCACGTACCGACCACCCCGAAATGAGCCCCCCCTCGTTCAACGCTACTCAATAGGAGCGCCGCCATGGTCATCCGTCTTCGATCGCTTGCTGCCGCAGGTGCCCTCGGGGCATTCGCATTCGCAGCCCTTGCAGGTTTCGGCCCCTCGTCGGCCGACGCCGTCGAACTCAAGCGCACACCACCGACATTCCCCTGCGGTGTCAGGGGTTGCCCGCCTCCGGGACCGAAGTGTCTGGCAAAGCCGTGCAAGCCTGGTCCGATCGGCTGGCCGCCGCGCCTGCCGCTCTGATGATTGGCCTTGGCGGCTTTGCGATGAGCCGCCAAGACCCACTCACTGGCGCAGCAATGCGCCATAGCCTGACATTGGCGTGCGCACGCCCACGGTGCGCAGGCAGTTCCACAGGCTCACTTGGTTCGCCGTCAGCACGGGGCGCTGCAGATCCTGCTCGAGCGCGTCGATGATGCCGACGCAGCGGAAGCCGGTGCCCGCAATCAGCACGCCGTCGGCCTCATCCGTGCAGGCCGCACGGATTTGCGCATAGAGCGGTTCGATCTCCTGGTGAAAGCCCATGCCTTGTGGGTAGAGGTCATGCGGCGGCAGATCGCGCCACTTGCGGCCGGGGTCGTAGCGCAGGTGGGCTGCGGCCTCGACGCCGTGGTTGGCATAGTAGCGGAGCCCTGCTTTGACCAAGTCGTCGCCGAACCACGGCGGGAATACGATCAGCGGCCGCATCACACCCATGGCGGCCATGGCGGCACGGCTGTCGATGCCGTTCGTGGTGATGAACTTGTCTTTGCCGAGGATATCGGAGAGCGCTGCTACGACCGCGTCGTCCCAGCCCTTGCCACCGAGGATACTGCTCGAGCTGTGACCAACCACGATTGCCTGCAATGTCATCGCCGCGAATTGTTTCGCGCCGCGTGTGAGATCATCCGCCAGTGTCACGCCCGAGCGGTCGTCCGTCCAAGCGGCCCAAGGCGCACGCGCCGTGACGCGCGCGGCGTGGATCGAGACGTCGGGCGGGACCATGGCCCACCATTCGGCCTCGGGCACCGCTTCGTTGCCAACGATGAACATGCCGATGCGGGCACGCCAGCCCCAGTTGTCGCATTGCGCCATTTCGGATCTTCCTTGGTCAGTCGAGTGGTCATCCTACCGGCGCGGTCGCGCGCTGGCGAGGGCGGCGGGGAACCGGAGCCGCCGCTCAGGTGTTGTTCTTTGGTTAGACACCTGGAGGACGCTCGGATGACCGGGGAGCAGAAGGCGAGACTTAAGAGGCGCGAGCAACAGCAGCAGGAGCAGATGCGGCAAGCCGCCGACAAGGCGAGGCCGGATACACCCGGACGCTGAGACCGAGGGTGCTGGCGCGCTTCTATGGCAAGCCGTTCGATATCGGCGTCCAGCCGTCGACGCCGTCGATCCGGCCACGCTTAGAACGCGGCGATCAGAAGAGGACGAAGTTGAAGGCGTTGAGTTGCGCGATGGTGATGTTCTCTAGGACGACGTCATCCGCGTCTCTGTGGAGGACGACGTTTGCTCCAACTTGCTGGCAAGCGGCCAGAGCTTCCGCTGCGTTGGCAAAACCCCAGTTCAGCAGCCAGATCTGATCAAAGTCGGCGATGCCGAAGTCGCTCACGATTTGCGTGCCGCCCTCGCCGCGCGTGCTTTGGATGATGTCGAGCCCCGTGCCGAGGCTGATGGTGTTGATGCCAGAGCCACCCACGACGTAGTCGTTGCCGGACCCGCCGGCGATCGTATCGGCATCGGCTTCGCCGAAGAGAGCGTCGGCACCATCGCCACCGTTCAAGACGTCGAGACCGCTGGCACCGCCCATGATGTCGTCGCCGGCCCCGCCGTTCAGCGTGTCGTTGCCCGCGAAGCCGTAGACCCAATCGCGGTCATCGTCACCGAAAGCCGTATCGTTGCCGGCGTCGCCAAGCAGAACGTCGAGCCCGGCGCCACCATGTAGCTGATCGTCCTGATCCCCGCCGGACAGATAGTCATCGCCGCCATCTCCGGTCAGATTGTCGTTGCCGGCTTGACCGAAGATGAGATCGCGGTCGTCGCCGCCGGACACGCTATCGTTGCCCTCTTCGGCAAGCACGAAATCGACGCCCGCCCCCGCGCTGATGGCGTCATCGCCAAGGCCGCCGGCAACGACATCGTCGCCGATAGCAGCGATGATGCTGTCATTCCCGCCACCGCCGAAAACAGTGTCGCGGCCTGAACCCGCGTCAATGGTGTCGTTGCCACCCTGATCGACCACGACATCGTTGCCGGATCCGAGAACAAGGCTGTTGGCGTTCGGATCGGCGAAAATCAAATCATTGCCCGAGCCGGTGACGGCGTTCTCAATGTTGTAAATGGTGTCGACGCCATCCTCCGCGCCGCCCACGGCCAAGTGGTACGCGGCGTCCAGCCAAATCGTGACGTTCGACGTCACCGCCGAGTAGTCGACCGTGTCTCCTTGCGCACCGTTGGTGCCGCCATCCAACGAGTCGTTGCCGAGCCCCCCCTGCAGGGTGTCGTCACCGCTGCCACCGAGCAATGTATCGTTGTCCCAGTTGCCGAAGGTTGCCACCGCCGGCGATCCGACCAACACAAGCTCGGCGCCTCCGCGAGCGTCGGGGACGACGGAGGATGGCGACGCGGTCATCTGCCAGTTATTGACCAGCCCACCCGTGCTTGCCGCGTTGGCGATGGGAGCAAATGCGTTTGCCGCAATATCGGCGGCCGACCGGACGGTATTGAAAACGCGGATGTCTGCCAGAGTGCCAGGAAATATCTGCGCCCCATTGAAGCCCGTTGCATTGACGGCGCCTGGCGTAAAGTTGTCCTGCTCCTGTCCGAAGATCAGGGTGCCGCCGCCGTTCATTTGCCAATGCTGGTTCGGGTGCGATCCCGTGTAGACCGATACGCCGTCGATGTAGATGACGTATTGCCCGCCGACGCTGCCGTCCCACGACAGGGACAGGCGATGCTCGCCGCCGGTCAGCAACGACGCGGCAATGCCGGTGTCTTGCGTCGTGCCCCGGTAGGTCACCTCGATGGTGCCGCCGGTATTGGCACTCAACAGGATCGCGTTCGACGTCTGATCGTTGGCGTAACTGAAGAAGACGACCTCGTCGCTCGGCAGACGTGACACCTTTACGAGCATCTCAATGGTGAAACGCACCGGATCGGACGGGACGGAAGAGCTATTGGACCCTCGGATGCCGTTATAGTTGGTGACGGCTGCGTATTGGGTGCTGGTGGAGCCGTTGTTGAGTTCGATGCCGTGGATTGGTGTGAAAGGCGAGTCGGCGACCCCGGCGCCGCGGCCGATCAACAGGTCATTGCCCGCTCCCCCTACGAGCCGGTCGTTGCCGGCGCCGCCGCTGATCGTCGCCGGACTTGTTCCAGCGGTGATGGTGTCATTGCCTCTGCCACCAATCGCGTTCTCGATCGCGGCTCCATAGGCGATCGAAATGTTGTGAGCCAAACCGCCGACATCGGAGAAGCTTCCGGCGCGCAGATCGATGAACTGGTTGGCCCCGAAGCCAGAGCAATCCAGAGTATCGCTGCCGCCGGCATCCCAGATGCAAAGCCCGGGTTCAGCATTCAACGAAAAATCGTAGATGCGGCTGCCGGCGTTGGAGTTAAAGCCGTAAACGGTATCGCCGGTGCGCGTACTCATGTTGGCCCCATACATCAGCTGCAGGGCCATGATGTCGTAGAGCATTGGCGTGTCGGCGTCGCTGCCAACGGAACCGAAATCGCCGCCGGTTCGGCTTGGACCGGCGTAACTCAGATTGGTGTATTGAATCGAGTCGTTGACGAACAAGTTTCCAAGTCCACCATCCCCATAGTCACCGGGATGAGACAGGCCGAGCGCATGCCCAACTTCGTGCAGCATCGTCATCCAGGTGTAGTTGCCCAGATCGATCGATGTCCGATTGCCGTAGTTGAGGTGTACGTCCCCGCTCGATCCTGAGTTATTGGTCGAGCTTGGATAGTGAGCATGCCCGCCGGAGCTGTCGCTTTGGTCGTAGACGGAGAAGCGCATATCAGCTGCATCGGTCACGCCGCGGTCGACAAACGTCAGACCGGCTACGTCGGCATAGAGCTGCAGGATTTCGCGCGTCGCCGACTGCATGACGTCGTTGAACACCGCGAAGTTGGCGCGTTCGCCCGGGTCGGTCACTTGAAATCCAAATGTGACCACGGCGGCCGTGCCGCGCGTCCCCGGCCAGTGGTAGCCGCTGTCGATGATGCCCGCGCCCATCTGATCATCAAATGCGGCCTGTGTTCCGAGCGTCGCGGAGACGCCGTATTGGCCCGTCGACGTGCTCACTCCGGCCGCATCGAGAAAAAAGGTTCCCGATGTTGTTGCCGTGTAAGTAAACCAAGCGTTTTGATTAGGGGCTGAATTGTCGTTACCGGCCACCACGGTCGTGCCGTCCGGCGCATAAAGGTTCAAAAAGGAATTGCGCAGATTGTCTGCCGCAATGCCGACCATCGCGAACGTGTAGGTCTGACCCGCCGTGAGTTCGACGCGATACCAATCATGATCGCCGCTGCCTGAAATACTGCCGTGAGCGGTCTCGCCAATGCTGAGTGCGTACGCCGTTGAGGCCGATCCGGGTGCGTCGGTGGATTCGATAAGCGTGGGCATACTCTTTTCCGGACCTTACTTGCGTACTCAGCGAACTCAGTCTGAAACGGTCTGCTCAGCGGATGCGAGCGATGCCTGAACGATCCGCGAGGCTTTCAGCGCGCAGCCTCGTCGCGTCCTCATCATTCACTCGACACAGACGTTCAGATTAAAGAGCCAACTGTGCGCCGCTACTGCATGGAAAAAGTGAAGAAGGCGTGAACCTCTCTCCCATTGCCCTGAGATGCAATTATTCCATCTGAAACGAAGTGCTGGCCGTGATGCTGTCCGCTTCCGCCATTTCGGATGTTCCTTGGCCAGCCGCCTGGTCATCCCACCGGCGCGGTCGCGCGCCGGCGAAGGCGGCGGGGAACCGGGGCCGCCGCTCAGGTGTTGTTCTTTGGTTAGACACCTGGAGGACGCTTCGATGGCCGGCAAATCGGTTGAACGCGACGAGCTCAGCAAGAAGGAGCTCGAAAAGCAGCTCGACAAGGGGCTGAAGGAGACATTCCCTGGCAGCGATCCGGTGACGGTCGGACAACCGGTCGGGCCCAAATCGCTCAAGGAAAAAGGCGTGGTCAATCCGCCGACACAGCAAGAAGCCGCGGAGCAGAAGGCGAGACTGAAGAAGCGCGAGCAACAGCAGCAGGAGCAGATCCGGCAAGCCGCCGACAAGGCCCGCGACAAGGCCCGCTCGGCAACGTGACGGCCGCGTCGATCCTGCTTGTCGTCGATCAGTCGCTTTTCAGTTCGCGATGCACAACTGACACCCAATAAGCGGCGCCGAGCGGCAGGATCTCGTCGTTGAAGTCATACTGTGGCGTGTGCAGCGCGTGCCACGTTCCATCGGTATTGATGCCATTGCCAATCCCGATGATGGCGCCGGGGCAGGCTTGAAGCATGTAGCCGAAGTCCTCGCCACCCGTGGTTTTCGGACTATCGGTGTTGACAGCCTCGGTACCGACGATCGCCATCGCTGCTGCGGCGGCCACATCGGTTTCGGTGTCGTGATTGACAACGGGTGCGGCCAACCAACTGAAGCCGACGTTGGCGGTTGCGCCGTGTACCTTCGCGAGGCCCTCGGCAAGATCGCCGATGCGGCCTTCAAGAAGGGGTTTGACCGGCGCGGCGAAGTAGCGGGCGGTCCCTGAGACCACGACCTCCGACGGCATGACGTTGGGGGCCTCGGGCACGCCGCCCGTCAAATGCCCGACGCTGATGACGGCGGTTTCGAGCGGCGACACGTTGCGGCCGACGATGGTTTGAAGGCCGAGCATAAAATGAGCGAGAACAATCGTTAGGTCTTCGGTCAGATGCGGCGTCGAGCCGCCGTGTCCGCCCTTGCCATGAAACGAAACGCGCCAGCTGCCGACACCGGCTGCGCAGGGCCCCTTGCGGATGCCGAATTTTCCGACGGGCATGCCGGGGGTATTGTGCATGCCGTAAACGCTATCGACGGGAAAGCGCTTGAATAGGCCATCGGACAGCATGGCCTTTGCGCCGTTCCCGCCCTCCTCGTCCGGCTGGAAGATGAGCTGCACAGTGCCGGCAAAGTCGCGGTTCTCGGCAAGATAGCGGGCCGCCGCGAGCAACATCGCGGTGTGACCATCGTGGCCGCAGGCGTGCATCTTGCCCGCCGCTTTCGAGGCGTAAGCGAGATTGGTCTGCTCGTGGATCGGCAAGGCATCCATGTCGGCGCGCAGCCCCACCGTGCGCGTCCCTGGTCGATTGCCCTTGATGGTTCCAACGACCCCGGTGCCGCCGACGCCTTCAGCCGTCTCGATGCCCCAGGCGCGCAGCCGGTCGGCCACCAACTTCGCGGTCCGATGAACTTCGAAGCCTAATTCGGGGTGGGCATGAATGTCGCGGCGGATCGACCGGAACTCCGGCGCAACGGCATTCATCCAGTCGCGTACGTCGTGCATGCTTCCCCTGGGCCTTCGGGTTCGGGCTTTGTCGTCCATCGACGCCCGCCACTCGCCACCACAGTTGCACCGAAATGCGCTGCCGCCAATGCTTCGCCGTCGCTGCGGCGCGGCATGCCACGCGCGCCACGGCGCAGCCGCTCACCAAAGAGCGGTTGGGCCTTTTGGGATTGCGAAGGCTGGGATGCCGGGCCGTACAATGAAAGAGATGGTCGGAGCGAGAGGATTCGAACCTCCGACCCCTTGCTCCCGAAGCAAGTGCGCTACCAGGCTGCGCCACGCTCCGATCCGACCAGTGCGTCGGCAATAGTTACCGAGCGCGTCGACGGGGTATCATCGACGACCCGGCTTATAGCGGGGTCGCCGCGGCCCTGCAAGGGCCAATGAGAGCCCAATGCGGGGTGTGCCCTCCTGCCCTCGTCCTGGCCTTACTCGGCCGCGACCTTTTGGGGCTTCAGATACTTCGAGACGGCCTCGCGGACGAAGGCGGCGGTCATCGGCGTGCCGTCGTAGTTGAGCGTCGCGATCAGCTTCTCGCCCGGCACATTTGCCTCGGTCATCAGCAGCGAGCGCATCTGGGCGTCGCGGTTTTGTTCGATGACGAAGATCTTGTCGTGTGCGGCGCAGAAGGCTTTGACTTCCTCGGTGAATGGGAAGGCTTTGAGCCGCAGCGCGTTGAGCTTGATGCCGTCCTTCTCGAGGAGGTCGAGACCTTCGAGCACCGCGGGGCGCGTGGCGCCGAAATAGATGACGCCGACCTTGCCGCTCTTGTTGTGGGTGGTGATCTCCGGCTTCGGCACGATCGTCGCGGCGGTGTCGAACTTGCGGTGGATACGGTCGAGGACGCGGGCATGGATGGACCCGTCCTCGGTGTAGCGCGCATACTCGTCGTGCGAGGTGCCGCGGGTGAAGAATGAACCCATCGTCGGGTGCGTGCCGGGCAGCGTGCGATAAGGAATGGCGTCGCCGTCGATATCGAGGTAGCGGCCCCATGGCTTGCCCTTGCGGTCCTTGAAGCTCTCGAGTTCTTCAGCCGTCAGTACCTTGCCGCGATCGAAGGACTTGCTGTCGTCCCACTTCAATTCGTCGGTGACCCAATCGTTCATGCCGATGTCGAGGTCGGACATGACCATCACGGGAGTCTGCAGCCGCTCGGCGAGATCGAAGGCTTCGGCGCCGAGGGTAAAGCACTCCGTCGGATCGGACGGGAATAGCAGCACGTGTTTGGTGTCGCCGTGGCTCGCGTAGGCGCACGAGATGATGTCGGGCTGGCCCGTACGTGTCGGCATGCCGGTCGATGGTCCGCCGCGCTGAATGTTGTAGAGGACGACGGGGATCTCGGCGAAGTAGGCGAGGCCGAGGAACTCGCTCATCAGCGAGATGCCGGGGCCCGACGTCGCCGTGAACGAGCGCGCGCCGTTCCAAGCGCCGCCGATGGCGACGCCGATTGCCGCCAACTCGTCTTCGACCTGGACGATGCCATACTGCTTCTTGCCGTCCTTGATGCGCAGGCGCTTCGCATAGCTCTCGAAGGCTTCGGCAAGCGAGGTCGACGGCGTGATCGGATACCAGGCACATACGGTCGCCCCGGCGTAGACCGCCGAGAGGCCGGCGGCGTCGTTGCCGGTCATCATGATCTTGCCGTCGTTGCCCTTGGCGTGGCGCACCTTGATCGGCAACGGGCACGCGAAGTTGGCGAAGGCGTAATCGCGGCCGAGGTTGACCGCATCGAGGTTGGCGTTGACGAGTTCCGCCTTGCCCTTGAGCTGGTCGGCGATGACGCCTTTGACGACGTCCATGTCCATATCGAGCAGTGCTGTGAGCGCGCCGACGTAGACCATGTTCTTGAACAGCTGGCGCTGGCGCGGATTGGACCATTTGCGGGCGCACATCTCGGCGATCGGGATACCGAGCACGGTGATGTCGGCGCGTGGCCAGGTCCGCTGCATGGTCGAATCGTACACGAGCCAGCCACCGGGCACGACGGCGGCCAAGTCTTCCGCATAGGTTTGCGGGTTCATCGCCACCATGAGGTCGATGCCGTCGCGGCGGGCGATGTAGCCAGCTTCCGACACGCGGACCTCATACCAGGTCGCGAGACCCTGGATGTTCGAGGGGAAGATGTTTTTCGCGCTGATCGGGATGCCCATGCGGAACAGCGTCTTGGCGAACATGCCGTTCGCGGACGCCGAGCCCGAGCCGTTCACCGTCGCAAACTTGACGACGAAATCGTTGATGCCGCTCATCGGGTCGCTTCCTCACCGAATATATGCGTTGTTGTGGGCCTGCGTTGCTTTGCAGGCTTGGGTCTCGACATAGGTGAACTTCTGCATGTCCCAGGCGCCGGTCGGGCAGCGCTCGGCGCAGAGGCCGCAATGCAGGCAGACGTCCTCGTCCTTCGCCATGATGCGGCCGGTTCCCGCCAATTCGGGCGAGACGTAGAGATCTTGTGCCTTGTTCATCGCGGGGACGCGCAGCTGCTGGCGCAGCGATGCCTCGTCGTCGTTGTGGATGAAGTTGATGCAGTCGACGGGGCAAATGTCCATGCACGCGTCGCACTCGATGCAGAGCTTCGGCGTGAACACCGTCTGCACGTCGCAGTTCAGGCAGCGCTCGACTTCCTTGGCCGCGAGCTTGTCGTCGAAGCCCAACTCGACCTCGACCTTGAGATTGCGCAGCGCTTGGGCCTTGTCGGCGTGCGGCACGTGCGTGCGGCTATTGGGCGCGTAGTTGTTCGAGTACGACCACTCGTGGATGCCCATCTTCTGCGAGACGAGATTGGTGCCGGGGGCGGGGCGCTCGGTGACGGTCTTGCCGTGGCAGAAGGCGTCGATGGAGATCGCCGCCTGGTGGCCGTGGCTAACGGCCCAGATGATGTTCTCGGGGCCCCAAGCCGCGTCGCCGCCGAAGAACACCTTCGGGTTGGTCGACTGGAAGGTGATCTTGTCGACCTTCGGCATATCCCATTCGCCGAACTCGATGCCGATGTCGCGCTCGATCCATGGGAACGCGTTGTCCTGGCCGATTGCCATCAGCACGTCGTCGCAGGGGATGGTGACCATCTCGCCCGAGGCCTTCATCTGCGGCCGGCCCTTCGCATCAACGCCGCTTTCGATCATCTTCTCGAACACGGCTGCGACCAACTTGCCGTTCTCGACGACGAACGACTTCGGCGCGTGGTTGTCGAGGATCGGGATGCCCTCGTAGAGCGCGTCCTTGATCTCCCACTCCGACGCCTTCATCACCTTGCGCGGCGAGCGCACCGTGACGGTGACGGCTTCGGCGCCGAGGCGCAGCGCCGTGCGGCAGCAATCCATGGCGGTATTGCCGCCGCCGATGACGACGACGCGGCGGCCGATCTTCTCGACGTGGCCGAACGCGACCGAGGTCAGGAAATCGATGCCGATATGGATGTTCTTCGATGCTTCCTTGCGGCCGGGGATGTCGAGGTCTTTGCCCTTGGGCGCGCCGGTGCCGACAAAGACCGCGTCATAGCCCTCGGCCAGAACGTTCTTGAGGCTCTTCACTTCGTGGCCGAAGCGCTTTTCCACGCCGAAATTGACGATGCGGTAGACTTCCTCGTCGAGCACGCTCTCGGGCAAGCGGAACGAGGGGATGTTGGTGCGCATCAAGCCGCCGCCCTTCGGGTCTTTTTCGAAGAGGGTGACATGATAGCCGAGCGGCAGAAGATCACGAGCGACGGTGAGCGCGGCGGGTCCTGCACCGAGCAGCGCGACGCGCTTGCCGTTCTTCACCGCCGGGATTTCCGGCATGAAGGTTTCGACCTCGCCCTTGTAGTCTGCGGCAACGCGCTTCAAGCGGCAGATCGCCACCGGCTCGGCGTTCTTCTTGTTCGGGTCCTTGGCGTTCGGCTCGTCGCCGACCTGGACGCGGCCGCGGCGGCACGCGGGCTCGCAGGGGCGGTCACAGACCCGGCCGAGAATGCCCGGGAAGACGTTGCTTTCCCAATTGAGCATGTAGGCGGCGGCGTAGCGGCCCTGCGCGATCAACCGGATGTATTCGGGAACCGGGGTGTGGGTCGGACATGC
This sequence comes from Hyphomicrobiaceae bacterium, assembly GCA_033812735.1. Classification (GTDB taxonomy): domain Bacteria; phylum Pseudomonadota; class Alphaproteobacteria; order Rhizobiales; family Hyphomicrobiaceae; genus JABFRJ01. The sequence continues at coordinate 18,542 of JAPXTA010000016.1, read as the reverse complement.
CCACTGGCAGTCCACCACCTTGTGGAAGTACTTCGGGTTGGCGATGTCGGTCGGCGCTGTCCGGCCGCGCGCCTTCTTTGCGAAGTCGCGTGCGCTCAGTGTCTGCGAAGGCATCCTTGCCACGTCTCCAGGCGTTTCGTCCCCATGACACCCGCCCAGGCAGTATTCTGCCGTTCCCAGCGGGATCAACGCGACCGACTAGAGGACGGTTGCCGCTGAAAGGCAAGGGGCGCGGTCACATCGACACACACTTCCGGCCGGATAATCAATGAGGCGTGCCGCCAGCCCGTGATAGAATTCAGCATCTGAAGCTTTGATAGACCACGGTCCAACGCGCCATGCCGCCGCCCCTTACCCGATCGATGATGACCGGAACGATCCTTGCGGGTGGCTTGTCCCGCCGCATGTTCGCCGCTGAAAACCGCAATGGTGACAAAGGCTTACTAGATGTCGGCGGCAACACGATGCTCGGCCGGGTGATCGAGCGGTTGCAGCCGCAGGTCTCGGGCCTGGTTCTCAACGCCAATGGCGATCCAGATCGCTTTAAGACTTTCGGATTACCGGTCGCCGCCGATCCCATCGACGGCTTCGTCGGGCCGCTCGCCGGGGTGTTGGCGGGTATGCTTTGGACGCGGGCCAACTACCCAGCCGCGACCCATACGTTAACGGCTTCGAGCGACGCTCCGTTCCTGTCGGCGGACCTTGCCGCACACTTGGCGGCCGCCGTCGTCGACCAGCCCGATGCCATCGCCATTGCCCAGTCGGCCGGCGAGGTCCACCCGGTGATCGGGCTTTGGCCGGTCAAGCATGCTGAAGATCTCGAACGCGAGTTGCGTGCCGGGGTGCGCAAGGTTCTGCGCTGGACCGATAAGCACGGTACGGTTCCGGTCGACTTCCCGTTCGTGCGGATCGGCGCGCGTGCGGTGGATCCGTTCTTCAACGCCAATACGCCCGAGGAACTGGACGAAGCGCGCGGCCTGCTGGCACAAGCACGCGCATGACGAGCCCCAAGACCACGATCACAAAAAACAAGCACGGCACGCCGGTCATCGGCGTCGCAGGCTGGAAGAACTCCGGCAAGACGACGTTGACGGTGCGTCTCGTCGAGGCGTTCGTGCGGCGGGGTTACAAGGTCGCGACCGTGAAGCACGCGCACCACTCGTTCCGCATCGACGACGAGGCGACAGACAGCGCTCGCCATCGCCGTGCTGGTGCGGGGCAAGTGGCGATCGTGTCGTCGGAGCGGATGGCATTGGTGACGGAGTACGCGGAGCGCGGCGAACCGGACTTCCCCGACGTGATCGACATGCTCGGCCCCTGCGATCTCATCGTCGTCGAAGGTTACAAGACCGCGCCGATCTTCAAGGTCGAGGCGCGGCGTGGCGCGTCGCTGACGAAGCAGCCGCTCGCCGCGACCGATCCGAACGTCATCGCGATTGCGGCAGACCATGCGGTTGTCGACGCGGGCGCCGTGCCGGTGTTCGGGTTGGATGATGTCGAGGGGATTGCGGATTTGGTGGTGGGACGGTTGGGGCTTGGCGGGAGATCAAGCTAGCGGGCGGGTGGTGGTGTGGGGACGATTTGCTGAAAGAACGCGCCAGGGTTGTGGGCGAATGTCGCGGTCGGCATCAGAGACGGAGCTGCTGTGGCAGCGCGGGGACGGGAGCATTACGAGCACAATGGCCGATGGCAAAAAGGTATCCACGGATTTGACGGCCATTCTTCAATGGAGGAGCGACAAGCGAAGGGGGCACGGAGGAACGACGGAACGCCCCAATAGAGACTTTGAAGATTGGAAACTAATCGCGTCGGATCTTCGTCGCCTAATCGATACAAGCGCCGATGTTACGGCTGTGTCTCGCTATGTGTCTGCCAAACGCGGGTACTTTTCGTCCCTGGAAATGGGCAGAGCGTTAGAATTGCCCACATCGAGCGGAATGAATGAGCAGAAATATTTCCTGGTCACATGTGCGTCCTGGCGAGAACGCGGGTTTACCCGCAGGCACGCAGTTTTCTGTTTCGATGAACGACTGCAACTCCAATACTTCTTACTATCGCACCGCACGATGATCGACAAAGTTGTAATGATGCGCGCGAACGAATCTGGCGAGCCGGAAGCCTACTGACATCGCCGTGAGGACTACGTTCGGATAACGGGCAAGTTTTGCTCCGCGACTACCGACCCTAAGCAATGAAAAGCCGACACACTTGGGACATCCAGTGGTCGGTGAGTATGGGCCAAACCCGATCGTCTCACCCGCCGAACCGGATCGCGCCCGAATAGCGCACGGCCTCGGCTTCGCCTTTGCCTTTGGCTGACGATTTGATGCCGCGGCCCTTCTCGACGGCGCCGATGACGACGGGTTGCTCGCCTGCGGTCTTCAGAGCGGCGATGATGCCGTCGGCCTTGTCCTTCGCCGCGATGACGATCATGCCGATGCCGCAGTTGAAGGTGCGCAGCATCTCTTCTTCGTCGGTGTTCGAGACGCGCTGGAGCCATTCGAAGACCGGCGGCGCGACGATCGCCGAAAGGTCCACGTGCGCGGCGAGGCCATCGGGCATCACACGCGGGATGTTTTCCGAGAGGCCGCCGCCGGTGATGTGGGAGAGGCCTTTGACGCCGCCCGCGCGGATCGCCGCGAGCACCTGCTTGACGTAGATGCGCGTCGGGGTCAGCAGATCGCGGCCGACGGTGGCGTGCGCATTCCAGGGCGCGACGTGGCCCCACTCCAGGTGCTCCTCCTTCACCAGTCGGCGCACGAGCGAATAGCCGTTCGAGTGCACGCCCGACGACGGCAGGCCGATCAGCACGTCGCCGATGGCGATATCTTTCGGCAGGATCATGTCGCGTTCGACCGCGCCGACCGAGAAACCGGCGAGATCGTAGTGCCCCGCCTGATACATGCCCGGCATTTCCGCCGTCTCGCCGCCGATGAGCGCGCAGCCCGCTTCCTTGCAGCCGTCGGCGATGCCCTTGATGACGTCGCGGGCGGCCTCGACCGCGAGCGCGCCGGTCGCGAAGTAGTCGAGGAAGAACAGCGGCTCGGCGCCCTGGACGACGAGGTCGTTGACGCACATGGCGACGAGGTCGATGCCGATTGTGTCGTGATGGCCGGTCTCGATGGCGATCATCAGCTTGGTGCCGACGCCGTCATTGGTGGCGACGAGGACGGGATCGCGGTAGCCGGTCGCCTTCAAGTCGAACAGGCCGCCGAAGCCGCCGAGATCGGCATCCGCGCCAGTGCGGCGGGTTGCCTTGACCAGCGGCTTGATGGCGTGGACCAGGGCATTGCCGGCGTCGATGTCGACACCAGAATCGCGGTACGAGATCGTCCGGTTCGGCCGGCTCGGCGCTTTGTCGGACGGCAGCTTTGATTTCGGCATGGCTGAACCCGGGTCGGAGAGGCGTTGGAGCGGGGGCGGAGCGAGTGTCCGATCTCACTTTCGCCGAATTGAACAGCATTCTGGCAACTTGCTTCGGCGCAGCCCGATCGCACGTCGCTGAGGAACAACTTCAGCGGCCATAGCAGACGGCGTATGGTGCGGCAATCGAGTGCGTCACCCGGTGTGTGGGCGAGACGGACGGGAGAGCGGGGAACATGAGGGTGCAGTTGCAGCGGCCGTCTAGGACCGCGCTCGCCTGCTTGGCGGTGGCTGGGACGATCGCGCTCTTCGCGGGTCCTGCCGGTGCCGCCAACAAAGTCTATACCGTCGGCAACTATCCGGTCGAAGCCCGGGCGGGGGACGCCGTCGCCGCCAAGTCCAAGGCCATCGCGGAAGGGCAGAAGGCCGCTTTCCGCTCGCTACTTAAGCGTATCGTTCCCGTAACGGCCTACGCCCGCCTCAAGAAAATCGCCAATGCGAACGTCGCGAACCTCGTCGACGGCACGGCCGTCCGCTCCGAGCGCAACTCGTCGACCGAATACATCGCCAACCTCGATTTCACGTTCAATGCGGACGCAGTGAAGACGCTGCTGCTGCGGGAGAATATCCCGCTCGTCGACACGCAGGCCGCCGTCACGACTGTCGTGCCGGTCTGGCACGTACCGGCTGGCGCAGCCTTGCCGCCTGGGCTCGCCAATGGGGCTAAGACGTGGGGCGACGCGTGGCGAGGGCTCGATACGGCGAATGCCGTGGCGCCCGTGAAAATCGTGGCGGCCAAGGGCGACGTGCTCCCAGAGACGCTGCAGCGCCTCGCGGACGGGGACCGCTCGATGCTGCGCACGTTCGCCAGTTCGTACGGCGGCGATGACCAATTGGTGGTTGCCATCGCGACGCCCGACGCCGCGACCAAACGGCTCAACGTGATGCTGATCGGGACTGATGCGGTCGAAGGCGTCACCTGGAAGCATGCGTACCGGATCGATCCGACCGATGCCTCCTATACCGTCGAACTCGCCAGCGTCGTGTCGCTCAAGGTGCTCGAGGGCCGCTACAAAGCCGTATCCATGCTGCGCGCAGGGTACGGCGGCGGCGGTGCCCCCGCGCCCGGCCCGCTTTCGGCCGATCCGTCCGGCTCGCATCAATTCAACGTCGAATTCAACAACATGGCGGAATGGCAGGCGATCAGCCGCAAGCTATCTGGCACGCCTGGGATCCAAGACCTCGACGTTGCCGGCCTCTCGAACCGTGGCGCGCGCGTGATATTGCGCTATCCGGGCTCCATGGCGGCTCTCGCCGACGCCCTCTCCCGCCAAGGACTTTCGCTGCGTAACAACGGCCAGTCCTGGACGCTATCGGGCCAATAATCAGCCGGACGCCGTGTTGCATCGCCCTGGCAGAGGCGGCAGCAAGGCGATATCCTGAACGAATGGAAAGGCTGCCGTTCAGTAGGGGTTCAGCCCAGCTACTGCATAAAGGGGGCCACAAAGAGCGCACGGGGTATATCCTCCGGCAGCTCTTCGAGGAGGAAGACGATGAAGACGGTCGCCCAAGGTCTTGTGCTCGCAGCCGCGACCATTGCGAGCATGGCCGGTCTCGTCACGCAGGCGAGCGCACAAGCGAACTGCGATTGGTACGCCAAGACGGCGCTGAAGCAGCAGCAGGAAAACGAGCAGAAGAAGTGCGGCTTCACCGGCAACGGCTGGAGTTCGGATCTCAAGGCGCACATGACGTGGTGCGCGGCCAATCCCGACCAGTGGAAGGCCGAGGCCCAGCGCCGCGAGCAGCAGCTCGCCACCTGCAAGAAATAACCGCACGAACCGAATAGCCGGTGCGAAAGCGCCTTGTTGGACACACGCAGGCAACGCCCCATTGCCGATCAGCGTGTTACGAGCCGCCGCATCGGTACCCCCTGCCGGTGCGGCGGTATAGCATAGGAGGTTGCTAATGGCATTCTATAAATTCTTGGATAGCCGCCACATCTCGTCGGTGCTCGAAAAGAACACACTTCTCGTTTCGTGCCTATCACATTTTCGGGACCTGGAGGCCGCTAACGGGCCGTGGATCGGCGATCGTCTGGAAGGGGCCACAGAATCAACAATACCGCCCAAGTTTGTTATTGAGGAAGGTTCCAAGGAGCTCGAGCTTATCAATAATGCCAATCTTGGTCTTGGGATGTTCCAACATTTTGCGAAGGTCGAGAATGGTGGGACAATTGATCTGTCCGGATCAAGATTCGTCCACGCAATTCCCTCGCTCTACATCTACTCGTTTGCGGCAGGAGTATTCGATGAGCTGAAAGAGGCCTTTTGCCTGTCATCAACCGACCCTTACGACGCCTGCCTGCTCATCCGCAGTCCGGGCCTCTTAATGCAGGCCATCTTAAACGAGGGTGTAATCGTCGAACTTGAAAGGCCGGTCTGCGAGGTATTTTCCTTAGGCGGGATTGACATCGTAACGTATGGGGATGTGTCCAACTCTATTGAGACCTCTCCCGCTGTTCCACCATCGCCATTTCAAAAAGATGCCAAGTTTGCCGCTCAACGCGAGCATCGCATGGTCTTTCAGCCGAATACAGAAGTGGCGCCCAAACGGCTAACAATCTGCGTCCCAAAACTATGTGAACATTTTGAGGTCGTAATGCGTCCCTGATCGCGCACATCACTCGCTCGCGGATTTGCCGCGGCCGAATTCCTTGGCGCGGGTCTTTTTCGCGAGCTTATCGAGCACGGCGTTGACGACCTTGGGCTCGTCGAGTTCGAAGAACGCTTTGGCGACGTCGACGTATTCGTGGATGACGACGCGGGCGGGAATATCGGGCCGTTGTGTCAGCTCGTACATCGCCGAGCGCAGGATCGCGCGAACGATCGAATCGATGCGGTGCAGCCGCCAGCCGGCGGCGAGCTGGGCATCGAGCGGCGGGTCGATCTCGCGCTGATGGGTGACGACGCCGCGCACGATCGCTTCGAAAAGATCGGGGTCCGCCTGTGCGACGGTCTGGTCTTCGGCCTCGGTTCCGAAGCGTTCGGCCATGAACTCGTGGACAACCGCATTGAGGTCGGTCGCGGCGAGATCCATTTGGTAGAGCGCTTGAACAGCCGCGAGACGCGCCTGGCGACGGGCAACGCCCGCCTTCTCCGCCGCTGTTGCAGCCGTTGGGCCTTTGGAGGGTTCGTCCGTCATTCGTTTGCCCCGTCGAACGCGCGGGCATGGGCGATGAGCGATAGGCAGGCGCGCGCGGCGTCGGCGCCTTTGCTCTCGAGGCCACCGCGCGAACGGGCGTGGGCCTGCGCCTCGTTCTCGACCGTCAGGATCGCATTGCCGACCGGCACGGCCGCGTTGAGCGCGAGGTCCATCAGGCCGCGGTTCGATTCATTGCAGACCGTCTCGTAGTGCGTCGTCTCGCCGCGAATGACGCAGCCGAGCGCGACGGCGCCATCGAAAGGTGCGCCTTCGACGTCGCTCGGGATGACGCCTGCGGCGATGGCCTGGGCTAGGACTTGCGGAATTTCGAGAGCACCCGGCACGGTGACGAGTTCATACGTCGCTCCCGCCTCGGTCAGTGCCTGCTTGGCGCCGTCGAGCAACTCGTCGGCGATTGCCTCGTAGTAGCGGGCCTCGATGACGAGGATGTGCGCCTCGATCCTATCGGGCACACCGCTCGTGGCTTTGCTTTTCCCCGCCATGGACTCTCACTTTCCGGCCGCAGCCGATGAAAACAGACAGCCATACCGCGCCCGACCTGTCGAGGCGGGTGTGGGGATTGGCTGCATCGCAATTCTTTCGCCGCGTCACTCGATCGAGCGGGTTCCCGCGATCTTCAATCCGTGGCCTTCGAGCCCCACGTAGACCAGTGCGGGGGAGTTCGACAAGAGGATCATTTCGCGCACGCCGAGATCGCGCAGGATTTGCGAGCCGATGCCGACCTCGACCTGGCGGCGTTCACCAGATTTCGGCTGCGGCGGCGCGCTGCGCTCGCTGATCCATTGCGACACGCCCTTGGGGCGCAAATCGCGGATCAGGACGATGACGCCGCGTCCCTCCTTGTCGATCGCCTCCATGGAGCGCTGAATGAGCGTCGACTGGCCTTTCATGCCGATGCCGAGCAGATCTGCTGCCGGGTTGACGGCGTGAACGCGGACCAGCACGGGGCCCGGCGAGGTCACGTCGCCCTTCACCAGCGCCACATGTTCGACCGGATCGACCGTGGTCTCGTAGACGTGCATCGAAAACCCGGCGCCGAACGCGCTGTCGACGCTGGTGTGGGCCACCTTCTTTACGATGCGATCGTGGCGCAGGCGATGGGCGATCAGGTCTTCTATCGTACCGATTTTGAGGCCGTGGCGCTGCGCGAACGGCACAAGGTCGGGCATCCGCGCCATTGTGCCGTCGTCGTTCATGATCTCGCAAATTACCCCGGCGGGATAGAGACCGGCCATGCGGGCCAGATCGACGCTTGCCTCAGTGTGTCCCGCGCGAACGAGGACGCCGCCTTCGCGTGCGATCAGCGGAAAGACGTGGCCGGGCGAGACGATGTCGTCGTGGCCCTTGGTCGGGTCGATGGCGGTTGCGATGGTGCGGGCGCGGTCGGCGGCGGAAATGCCGGTCGCGATGCCCTCCTTCGCCTCGATCGAGACAGTGAAGGCGGTGCGCATCCGCGCCTTGTTGTTGCGCGCCATGGATTCGAGCCGCAGCTGCTCGCCGCGCTGCTCTGTTATCGAGAGGCAGATGAGACCGCGGCCGTTCTTGGCCATGAAGTTGATGGTGTCGGGTGTCGCCATCTGCGCGGCGCAGACGAGATCGCCCTCGTTCTCGCGATCTTCCGCATCGACGAGGACGACCATGCGGCCGTTGCGCAGATCGTCGAGGATCTCGTCGACCGGGGAGATGAACCCCTTGCCTTCGGAATACTCGACCCGTTTCAGGTTGGCGGTCACGTGCGATGCTCCATCAGACGCGCGACATAGCGGGCGAATAGATCGACCTCGAGATTGACGGCGTCGCCGGGTTTCTTACGCTCCCAAGTCGTCACCGTCAAAGTATGCGGGATCAGGTTGATGCCAAAACGATTGCCGTCCACCTCGTTGACTGTGAGCGAGGTGCCATCGAGCGCGATAGACCCCTTGGGTGCGATGTAGCGGGCGAGGTCTTTGGGCACCTCGAAGGTGAAGCGGCGGCTGTCTCCATCGGGGCGGATGTCGATGATCTTCGCGACGCCGTCGACATGGCCCGAAACGATATGACCGCCGAGTTCGTCGCCGGCTTTCAGCGCGCGCTCCAGATTGACGATCGTGCCGGCTTGCCAGCCATCGAGCGTGGTCTTCGACAGCGTCTCGTTCGACACGTCCAGGGTGTAGATGCTGCCTTCGCCATCCGCCTTCAGGCTCGTCACCGTCAGGCAACAGCCGTCGTGCGAGATCGACGCGCCGAGCGCGATCCCGTCTGCCGCATAGGGCGAGCGCACGGTGAACACCCCGCCCTTTCGGCCGATGATCTCGCCTTGCCCGGTGATGATGCCGGTGAACATTGGTTATCCGTTTGAATGGCGGCCTGTTTCGGTGTTCAGGTATCGCAATTCGCCCGTCTTGTCACAGCGGACCTCAGCCATGCTCGATCACGTCTCGATTACGGTGAACGATCTCGACCGCGCCGCCCCCTTCTACGACGCGGTCATGGGCGCGCTCGGCGTGCCATGCGTCCGGCGCGATGCCGATATGCTGGGATATGGCGTCCGCAATAGTCCCGGCGACGACGGCCATACGTATCTGACGGTGCGGCGGACGTCGGGAAGAGCCGTCGCCGACAACCGCCATTGGGCGTTCAGGGCGCCGAGCCGGGCGGCGGTGGATGCCTTCCATGCCGCCGGTCTCGCTCACGGCGGCGCGTGTGCGGGGGCGCCGGGGCTGCGTCCCAATTATCACGCCAGCTATTACGCCGCGTTCCTCTCCGACCCCGAGGGCAACCGCATCGAGGCGGTGGTGCATCGCTAGCATTGGGGTGAGGGGCGGCATCCGCACTGAACGAGTGGCCGCCCCTCATCCTAGCCTTCTCGCCGCGCGCGGGGAGAAGGGACAACTCATTCCGCTGCCTTGGCGTAGGGCACGTTCTTGCGGCCATAGCGGCGGACGCGGACGTTGGCTTGCTCGGCATGGCCCGCAAAGCCTTCGAGCATGCACAGACGCGAGCAGTATTCGCCGATCATGGCCGACGCTTCATCCGTCAGCACACGCTGATAGGTGCAGGTCTTCATGAACTTGCCGACCCAGAGGCCGCCGGTATAGCGCGCCGCCTTCTTTGTCGGCAGCGTGTGGTTCGTGCCGATCACCTTGTCGCCGTAGGAGACGTTGGTGCGGGGTCCCAAGAACAGCGCGCCGTAGTTCTTCATGTTGTCGAGGAAATAGTTGGGGTCGCGCGTCATCACCTGCACGTGTTCCGACGCGATCCGGTCCGCTTCGCTGACCATCTCGTCATAGCTGTCGCAGACGATCACCTCGCCGTAGTCGTCCCACGCCTTGCGCGCAATCGCCGCCGTCGGCAGGATCTTCAGCAGGCGCTCGACCTCCTCCATTGTGGCGCGGGCGAGCTTCTCGGAATTGGTCAACAGGATCGCGGGCGAGTTCGGCCCATGCTCGGCTTGGCCCAGAAGGTCGGTCGCGCAAATCTCCGCATCGACCGTGTCGTCGGCGATGATCAGCGTCTCGGTCGGGCCAGCGAACAAATCGATGCCGACGCGGCCGAACAATTGCCGCTTGGCTTCCGCCACGAACGCGTTGCCGGGGCCGACCAGCATGTCGACCGGCTTGATCGATTGCGTGCCGAGTCCCATCGCGGCCACTGCCTGCACGCCGCCGAGGCAATAGATCTCGTCCGCGCCCGCCAGATGCTGCGCCGTCACGATGGCCGAGGCCATCTTGCCTTCGAAAGGCGGCGCGCAAGTGATGATGCGCTCGCAGCCTGCTACCTTCGCCGTGACGACCGACATATGCGCGGAGGCAAGTAGCGGGTACTTGCCGCCCGGCACGTAGCAGCCGACCGCCTGGATCGGGATATTCTTGTGGCCGAGCACCACGCCCGGCAACGTCTCGACCTCGATGTCCCTGAGCGCCGCCTTCTGACACTCCGCAAAGTTTTTTACCTGCGCCTGCGCGAACTTGATGTCGTCGATATCGCGCTGGCTGAGCTCGCCCATGCAAGCGCGGATTTCTTTGTCGGTCAGGCGAAAGTCCTTGCGGTCCCACTTGTCGAACTTGATCGACAGCTCGCGCATGGCCGCATCGCCCCGCGTTTCGATATCGGCGAGGATCGCTTCGACGGTCGCGCGGACTTGCATGTCCACGTCGGCCTTGGCGGCGGCGTCTATGCTTCTCTTTAAGTGGCGCGGCATTGCCTTATCCTCCCCGGTAACGGGACCACCTTACCGATTGCTGCAACCGCGTCGAGGGCGCTTCCTCAGAGCGCCATGCATTCCCGGAACGGGCGCGCTTCAGCGAGTGTATCCGGGGCCGCGGCGGCAATGATGATGTGCAGACTTGTGCCTCACCTATAAGACTTGATCCCGGATCGACCTGCTGCGCTGACGCTTCGCAGCTCGTCCGGGAAGGGATGATTTGGAGAGAGCAAGCAAATCAGCGACCACGCGTCACAATTTTCTGCTTCCCCGGAACGGGCGCGGTTCAGCGAGCGTATCCGGGGCCACGACGGTAAAGGGTTGGCGCACTTCCAGCCCACAATACCAACGTAGTCCCGGATCGATCTGACGGGTTGACACTCCGCTATTCATCCGGGACTTCACGCTGAGGCAGACCGCATCGGACAAGAAGCGGTGGTTGGCGCGAGCCTGTTTCGACGCAACGGCTCCGGCTTGCACTCGTGACCGATACCGGCAACTGTTGCCGCAAAGGGAAACGGGGAATGCTGCATGTCCGTCCGTAAAGTGCTGATTGCCAATCGTGGCGAGGTTGCCGTTCGTATCGCGAGGTCCGCTCGCGAACTTGGATTGAAGACCGTCGCGATCGCTGCCATCGACGATGCTGCCTCGGCCCATGTCGTCGCCGCCGACGAGGCCGTGATGCTCAAAGACAGTGGCCCGCGCGCGTATCTCGATGTTGCAGCACTCGTCGATGCGGCGGCAGCGAATGGTGCCGATGCGCTTCATCCCGGCTACGGGTTCTTGAGCGAGAGCGATGCACTCGCATCCGCCTGTGCCAAAGCAGGTGTCATCTTCGTCGGGCCTTCGCCGGAAACCTTGCGCGTGCTCGGTGACAAGGCCGCTGCCCGCGCGCTGGCCGCGCGCTGCGATGTGCCGTTGCTCGCGGGGATCGATCGCCCGATCAGCCTCGATGAGGCACTCGCATTCTTCGATAGCATTGCCATTGCGCAACCCACCCCTAACCCCTCCCCATCAAGGGGAGGAGGAACTTCAGCCGGGCAACCTTCCACGTCGTGGAGAGGGGGAGAGTCAGCCGTCCTCCCCTCCCCCTCGTGGGGAGGGGTCGGGGGTGGGGGGAATGGCGGCAGTGCCGGAGACACGGCCATGATGATCAAGGCCGTCGCTGGCGGCGGCGGGCGCGGCATCAGACTCGTCACAAAGCGGGAGGATATCGCCGACGCGTTCGCGCGCTGTGGATCGGAAGCACTCAAGGCTTTCGGCTCCGATGCGTTGTATGTCGAGCAGGCCATGCTTGCTGCGCGCCACATTGAGGTGCAGATCGTCGGCGATGGCACTGGCGCGGTCGCTGTTCTGGGCGAGCGCGAATGCACTATGCAGCGCCGCCATCAAAAGCTGATCGAGATCGCGCCGGCGCCGGCCCTCGACGACACCGTGCGCCGCGGGCTGCATGCGGCAGCGGCGCGGATGGCCGAAGCCGTGACATACAAGGGCCTCGGCACGTTCGAGTTCTTGGTCGATGCGAATCCGGCAGCACGCGTCCCCTTTGCCTTCATCGAGGCGAACGCGCGCCTACAGGTCGAGCACACTGTTACCGAGGAGATCTTCGGCCTCGATCTCGTCGCCCTGCAATTCCGCATCGCCAGCGGCGACACTTTGCACAAGCTCGGCCTCGGCAAGGCGCCGCAACGGCTCCCCGGCCGCATCGCCATGCAATTGCGCGTCAACAGCGAGACAATGCTTTCTGATGGTTCGACCAAACCGGCGGCCGGCACGATCGAGCGGCTGCGGCTTCCCGGCGGCCCCGGTGTCCGCGTCGATACGCATGCCTACGACGGCTATACGATCGAACCCGTCTACGACAGCCTGCTCGCCAAGATCATCGTTTCCGCGACCGGAGACGACTACGCCGCGCTCTATCGCAAAGGTGCGCGCGCACTCGACGATCTCGATGTCACGGGTCTTGCGACCAATGCGTCGTTGCTGTCGGCGCTATTGGCGTCATCCGACTTGCAGACGCACGCCGTCACGACGCGTTACATCGACAGCCACGTCGGCAAGCTGGTCGACGCTGCCGCTGCCATTGACGCGCGCCGCCGCCGGTTGCCGTCGAAGGGCGCGGCGAGCGCAGCGCAGACAGCGCAGAATTGGGCCACGACCGAGAGCACCATTACATCGCCGCTGCCCGGCAGCATCGTTTCGGTCGCCGTCGAGGCTGGTGCAACGGTTGCACGCGGCGCGACGCTTGCGATTATCGAGTCCATGAAGATGGAGCACGTGATCACGGCACCGCACGCGGGCATGGTGACGTCGATCCAAGTCACCGCTCGCGATGTCGTGCGCGAGGGCCAGCCACTGCTTGAACTGATCCCCGGCGATTACGCCGCCGGCGACGTGGCCAAATCAGGCGCCATCGATCTCGATCACATCAGGCCCGATCTGCAGGCGTTCTTCGACCGCATCGCCATGACCGACGACGCGAGCCGGCCCGAGGCTATCAGCAAGCGCCGTAAGCTCGGCATGCGCACCGCGCGCGAGAACGTTGCCGACCTTCTCGACCCCGATAGCTTCATCGAGTACGGCGCACTTGCCGTCGCAGCCCAGCGCACGCGACGCTCGCTCGACGACCTCATGAAGAACACGCCGGCCGATGGCCTGATCACCGGCATCGGCACGGTCAACGCCGCCACCGCCAGTGATCCGGATCGGACCCGTGTCGCCGTCATGGCCTACGACTACACGGTGCTCGCGGGCACCCAGGGCACGCTCAATCACAAGAAGAGCGACCGCTTGCTCGAACTCGTCGCGGAGTGGAAACTGCCGGTCGCGCTGTTCTCGGAAGGCGGCGGGGGGCGTCCCGGCGATACCGACAAGCATGGCGTTTCGGGCCTCGACACGACGACGTTCCACCGGTTCGCGCGGCTCTCCGGCATGGCACCGCGCGTCGGCATCAACGCCGGGCGCTGCTTTGCCGGCAATGCGGCTCTGCTCGGCTCTGCCGACGTGATCATCGCGACCGAGAACTCCTCGATCGGCATGGGCGGGCCTGCGATGATCGAGGGCGGCGGCCTCGGTGTCGTCGCGCCTGATGACGTCGGTCCGGTCTCCGTGATGAACCCGAACGGCGTCATCGACCTTCTCGTTGCCGACGAACGCGAGGCCGTCGCGAAGGCGCGGCAGTATCTTTCCTACTTTCAGGGTCCAGTTCGCGACCACGCACATGGCGATCAGCGCACACTCAGGCACGTGATCCCCGAGAACCGGCTGCGCGTCTATGAGATCCGCGACGTTATCGATGCACTCTTCGACACCGGCTCCGTTCTGGAGTTGCGTTCCGGTTTCGGCGTTGGCGCGATCACTGCGCTTGCCCGCATCGACGGCAAGCCGGTCGGCGTCATCGCCAACAACCCGAAGCATCTCGGCGGCGCGATCGATGCGCCCGCGTGCGACAAGCTCGCCCGGTTTCTGCAGCTCTGCGATGCCTTCGCGCTGCCGGTGGTTTCGCTTTGCGACACGCCCGGCTTCATGGTCGGCGTCGAGAGCGAGAAGACAGCCATGGTGCGGAAGACCTCGCGCCTCTTCATCATTGGCTCGACCATGCGCGTGCCCGTTTTCACAGTCATCCTGCGCAAGGGCTACGGCCTCGGCGCGCAGGCGATGGCGGCCGGCAATTTCCATGCACCGCTGTTCACCGTGTCGTGGCCGACGGGCGAGTTCGGTCCGATGGGTCTCGAAGGCGCGGTCAGGCTTGGATTCCGCAAGGAATTGGAGGCAGCGCCCGAGGGCGAACGCGAACGGCTGTTCCAGTCGATGGTCGCGAAGTCCTATGAGCGCGGCAAGGCGACGAATGTTGCGGCTTACCTCGAGATCGATGCCGTCATCGATCCGGCCGATACCCGCCGCTGGATCTTGCGCGGCATGGCCAGCATGCCATCACGGTTACCGGAGCGGCGCGCGATCATCGACGCCTGGTGATCTCAGGGAAGCGCGTCGCAAAGCGACGCAGAAGGCTGCTGGAGGCCGTTTACCAGTTCGTTGGCTGCTACCCTGCGAAGACGCCCTCGACGCCGTCCACGACGCGGCAAAAGCCCTTCCGCGCGATTAATCGTATTCGCCCGAATTCCCGTAGGTCATCACCGTGGCGACCTGACCGCTGCCACGAACACCACCTCGAAATGATCCTGAATTCATCCCCCTTGTTGCATTCCCGGCCATGAGCGCAGCGAAATGAGCCGGGACCCTTCCGAGGGAAAGGCCCCGGATAGACTTCGCTTCGCTCAGTCTTCCGGGGATACAACACGCAGGAATGACGGCGGGTTGGTCTCAGCGCCCGACAATTTCATCCTGGGGCGATACCTTTCGGCCGGATCTGACCCCGGCAGCCCGTCACGCATGCACGCCCGGCCGGGCCGCGCCGCCCCAGGGGCGATGATTGACCGCGCCGATCCGCCACTTGTCCGCAGTACGCCCGCTCGGATCATGGATGTGATCGAGGCAGGTGACGGAACAATTGTCGATGGTGAAGGCGTGCACGGTGTCACCCTGCAATCCGAGCGCATGACCGATCGCGGCGCGGATGGTGCCTCCGTGGGTGACCGCTACGATGTGCTTGCCACGATGCTTCGCAGTCAGATCCTCGATCGTCACCGTCACGCGCTCGATCAGATCATTGAAGCTCTCGCCACCAGGCGCCTTCTCGTGCGCTTGGTTGAACCAGAACGACGTCGTGCCCATGCCGGTCATGCGGCGGAACTCGGCGCGGTCCATGCCTTGCCAGTCGCCGAGGTGCTGTTCGGCGAACGTCTCGAAGGCGGGGATCTCGACCGGCGCGTGACGCCCTGCGGACGCCTTGATGATCGCCGCCGCCGTTTGTGTCGTGCGCTGGAGATGGCTCGTCACCCACACCGCTTCGTGCGGCAGCGTCGCCGCCACTGCTTCGAAGACCGCCGCGTCGGAACAGTCGCACGGCAGATCCTTCTGCCCGTAGATCCGCCCGCCATCCGGCACCGGCGCATGCCGCACCCACCACCAACGTGTTTCGATCATCGAGTAGTTCCCAACAGCAAGAGTTGCAACTTGCGCGCGCAATACAAGACATGGTACTGAATCGCTATGAAAAAGCCGACTCTCACTTCCGAAAGCGGCTTTGCCGAAGAAGGCCAGGCGAACTACGCGATCGGCCCTCACTCCTTGCTAGGGTCTCTGACTGAAGAGCAGCGGGCGGAACTGGAAGCCGCTATCGCCGAAGCTGATCGTGGTGACGTCGCAGAGGCGTCCGGCGTTTTCCCTGCGTTGGCTCGCAAGTATGGCCTCACGCTCGACGAATGAAGATTGTCTATGCCAAACGCGCCGTCGCTCAGATCGATCGGCAGTTTGCTCACGGCATAGAGACATTCGGCGCCGCCGTCGCCACGAGAACCATGACGCGGCTGCGGCGATTCATCGAGACGACCCTCGCGTGCTATCCGCGCACCGGCACATGGGACGCCTCTTGGCAGGCATTCGAAGCGTGGTGCCCGCAAACGCCCTTCGTCGTCGTGTACCGAATCGATCAGGGCGAGACCACCCTGATCGTTCTAGCCGTTTTTCATCATGCTCAGGACCGCGGAAGCTTCTCGGGCGACGCTCCCTGATCAACCCTTGCCAGCCGCGAGTGACGCGAAGCCTTTGCCTTCCGCCGCCAGCTTCGCGAGCAACGGCGCCGGCTTCAGCGTGTCGTCGCCGGTGATCTTGGCGTACTCGTTCAAGGACGCGGCGATCTTCGCGAGGCCGACACTATCGGCCCAGTGCATCGGCCCGCCCTTGCCGATCGGGAAGCCGTAGCCGTTGATCCAGACGATATCGATATCGCCGGGACGCAGCGCGACGCCCTCTTCGAGAATGCGCGCGCCTTCGTTGATCATCGGATAGATCATGCGTCCCAGGATTTCGTCCTCGCTGATCGGGCGGCGCGTGAAGCCGAGCTTCTTCGAGGCATTGACGACGATCGCCTCGACTTCGGGGTCACGGATCGGCGTGCGCTTGCCGCCCTCGTAGCGGTAGTAGCCCTTGTTCGTCTTCTGGCCGAAGCGGCCCGCCTCGCAGATGGTGTCGGCGATCTCGGACCGCACGCCGCGGTCCTTGCGGCTGCGCCAGCCGACGTCGAGGCCTGCAAGATCGCCCATCGCGAACGGTCCCATCGGGAAGCCGAAACCGGTGACGACCGCATCGACCTCGTGCGGCAGCGCGCCTTCGAGCAACAGACGCTCCGACTGTTTCGAGCGCTGCGCCAGCATGCGGTTGCCGACGAAGCCGTGACAGACGCCGACAACGACCGGCACCTTGCCGATCTTGCGCCCCACGGACATCGCCGTCGCGATCACGTCCGGCGCGGTCTTGGCGCCACGGACGTTTTCCAGGAGACGCATCACGTTGGCCGGCGAGAAGAAATGCATACCGAGCACGTCTTGCGGGCGCTTGGTCGATGCCGCGATCTCATTGATGTCGAGATAGCTCGTGTTCGAGGCGAGGATCGCGCCCGGCTTGCAGATGCGATCGAGCTCTCCGAAGATTTTCTTCTTCAGCGCCATTTCCTCGAACACCGCCTCGATGACGATGTCGGCGTCTTTCGCTGCTTCGAGACCGACCTTGCCCGTAATGAAGCTCATCGTCTTATCGACGGTGTCAGGCGACTTGCCGGAGCGCGCGGCGGTCGCTTCGTAGTTCTTGCGGATGATGCCGAGGCCCTTGTCGAGCGCTTCCTGGGTTTGCTCGATGATGGTCACAGGGATACCGGCGCTGGCAAAGCACATGGTGATGCCGCCGCCCATCGTGCCGGCGCCGAGCACGGCCGCTTGCTTGATCTCGCGCGGCTTCACGTCGGGACCAATGCCAGGAATCTTCGCCGCCTCGCGTTCGGCGAAGAACAGGTGACGTTGCGCCTTCGACTGTTCGCCCGCGACGAGTTCCATGAAGCCGGCGCGTTCGCGCTTCAGTGCCTCGTCAAAGGGGATCGACGGATCGATCGCCATGCGCACACACTCGGCGCACTTGGCCGGCGCGTGGAGGCCGCGCGAGCGCTTCAGCAATTCGCCTGCTGCTTCCTCGAACTTGGTCTTGTCGACGCCGATCTTCGATGTGTCCTCGCGCAGGCTCGGGTGCTTCTTGCCTGATGCCGCGATTTTGCGCGCGAACGCGATTGCACCGTCTTTCAGGTTACCGGGAACGATCTCTGCGATCAGGCCAAGGTCGTGTCCGAGCTTCGCCGGCATATGATTGCCCGATACGATCACCTTGAGCGCCTCGATCGGGCCGATGGCGCGCGGCAGGCGCTGCGTTCCTCCTGCCCCCGGCAACAAACCGAGCTTCACTTCTGGAAGCCCCCATTTCGCGTCCGGGCTCGCAACGCGATAATGACAGCCGAGCGCAAGCTCGAGGCCACCGCCCAGCGCCGTCCCGTGGATTGCCGCAACCGTCGGCACCTTGCTCGTCTCGAGCATGGCGATCACTTCGGGCAGGATCGGCGGCTTCGACGGCTTGCCGAACTCGGTGATGTCCGCGCCCGCAACGAAGGTGCGGCCTTCGCAATGCAGCACGATCGCCTTCACGCTGGCGTCGCCCTCGAGCGACTTGAGCCCATCGGCCACGCCCGACCGGAGTGCATGGCTCGCCGCATTGACCGGCGGGTTGTTGATCGACAGGACGGCGACGTCCCCATGCTTCTCGACTGTTACGACAGACATGCGCAGGCGCTCCTCGGCAGCTTTATGGAGAGTTGCCGGGGACGCTAGGAAGC
>JAPXTA010000015.1:0-53676 GCA_033812735.1 Hyphomicrobiaceae bacterium | reverse complement strand
CGGTCCTGCATCGAGATCAATAGCGCCGTCGCCGGCTCGATCATGCCCGGCACATCGAGAAGGGCATGCCGCACGGTGCGGGCTTCGGCGCGAGCGACCCCGGGAACGGCGGCGATGCGATCGGCGACGCCGACGGGAGCGCGGACCAATGTCGCGAACACGTCGGCAAAGCGGTTGCGGTCGTAATAGGCTGCGCGGCTCTCTTCGAGCGATCGCTGCGTGCCGGTTGCGAGGATCAGGGTGGCTATGCCCGAGGCCATGACGAGCGCGATGGCGAGCGTCTGCGCCCACAAGCGCCTGATATCCCTGAGCAGCTTTCGATCGAGCGCGCGCATGGCCTACCACTCGATCGTCGATGGAGCCGCACGCGTCGCGTTCACGACGGTTTCGACGATGCGCCCGTTGCCGAAATAGAAGACTCGATTCGCCATCGCCTTGATGGCGGCATTGTGCGTGATGATCGCCGTGGTCGTGCCAAGATCGCGGTTCACGGCGAACAGTGCCTCGAGCACGCGGACGCCCGTGCGGCTATCGAGCGCTCCGGTCGGCTCGTCGCAGAGCAGGACTTCCGGCCGCTTGGCGATGGCGCGGGCGATGGCGACGCGTTGCTGCTCCCCGCCCGAAAGTTCCGCCGGGAAGTGATCCATGCGGTCTTCGAGGCCAACGAGCGCGAGGGCCTCTTCCGGGCGCATGGGATCGCGGGCGATTTCGGTGACGAGGGCGACGTTTTCCCGGGCCGTCAGCGAGGGAACGAGATTGTAGAACTGGAATACGAAGCCGACGTGGTCCCGCCGGTACTCGGTCAGGCCGCGGTCGTCCAATTCCGAGATGGCATGATCCTCGAAGCAGACTTCGCCGGCAGTCGGGGTGTCGAGGCCACCGAGGATGTTCAGCAGCGTCGATTTGCCTGAGCCAGACGGGCCGAGGAATACGACGAGCTCACCGGCATAGAGCGACAGCGAGACGCCACGCAGCGCATGAATTTCGACCTGGCCTGTCCGATAGACCTTGGTTAGATCGCGGACCTCGAACACCGAATGTGGCATGGGGCTCCCGCCGCGGGGACTTGAAACGCCTCAAGTATGAGCGTTCGCGCCCTGGTACGGTTGATCCTGCTCAAGCGGAGAATGGCGTCAAGCTGGAACTTAACCAGCCTCGTCATGGGCGAGGGCATGGATCGCCCCCTCTTCGTCCTCGTCAGTCAATTCGGTCGGCTCGGTAAAGCCGCCTTCGGCCACGAGGCGGGCGAATAGTCCCTTGCGTGCGACCAACGACTTGAATGTGCCACGCTCGACGATCTGGCCCTTGTCGAGGACGAGGATGGTGTCGGCGTTGGCGACAGTCGAGAGACGGTGGGCGATGATGAACGTGGTGCGGCCTTCGCGCAGCGCATCGAGGGCACGCTTGATTTTGCCTTCCGTCTCGGCGTCGAGAGCGCTCGTTGCTTCGTCGAGGATGAGGATCGGTGCATCTTTCAGGATCGCACGGGCAATAGCGAGGCGCTGGCGCTCACCGCCTGAGAGCGACAAGCCGCGCTCGCCGATCACGAATTGGAAGCCACCCGGCTTGCGCATGATGAAGTCGTAGGCTTCGGCGAGCTTGGCGGCGCGCTCGACTTCGGCGTCGGTCGCATCGGGACGGCCAACGCGGATGTTCTCGGCGATCGAGCGGTTGAACAAGCCTGCGTCCTGAAACACGACCGCGATATTGTGTCGAATGGAATCGACCGTCGCGTCTGTGATGTCGATGCCATCAACGAGAATCTTGCCTGAATCCGAAGCGCGCATGCGCTGCAGGAGAGCGAGAGTCGTCGTCTTGCCAGAACCGGTTGGGCCGACGAGAGCGATGGTTTCGCCTGGTTTCGCCTCGAACTTGAGATTGAACACACCTTGGTCGCCGGTGCCGTAGCGGAAGGTCACGTCGTCGAAGGTGATCTGGCCCTTGACCGGTGCGATGTCGACAGCACCCGGCTTGTCGATGACATTCGCCTTGGTATCGAGCAACTCGAAGTAAGTGCGCAGCGTCGGGGCTTGCTGGAAAATGCGGACGATGAAGCCCGAGAGCTGGTCGAGCTTGCCAATCAGCAAGTTCGCAAATCCCACGAACGTGACGATGACGCCGACCGTTGCCTCGCCGCGCTGCACGAGCACGGCACCGACGGCGAATACCACTACCATCGTGATGGTTGCTGCGGCGCGGGTAAGCACCGTCAACAAGCCCCACCACGTGAGCACCGGATACTGCGCGGCCAGCAGCTGATCCATGATCGAGCGCATGGCCTGCATTTCGGCAGACAGGCGGGTGTAGCTCTGGACCACCGTGACGTTGCCGAGCACATCGCCGACGCGGCCGTAGACATCGTTGTGATAGGACTCGACGGCGGCTTGGCCGGTCGAGGTCTTGTTCACGACGAGCATGTTGAGCACGAGATAGACGACTGCCAGCACAGCGAGGATCGCCGTCATGCGGACGTCGATGTTGATGGCGACGGGGATGAGGAACAGGATGCCGACGATGGCGGTCAACTGCTCGCGCATGAACGAGAGCCAAAGCCAGAACAGCGAGTCGGTGCCGGCGAGGATGGCGCGGACGACCGTACCGGAGCCGCGTTCGGCGTGGTAGCTGATGGGTAGCGTGATCGCGCGCTCGAACGCAAAACCCATCGCGGCAAGGCGGCTGCGATGGGCGAGGCGATCGGAGGCAACCGCCGTAACGACGCTGGCGAGAATCGACCCTAGCCCGAGCGCGGCCCACATGCCGATGATCGCGAAGGCAGCGTCTCCCTTTGCCAGCGCGTCGACGACCCAGCCGAACAGCTTTTGTTCGTAGACTTGCACGACGGCGATGACCATGCCGGCGACCGTCAACAGAGCGGTCAGGCCCCGCTCCTGGGCCAGGAAAACGAGCGCGCGCTTGTACACCTCGAAGGTCGGCATCGGAGGCTTGATTTCAGTCGGAGGTGACATGGCAATCGCACCGGCTCTAGGTCTTGCTGCACGTCCATCTACGGGACGCCCAGCGCAGGTAGCAGCGTTTCGCAGTCTTGTCGCGTGGTCAGGCGACCGGGATGCCGCCTGCCACGGGTTCAGGCGCCTATTGCTTACGGAAGATGTGCAGCGTTTTGAACTTGCCGGCGTCGACAAAGCCCTTCTTCGCGACGAGGGCGCGACCCGCCGCCACGCCCTTATCGTAGGCGAAGGAGCCGGTGTAGAAATGGATCTCGCCGCCCGGACGGAGCTTGTCGGCGAGGACGAAGGTCATTTCATCGTCGGTCAGGGCACCGTAAGCGTCATTCTCCGACGTGCGATATTCGCCGATATGGAACAGGGTCGCATAGTCGAGGCTCGGCATCAGGCGGCGGTCGATCTGGTAGATGTCGCCGAAGTAGCATTTGTAGGTGAAGCCGAGCTTGGCATTGTCGATGAGCAGTTTGACGTAGTCGTCGTACTCTTCTTTCGACGCGGTAATGCCGAGGACATGATTGTCCGAGCCGCTCTTGTTCGTCTCGAGGCCGACGATGTGATGGTTGCCGGTCCCCATGTGGAAGATGTCCTTGCCGGTGACGTTCTTCTCCTTGAGATAGTCCAAGAAGTGGATATCACAGGGACACTGCTTCTCGTCGAGGGACCAGGTTGCGTTCCAGAAGTTCAGTTTTGCCACGGTAATCGGCCTTTCGGCCCTCCCAAGTTTCAAGGTCGATATTCAGGTATGTGCCGCTTCTATCGCTGCTGGCGCAGCATCGGCGGCAACGAGTTTGGCTCCATTCCGCCCGGATTGAAGCACGTAGCGCCGCGCCTTCAAGGCAGCGGGGGCCGTTCGCTGACTGACGCTGACGATCATCGCATCAGGTAGTTCACGCCTCAAGACCGACAGCAATTCGGCCTGTGAGTCTTCATCGAGCGCGGACACGGCATCGTCGAGCACGACGACATCCGGCGCGTGAGCCAGAATCCGCGCGATACCGAGACGCTGGCGTTCGCCGGCCGACAACAGCTGGTCCCAGCGGGCGGGCTCATGAATGCGGAGCCCGAGATGGCCGAGGCCGGCGGCCGCTAGAGCGCTCTCATAGGACAGCGTGCCTCGATCGCCTCCGGGATAGTCGAGATTCTCGGCGAGCGTGCCGAGCATGATGTAGCCCTTTTGAGGGGTGACCATGATTGTCGCACCCGCCGGGGCGGCGATCGTACCGGATGCGGGCTTGATGAGGCCGCTCAGGGCGCGCGCGAGCGTCGACTTGCCGGACCCGGATGGCCCCGTAATGTGCATCGTCTCGCCGGGGCGCAATGAAAGTGTGTCCACGGTCAACAGACTATTGCCGTCGCGGTCGCGGACTTCGAGGCCGTCGATCCGGAGCGATTGCTCCGCCGATGGGCTCAACACCTGGGCGCTCGCTATGACCGGCACGTCGGCAGCCGCATCGACGATATCCATCACGCGGCGGGCCGATGCGTACCATTCGGCGATGCGGTTGTAGTTGTCCACCACCCACGAAATGGCGATCTGGACCTGAACGAAGGCTGCGGCAAGCTGCGTCACCTGACCGAGCGTCAGATCGCCGGCGAGATACTTGGGCGCCGCGAACAACAGAGGGATGATCGGGATCATCGGGCCGGATGCGTTGGTGATCCACGTAACATGGCCGTGGCTTTTGACGATGCGCAGCCAGCGGGCGACGACGCTGTCGTATAGGTTCACGAGCGACTGTTTCTCGCGTGCGCCGCCGCCAAGGACCGCAACGCTTTCGGCGTTCTCACGAAGCCGCATCATGGCGAAACGGAAATAGCCTTCAGATTCGTTCTTTGCGCCGACGCGGCCGACGAGTGGCTTGCCGACGTAGGCCATGAGCGTCGAGGCGGTTATGCCGTAGGCGAGCGCCAGCCACACCATGTAGCCCGGCACGACAAAGCCACCGATCGCGATCGAACCGCCAACGCTCCAAAGGATCGCGATGAACGCTAGGCCACCGATGACGGCCGACAGTAGCCCGATGCCGAGATCGACGAGGATTTCAGTCGCCCAGCGGGTATCGTCGGAAATGCGATACTCGGGGTTGGGCGGCTCGCGTCCCGTGACGTTCAAGTGATAGAATCGCTGGTCACCGAGCCAAGTGGTCAGCAACTGTTTCACCAGCCACTCGCGCCAGCGGACCTGCAGAGTCTCGCGAGTGATGACGATGGCGACGCCAATGGCGGCCATGACGGCGATGATACCGAAGAAGACGAGGATCGCGCTTTTGACGGTCGCGATGTCCTTTTTTTCGAGGGCGTCGAAGAACCACCGGTTCCAGTGATTCATCTGCACCGTGATATAGGTCGATGCGACGAGGCTCGCGGCAAGGCCGATCGTCAGCAGCCACGCACGCTTGGCCGTCGCATCGCGCCAAAATCCACTCGACAGGCGCAGGAACGCCTTTGCGACCCGCGGCTCCAGATGGAAGCCTGGGGTGTCCTGCCCTCCCTGCGGAATGTCCACGCTCATGCTGCTCGCCGGCTTTGCCGTTCGAGCGTCGAACCCTCACGAGGTTCTGGTCGAAGCCGGCTAGTTTGACAACGCGCCAGGTTTCCCAGGGCGACTTGGCATCGTGGCTTGCGATCCACGGCGCGATGGGCACCCTGCAGCGCGCCACAGGGCCCCCTGCGGGAACCCTGCACGCTGCGACATGGCATGTCGAGCCTGAAGCGGGCATGAACGGCGCGAGCCGGGCGGCTTTTTGCTGCAACCCGGGGGCCGTTGCCGGCCAGGATCAGGCGGCCGAGTTCCGGCGGGCGAGGCTTGCTTCCCAGTCGAGCGCGTGGCGGACGATCAGGTCGAGGTTGTCGTGTGCGGGCTTCCAGCCGAGCTGGCTGCGGATCTTGTCGGACGAAGCGACGATCGAGGCCGGGTCGCCAGGCCGGCGGGGGCTCATGGTTGCCGGGACGGGTTGGCGGGATACACGGCGGACCGCATCGAGGACCTGGAGGACCGAATAGCCCTGGCCATAGCCGCAGTTGAACGTATCGGATTGGCCGCCGGCTTCGAGATGGCCGAGGGCTGCGACATGGGCGCGGGCCAGGTCGGTTACGTGGATGTAGTCGCGGACGCAGGTGCCGTCGGGGGTGTCGTAGTCGGTGCCGAACACTTCCATGCCCTTGCGTTTGCCGCCGGCGGTTTCGCAGGCAACCTTGATCAAATGGGTCGCGCCCCGGGTGGACTGCCCGGTGCGGCCTTTGGGGTCGGCGCCGGCGACATTGAAATAGCGGAGGGCGACATGGCGGAGCTTATGGGCCCGGCTGACATCACGCAGCATGATCTCGGTCATCAGCTTCGACGAGCCATAGGGTGACATCGGCTCGAGCGGCGTCGTTTCCCTGACGGGCATTTCCTTGGCCATGCCGTAGACGGCGGCGGTCGAGGAGAAAATGAAGTGTTCGACGCCGGAGGCGACGGCGGCCTCGATCAGGGCGCGCGATTTGACCGTGTTGTTGTTGTAGTAGCCGAGCGGGTCGGCGACCGATTCCGGCACCACGATCGAGCCGGCGAAATGGATGATGCCGGTGACGCCGTAGCGGCGGATGGCTGTGCGGGCCAGATCCTGGTCACCGATGTCGCCGACAACGAGCCGGGCCGTATCAGGCAGGGCCCAGCGGAACCCCGTCGACAGATTGTCGAGGACGACGACCTCACGGCCGAGGTCGGCCAATTCATGCACCATGTGGCTGCCGATATAGCCGCAACCACCCGTTACCAGGATACTCATCACTCTGCTCCGACGTTCCGCGCGGCTTTCGTTGCAGCCGGCGCGGTTCTCATATCATCAAGTCGTTAAGGCTGAATACACGCGCGCCGTTGCTGTTCCGCGCAAGCAATCCTTGCCAACGCGTTAGCGCCCGGATCGATGCAGGACGGCATGCGAAATCACTGATCACAAATGTGAAATCTTGATCGGACATGACCGTCCGCGCTCAGATTTTTCGCGTGCGATTAAGCCGATCGATACCAAAACCTGCGTTTAGTCGTGCTCAAGAAGCGAACTACCGCGAGCGCATGCGCCGCGGCATCGCTCGTGCAAGGAGTGCGTCAGTGAGTAAGGCTGTTGCCAGCGCGTTGAGACCAGGGGCGGGCTTCCCGTTCTTGCGCCGCAGTGCCCGGCGCATGTCGATCCGCCGCTTCGATCCCGGCGGCCCTTATTTCCGCTACGCGCTCATTTCCCTCATCATCGTCTGGTTCATCGCCTTCCTGGCGATCCGTGTCCTGCCGAACGAGTATATCAGCCGTGCCACGCTCGTCGTTCCCGGCGGCAGTCAGAACGTGAACGTATCTCTTGAAAGCATCGGACAGACATCCACGTCTCCGACCTCCGCCTACAACACCGGCTCGCTGAGCCCGAAGGTCATCTACAAGGAGATGGCACAGAGCGAGTCGGTGCGCGCCGCCGCGGCCAAGTCGCTCGGCATGTCCGTCGACGAATACGGCTATCCGCGCATCAGGCTGATCGATGAAACCGCGCTCATTCTAATCGAATTCCGGGCCAAGACTCCGGAGGGCGCTCAGACGCGCGCCGCCGCGCTCATCTCAGCTCTCCAGCAGCAGCTCGACACGTTGCGCAACGACGAGGTCGAGAGCCGCGCTGAAAGTATCAAGCAAAACCTCAAGGTCTACGAAGAGGCGGTCAATGCCGCACGCCAGCGGATTACTGCCCTGCAAGGCGAGAGCGGCCTCGTGTCGCTCGCGCAGTTCAACGAGATCTCCAGTTCTCTCGAGCTCAAGCGGCGGCGGCTGGTCGATCTCAGAGCCGAGGTCGACAAAATCGAGGGCGAGCAAACGCTGCTCAAGTCACGTGTCGGGGTGTCGATCGAGCAAGCGGCGGTTGCCCTGCAGCTTACGGCCGATCCAACGCTTGCCAAGCTCGTTACGGACTACGCCGAGACAACGGCGCAATACAATGTCGAGAAACTGCGCTTTGGGCCGCAGCATCCGACGCTGATGCTGCTCAAGAACAAGTGGAGTGGCCTCGTTGCGCAGATCAACGAGTCGCTTCGGCGTGCGAAAGTGAAAACGCCGGCGGATCTCAATACCATCGTTCTGCTTGCGAACAACTCGCACCAGGCCGAACTCTACAAGCAGCTCATCGCCAACGACTCGGTTCTGGGCGGCAAGCGCAGCGAACTCAACGCGACGCAAGCCGACGTCACCCGTCTCGACGGGGAACTCAAGAAGCTGAGCGTTTCAGCTTCCAAGTTCGAGGACTTGAAGAAAGAGCATCTCGTCGCAGAAGCCGTCTTCACGTCGGCAATGGCGCGGCTCAACACGTCGAAATCCGATATCTACGGATCCTATCCGCTCGTGCAGACGATCTCCGCGCCGACGATGCCGACGCGGCTCGGCACGAACGGACCCGCACTCGCCTTTGCCGGCGGCGTCACCGGCACAATCCTGATCTCCATCGCCTGGTTCCTGACATGGCTACGCGCCGAGTTCGTCCGCAATCGCTTGAGGAAAGCGTAGTCTACTGGACGCTCGTGTCGACGTGGGGCCTCTACCTCGCCGGCGCCTTGCTTCCGGTTTCGACTTTCCTCGCTTTCTGGCTCGTCTGGCGCGGCATCGTCCGCCGCGCCGGCCTTGTCGATGATGGCGAGACCTTACCTACCCGCCCCTTGCCGCTCAGTGTCATCGGCTGGGGCATTGGCATGGCGTTGATGATGCTGGCGCTCGTCGCGGGCCATATCGACTACGACCTCGGCCTACCCCAAACGATCAAGTCGATGCTTGGCTGGGTCAAGGGCTGGGCGCTGCTGTTCATGTTCCCGCTTGCCGGCGCGCTGCTCAAGATTCGTCCGCAGGTGATCTTTCGCGCCATCTGCATCCTCGGACTACAGACTCTGTTGATCACGCCTCTACTGCTCGCCAGTTCGACCATCGGCTTGCCGGAACCGCTTTACGTTTCGCCGCTGCATTACATCGTCGGCTCGGAACAGGTGTTCTTTGCGGTGAACGGCGCGGTGAAGGACTACGGCACGCTCGGTTTCCGGCTGCAGTACTTTGCTCCGTGGGCACCTGGTGCGGCGTTGTTTGCCTCGACGGCCTTCATTCTCGCGCTCTTCGAGAAGCATCCTGTCTGGAAGGCGATCGGCCTTGCCGCCTCCATTTCGATGTGCGTGTTCTCGCTGTCGCGCATGTCGCTGATCGCCATTCCGACCGTGACCATCGCCATCTTCTTCTTGTCGCAGCTCGGCCGGCCTTTCATCATGACGTTCGCGGCGCCGCTGCTGGCACTCGGCATTGCGTTCGCCGAGCCGATTTCTCAAGCGGCCGAGGAGGCCGAAGCGGCGTTCACCGGCGCCCGCGCCGAGTCGAGCCGGGTTCGCGGAACGCTGCAACGGATCGGCATGCACCGGTGGCAGTCGGAAGCACCGATCTTCGGACATGGCGTCGTCGAGCGTGGTCCTCACCTCGTCGAGTACATGGCCATCGGCTCGCATCACACCTGGATCGGCCTGCTGTTCGTCAAGGGCATCGTTGGGTTGCTGGCGTGCGCGATCCCGCTCGCCGTCGCGATCGGCGAAGCCACGGCCAAGGCGCAGCGCGATCGTATCGCTCGATGCGGGCTCGGCGTCTTGCTCGTCATGCTGTTGTTTTCGTTCGGCGAGAATCTCGAAGCGCTTGCCTACCTCTATTGGCCGGCGCTGGTCTTGCTCGGCATTGTCGCGCGCAGGCGCTTCCGGCATCCGTGGTGGCGCAACGTGCGGCAAGCGCACGCCGCCATTGCGCGCCGCACGACCGGTGCCCGCCCTATCGCGTCGTTCCGGTGAGCTTGTCGAGCAAGCCTACCGGATCAGGTGGCAGCGCATCGCCACGCCACGCGACATGCTGATCGGGGCGGATCACGACGAGGGCGTGCCGGTAGGCGGGCGGGAGTTCGGCCGTATCGACATCGACGATCGTCATCGGAACGGCGCGCTTTCGCGCCTCTGACAGTAGAGGCTCTACGGAAGCTGCCCGGTTCTGGCGGACAATCGCAAATCCATTGCCGCACAGGTCGTAAAGCGACTCGCCCGACCGCCTCCAGAAGTGGGGTGCGCGGCAGCCTGGCACGGTCGAGGCGGTGGCCGTGCTCATGGTGTAGGATGGTGCTTCTTCGCCGTCATAGTCGATGATCGGCGAACGATCGTAGTAGTAGCCGAAATTCAGTCCCGCCGCGCAGTACTGCTGAACATTGAGATCGTACGCCTGTTTGCCGAGGGCAACGCGGGCCGCCATTCCGGCGGGCGTATCATCCTCTATTTCGGGCGGGACGCCGCCGCGTTGGCGCGCCATGGCGTGCGCATGGTTCATCGCGAACCGCGAGACCTGATCGGTGATCGGCCAGCGTTCGGCCTCGTGGGCGTCGAGGATCTCATACGGCGCCCAGCCCTTGATGTGAGCTGCCAGCATCCACGCCAAGTTCGTCGCATCGGCGATGCCGGCATTCATGCCGAAGCCGGCGTAAGGCACCCAGATGTGTGCGGCGTCTCCGCAGATAAAGACGCGGCGGTCTCGGAATCGATCGGCGACGAGGCGGCGTCCGAACCAATCTTCTTTCGAGATGACATCGTATCGGAACTCGGCGCCGACGCCGAGTATCTGACGGATGGCGCCATCGCGGTCGACCTCGTCGAAGTCACCGTCCGTCGGCTTTAGATAGTGATGGACGAGCCAGCGTGAACGCCCGTCGATAGCGTAGACGTTGCCGGACCGGCGCGGATTGAGCGAGAACGTCGCCCAGGCGCGTTCGGACTGCTGGCGACCGATCAAATCCGGCGCTTCGATATAGGTCGATTGGACGCGCTGAAGGACCGCGTCGCCTTCGAGCTTGGCGCCGATCCATTTGCGGACGTTCGAGCTACCACCGTCGCAACCGATCATGAAGCGAGCGCGTATTTCAATCGGCGTCTCGCCGTCGAGTACGCAGCCCCGCGCCAAGACTCCATTCGCCGATTGCGATACGCCGTCGATGCGCGTGCGGTCGAGAATGGTGATGCCCTTCGTCGAGGCGGCAGCTTCGAACAGGATCGGTTCGAGGAACGTCTGGTTGATGCGATGCGGCGGCTCCGGCGTCGGCCAGTTGCCATCGGGGCCGGAATTGTCGGTGTAGCGATCGCGGCGGCATGGGATCTTGATGCGCGTCAGCTCGATGCCGGTGAACGTGGTGCGGTAGCTGATATCGTTGGGGTAGTCGGCAGGAAGGCCGGCGTTGCGGACGCGATCGACGATCCCTAAGCGCCGGAAGATTTCCATCGTGCGCGCGGCGACGTGATTGCACTTCGGCGAGGGCGGCTCGCCCGCCCGGCGCAACTCCGCGATCGTTACGGCAACGTCTCGTTGGGCCAGATCGATCGCAAGGGTAAGGCCGACGGGCCCAGCACCAACGATCAGGACATCGGTTTCGATCGATTGCATAGCGGTTCTGCTCGGCATGCAGCGTTCAGGCTCGGGGCGAAGGATTGCACCCTTTGCACCAGCGTGTCATTCGTGGACTATCGCTTTTCCGTCATAGCAGTGAGTCCTCCCATGATTGCCCACGACGCCGACGCCGCCCTTTCGCGCCTGATGCGGTTCTTGAAGGTGGAGGGCGTGACCGGCAACGAAGCCGCGATCTGCCAGGAGATCAAAACGGCGCTGCTCGAAGCGGGCGTTCCCGCCGACGCCATCCGCGTGGACGATGCCAACAGCCGCATTCCGGTGCCGACTAATTCGGGCAATCTGATCGTTACTCTGCCGGGGCGCGGGGCGCTCGGCAATGGCGAGCGGCTGCTGTTCATGACGCATATGGATACGGTGCCACTCTGCGCGGGAGCCAAGCCGCGGATCGACGGCAAGCGGATCGTCAATGACGCCAAGACGGCGCTCGGCGGCGACAATCGCACGGGTTGCGCGGCGCTCGTCACGCTCGCAGCCGAACTCGCCAAGCATAAGCCGGATCATCCGCCGATGACCTTGATGTTCTGCGTGCGCGAGGAAAGCGGACTTTGGGGCGCGCGGATGGTCGAGAAAAACGACCTCGGCCCCGTTTCGATGGGCTTCAATTTCGACGGCCGCGGACCGACGGATGTCGTCGTCGGCGCGGTCGGTGCGGACAAGTGGGAGGTCGAGATCTTCGGCCGCGCTTCGCATGCGGGCGTTGCGCCGGAACGCGGCATCTCGTCGACGATGATCCTCGCTCTAGCGCTCGCCGAAGTTCGTGCGAACGGCTGGTTCGGCAAGGTCGTCAAGGGCGAGCGGCAAGGCACGAGCAATGTCGGTCCCGTCAGTGGCCCGACTGGCGGCTCGGCGGGCGATGCGACAAATGTCGTCACCGACTATGTCCGCGTCGAGGGCGAAAGCCGCAGCCACGATCTCGCCTTCGTCAAGGAAATCACCGCAGGCTTCAAGTCGGCGTTCGAGACTGCGGCGAAGGCCGTCACGAACTCGGAAGGCAAGTCCGGATCGGTCAAGTTCGTGTCGGATACGAACTATCATCCGTTCAAGATGCCGGAAACGGAACCGGCCGTGCAGCGGGCGATTGCCGCCGTGAAGGCGATGGGTGCGCAGCCAAATGTGCGGCTTGCAAATGGCGGCCTCGATGCCAATTGGCTCGTGCGGCATGGCGTGCCGACGGTGACGTTCGGTGCAGGCCAGAACGAGCCGCATACGATCGACGAGTGGATCGATATCGACGGCTTCCAGGGCGCCTGCCGTGTCGCACTCACCGTCGCGACGATGCGGTGAGCGCGATGCCATATTTGCGCCTTGCCGCTGCGTTGCTGATTGGGGCAAGCTTTGCCAGCAATGGCCGGGCTCAGTCACCGCCGAGTGCGACCGAGATCGCGGGTTACACCGGTCTGCTTGCGGCGGCGCAACGCGGGGATGCATCTGCGATCAAAGGTGCGGACAAGTCTCTGCTGGAGGCGCGCGACGGCAATGGCCGCACGCCGCTACTCGTCGCGGCGCATCGCGGTGATCGCGCTTTCGTGGAGACGCTGGCTGCAGCTGGCGCCGACATGCGCGCGAAGGACCGTCAGCATTACGACATCATTACCATCGCTGCCGTCCGCGACGACGCCGCGATGGTCAAGCTGGCGATCAAGCTCGGCGCCGATCCGAAGGCGATTACCTCGCCGTATGACGGCACTGCCCTGATCGCGGCAGCGCATCTCGGTCATGCCGAAGTCGTGCAGGCGCTCATCGCAGGCGGCGCACCGCTTGATCACGTCAACAATCTGAATTGGACGGCAGCTATCGAAGCCGTCGTGCTCGGTGACGGCGGGCCGCGGCATCAGGCGACGCTGAAGGCGCTGATCGATGCTGGCGCGAATTTGAGACTCGGCGACCGTGACGGCGTCACGCCGCTGGAGCATGCCAAACGGCGCGGCTACAGCGCGATGATCGAGATGCTCGAAAAGGCGCGAAAGCCCTGAGCGCTCGTGAAACGCGGTGCCGATGCAACCATTTTGGCAAGTTGCGAGAACACGAGAACAAGAGGCGGAGCGGGTACCGCGTCCGATTGGCGATAGTGGCAGTTCAAGCCTCTTCGATGTGACTTGCTTCGGCCGAGCCGGATCGCAAGTCACGCGATGCTCGCAGTGCCACTCATCGCCTTAGAAGGTGCGGTCGCCCGCTCCGTTTTCCGATGTCGTCCATCCGGGTTCCCGGCGGTTCATCACACCCGCCAGGCGCTGGCTCCCTTGGTCCAGCCTTGATTTTGTATGCTTACCCTGGGCCCGGACTATGGCCTGCTGCTTTCGCCACCATCCCATATTCCATCGGATGCCGGCCGGGGGCAGGCGGGTTCAGCTAGGCCCGCCACGCGCTCCTCTTGCGTTCGGCGCGGCGATCTCGCGAAGGATCGTCGCCCCGCACTGGTCGTCCGTCCGCCTTGCGGCAAAGATCTTGCGACTTGCGATCCGGTACGACGTATCGCAGCGGGTCGCAGGATCGGACGGAAAGTTGCTGGCTTCCGGCTCACCGCCTCTGATCCCGCAACACAGCCCTGCATGCGAGAGACGATGCCTGAAACTGGCATCATCGCGCAACTGGGCAAGTACCTAGTATTTTTACGCGAGGCGCGAAACCGGCCGGCCTTGGTCCTACACCACCGGTGGGCGGATCTGGCCGAGATATTTCAGGAGTGCCGCAAATTCGGAGAGGCGCTTTCGCCTGTGTTCATCGACATCCTGCGACGACCAGTCGTAGAAGCCCTGGCCGGATTTCATGCCGATGCGGCCTGCCGCCATGTTGTCTTCGACCGCTTGCGGCGCCTTGAAGCGATCCTCGCCGGTCGCGCCTGCCAGATAGCGGCTGGCGTAGTAGAGGATGTCGCCGCCGCCCCAGTCGATGAACTCGACTAGGCCGAGGACCGAGAAGCGCACGCCGAAGCCGTAGAGGATTGCCTTGTCGACGTCCTCGGCGGACGCCACGCCTTCTGCCACGAGCCGTGCGGCTTCGTTCATGGCGAGCGCCTGGATTCGGGGAACGATGTAGCCGGGTGATGCTTTGCAGACGACGGGCACTTTGCCGATCGATTCAAGCAGGGCGACCAGCGCCTTCGTGACGTCCGGTTTCGTCCTGTCGTGCGGGCTGACTTCGACGAGCGGCACGAGGTAGGCCGGATTGAGCCAATGCGCATTCAGAAAACGCTCCGGCCTTTGCGACATGGCCGCGAGCATCGTCGAGAGAAACGTCGACGTGGTCGAGGCGACGGTCGCATCCGGCGAAGCGTACCGATCGATCAACTCGAGCGCTTCGCGCTTGGCGTCTTCGCGTTCGGGCACGCCCTCGAAAATGACTGGGGCATCGCCCAAGGCCGCAGCAGCCTCCTCAGCCGGATGAATCGACACGCGTGCGAGGATCGCCGGGATATGTGCCGGATCGAACGCGCCGCTCGACGCGAGCGCCTCAAGGGAGTCCCGGATCTCGGCCAAAGCCGCGTCACGAAGCTTGGCGAAATCGGCCGAAGGGCGCGACTTGGCATCGAGAAGGCGGACTTGGTGGCCCGCGTAGGCGAACGCGTGGGCGATGCCGCGCCCCATGCGGCCGGCGCCAACAGATGCCACCACGACGCGGTCAGACGGATGCGGCATCACAGGCCCTTCGTGAGGAGTGACTGCATCTCTTCACGCGATAGCGATGCAAGGCCCAAGATTTCCAGCGTGCGGCCGGTCTTTGAAAAATCGCGGCCAGCGGCAACCTGCCCAAGCTGCAGCAAGCCCTCGGCCGTCGGCGCGGGAACGCCGGTCCATCGGGCGATGGACGCGAGCAGATTGAGGCCCATTTCTACGTCTTCGGACATGTAGCGGTGGGTGTCGAGATTGAGCTTTTCGTGCCAATCGCCTGAGGACACGAGCTTGTCGTGGGCAAGGTTGCCGTACATCCAGTTCGAGGTTTTGTAGTGGTCGGCGAGCGGGAAGTGCGGCGGCTTGTAACCGAGCGCTTCACGCACAGCCATGCGTTCGGCATCCAGTGCATCGTGAACCCGGCGGATCGTCGGCTGCGTGCCTTCCTTGTGGATGTCCCAGCGATCGAAATGGGCGATGGGACCTGCATTCATGATGATGAGCGGCGGGTGGATGATCGGGCCTGCATTCATCAGCGCCGCAGATAGCGCGTCTTCAACCGGCTCGATGGCATCCGGGAACGCGCGCGAGATCATTGCCAGCGCACGCTCGGTATGACGCGCGGGAAAGACGCCCGTTGGCAGGCGCGTGGCGCGCGTCGTGATGGCGATCTCGCCGGGTCCGTGTTTGCGCGTCAGCCAAGGCAGCGTGCCCGTCTCTGCGACAGCGATATCGGCTTTGCTGCCGGCATCGCGTGCCGCCTTGGCGAATACATAACTGCCGAACGTTCCCGGCGGCAGGAAGACGACTTGGCCATTCTCCAGGTACGGCGCGAGAGCGCGTGCAAGGTCTGCCTGCGCGAAAGCGGGGAGCGGAGAAAAGATCAGATCGGCGCCTTTTACAGCTTGCGCGATGTCGTGCGTGACGAGATGGAGGGGAATACTGCGCGAGCCTCGAAAATCCTTGACGGTGATTGCGCGCGCGGCCCGGACGGGCGCGAGGGCTTCAGCGTCGCGGCGCCAGAATCGGACCTCGTGGCCCGCTTCGCTAAAATCTGCGGCGGCGGCGTAACAGCCGTGGCCACCACCGAGGACGGCGATCTTGAGTTTGTCGGTCAATGCGCCGCTCCCAAAGTCGAACCCTCTCCCCGCGAGCGGGGAGAGGGAGGGCCGAGATCAGTTGCCCGTCTTGTAGAACTTCCACTGGCCGTTCGTGAGCGTCACGAGGACGAGTGCACGGCGATCGGTGCCGAAGTGGCTCGCGGGCGTGTAGTTATAGACGCCATGCGTGCCGACGAGTTCTTTGGTCTTGTAGACTTCGTCGCGCAGCGCGTTGCGGAAGTCCTGCGTGCCGGGCTTGGCGGTCTTCAGTGCACGCTTCGATGCTTCCGCGAGGATCAGCCAGCAATCGAACGAATACGGTGCGAAGCCGTCGTTCGAGGCAACGCCATTCGCCTTTTGATGGGCCTCCTTATATTTCATGCCCATTGCTTTGGTCGGGTGCGCGTCCGGCAGCTGCTCGACCACCATGATCGGGCCGGTCGAGGCGATGAGGCCCTCGGCCGACTTGCCAGCGAGGCGAACGAAGTCGGGATTGATCAGCGACGGCGGGCCAAACAGCTTGCCTTTGAAGCCGCGCTCGGCGAGGCCCGTAAACGGCAATGCGCCGCCGGTGCCGGAGCCACCTGCGAGAAAGCCATCCGGCTTCGCGGCCATCACCTTGAGGACCTGAGCGCTGACGCTGGTGTCGGCGCGGGCATACCGCTCGTTGGTGACGATTTGGATACCGGCCGGCTCTGCGGCGGCCTTGCCGTTGTTATAGACGAGATCGCCCCAGGCATCGGAGAAGCCGATAAATCCGAGCGTCTTGATACCCTGTGCCTTGGCTTCGTCGATCAACAGACCGACCATGTCCTTCGGGCTCTGCGGCGTCGAGATGGCCCACGGCTTGCCGTCAACCTGCGGTACGGAGGGAACCGGCGTCGGTGCGAGGACCGGGACCTTCAACTCGGAGGCAGCGGCGATGATCGCGGCGGTGGCCGGTGCGCCGGCGGTGCCGATGATCACGTCGACCTTGTCTTCTTCGATCAACTTGCGCGCATTCTTGGCGGCCGTCGATGGATCCGATGCGTCGTCGAGCGAGATGACCTTGAACTTCTGTCCATCGACCTCACCGATAAAGGCCTGACCCGCGGCGACGCCACGCGCGTAGGGAATACCGATCGAAGATACCGGACCCGTTTGCGACGTGATGAATCCGACGGTGATATCGGCGAGCGCTGCCGTTGCGGCCGTGCCGAGCATCAAGCCCGCGGCGAGCGCCTTCAAAACGCTTTTCGATTTCATGCGAGACCTCCAGTTGCGATGCGCTTGCCGCGGCGGCCCGAACGCCGTGGCGATGATGTTACTGGCCCTTCGGGAGAGCGATGAATTCGGCGGGATGTCCAAGATCGATCAGGCTTGTGTCGGCGCGAAATATGCAGAATGCGGCGGTGTGTGCATGTATTTCAGCCGTCATGGTGCCGCCGCCATCAACCGCCGCGCGATGCTTGCCGCGGAGTTCGCCCGGAATGCCGATGGATCTTACTCGTCTCGACTCCATGACGATCAGCAAACTCCTTGCTGGCGGTCCAACGGGACCGTTGCGGCCGAAAATTAGTTTAGCTATAAAATTTCTAACTTCAAGCGATCGGCGCGATGTCCGCGCCCGGGCGACTGGGAAAAGGGGACGCTGCGGCGTGCGGCTTCGCACGGCGGCGGGGGTGGTGCGGAGCCTATGGACGCTGAAATTGCGCTACTCCTCACGATCGACGGGATTGCCAATGGCGCGATCTACGTACTGATCGCTCTCGGCACGGTCCTGATCTTTTCTGTCACGCGCGTGATGTTCGTACCGTTCGGCGATATCGCGGCCGTCTCGGCGCTGACGCTCGCGATGCTGCAGGGCGGGCAACTGCCGGGCACTGTCTGGCTGGTCGCATTGCTGGCAGCGATTGCGACGGTCCTCGAGCTTGGGCAACTCGCGCAGGCTGGAAAGCTCGCGCAGGCGCCGCGTGCGATCCTTGGATACGCGTTGCTGCCGGCGCTACCGATCGCGGCAGCGGTGATGCTCAACGGCGTGCCGTTGCCGATTTTCGCGCAGATGCTTCTGACGCTCGCGCTCGTGACACCGATTGCGCCGCTGATCGACCGGATCGTTTTCCGGCCGCTGGCCGACGCATCCGCGCTGGTGCTGCTGATGGTTGCTGTGGCCGTGCATTTCGCATTGTCCGGTCTGTCGCTGATGTTCTTCGGACCGGAAGGCTTTCGGACCGAGCCGATTTCGCGTGAGATATTTACCTTCGGTCCCGTAACGCTCAGCGCGCAAATGCTGTTCATGCTCGGCGCGGCGATCCTGTTCAGCTGGCTGCTGTACGTCTTCTTCGAGCGCACCATCGCCGGCAAGTCACTGCGCGCTACGGCCATCAACCGGGTCGGTGCGCGCATCGTCGGCATCCGGCCGGCCCGCACCAGCACCATCGCCTATATCCTCGCGTCGCTGCTCGGCGGGATTTCCGGCCTGCTGATCGGCCCGGTCGCGACACTCTACTACGACAGCGGCTTCTTGATCGGGCTGAAGGCGTTCGTCGGCGCGGTGGTCGGAGGCCTGGCGAGCTATCCGATGGCAGCGGTCGGCGCGATCCTGATCGGCATTCTCGAAAGTTTCGCGTCATTCTGGAGCAGCACGCTCAAGGAATCGATCGTGTTCGCAGCACTCATCCCGATTCTCGTCTGGCGGTCATTCCTATCCGGATCGCACGAGAGCGAGGAAGAAGACGAGGACATCGCGTGACCGCCTTGAAACCTCATCTGATCGCGACGATCCTCGGCGTCATTTGGGTGGCGATCGCGCCATTCGTCGCGAGTGCCTTCACAATCACGCTGATGAACTACATCGGCATCGGCGCCATCGTCGCGCTCGGCCTCGTGCTGCTGACGGGTCTCGGCGGTCTGACGTCGTTCGGCCAAGCGGCGTTCGTCGGCATCGGCGCCTATTCTACCGCGTGGCTCAGCGTCAAAGTCGGTTATTCGCCGTGGCTCGGACTCATTCTGGCGCTCGTCGTGATGGGTGCTATCGCGCTTGCTGTCGGTTTCGTCACCTTGCGTGTCGGCGGACACTATCTGCCGCTGTCGACGATTGCCTGGGGCATCGCGATCTACTTTCTGTTCGGCAACATCCCTGGTCTTGGCCAGCATGATGGCATCGCCGGCATTCCGCCGATCTCGATCGCCGGATGGAGTTTTGCGAGCAACAGCGCGGTCTACTACTTGATCTGGATCGCTCTCGGCCTGGCGATGGTCGCGATCTCCAACCTGCTTCAGTCGCGCGAAGGCCGGGCGGTGCGCAGCCTGCGCGGCGGCGAGACGATGCTTGCGAGCGTCGGCATCGACCTCTTCCGCATGCGGCTCATCATCTTTGTGATTGCCGCGCTGCTCGCTGCCATTGCCGGCTGGCTCTATGCGCACATGAACCGTTTCGTCAGTCCGTCGCCGTTCGAGGTTCGCCCGAGCATCGAGTACCTGCTGATGGCGATGTCCGGCGGGGCGGGTTCGGTCTATGGCGCGGTGATCGGCGCAACGCTCGTGACGCTGCTCAAGGACAAGATCCAGGATGTCCTGCCGTATTTGTCGAAGAACGCCGGTCAACTCGAGATCATTGTGTTCAGCGTTCTTCTGATCATCCTGCTACAGCGTGCGCGCGGCGGCATCGTTTCGATCCTCCGCCGGATCTGGCCGGTGACACCGACGTTGCCGACGATCGGCGAGCGTGGCCTCGAAAAGCGGCGGCAGCCGGAGCGAGGCCAACCGCTCCTGGAGATCAACGAGATTACCAAGCGATTTGGCGGTCTCGTCGCTGTCAACAAAGTGAGCTTCAAGCTGGCGACCGGCGAGATCCTCGGGCTGATCGGACCCAACGGTGCCGGCAAGAGCACGATGTTCAATCTCATCACCGGCTCATTGAAGAGCGACGGCGGCACGGCCCGCTTCCTCGACAAGGACATCACCAACGCGCCGCAGCGGCGTATCGCCGTCGGGGGCATCGGCCGCACGTTCCAGCACGTCAAGCTGCGCCCGAACATGTCGGTGCTCGACAACGTGTTGCTTGGCACCTACTCGCGCACGTCCGCCGGTTTCGTGACCGGCGCCCTCAAGCTCGACCGCGCCGAGGATGCGGAAGCGGTGGCTGAGGCCATGCGTCAACTCGAGCGCGTCGGACTTGCCGACAAGGCGCTCGAACCTGCCGGCAGCTTGCCGCTCGGCAGCCAACGCATCGTCGAGGTCGCGCGTGCGCTCGCAACCGATCCGATCCTGCTGATGCTGGACGAACCCGCTGCGGGTCTTCGGCGCCAGGAAAAGGATCAGCTCGGTCAACTCCTGCGCACTCTCAGAAGCGAGGGCGTTACCATTCTGCTCGTCGAGCACGACATGGATTTCGTGATGGGCCTCGTGGATCGCGCGGTCGTCATGGTCTTCGGATCCAAACTGATGGACGGCACGCCGGCTGAGGTTCGTGCAAGCTCGCAGGTGCAAGAAGCCTATCTCGGGGGCGTCGCATGAGCGGTCTGTTCACGATCGAGAACTTGTCAGCGAGCTACGGCAAGGTGCATGCCGTACGAAATGCTTCGCTGTATGTGAATGCCGGCGAGATCGTTACGATCATCGGGCCGAATGGCGCCGGGAAGACGACGCTGCTGTCCGCTGTAATGGGCTTGATCAATTCGACGGGGCGGGTCTCCTTCGCCGGTCAGGACGTGACGGCGCTCGACGTGGAAGCGCGGGTCGAGCAAGGCATTTGCCTCGTACCGGAGCGGCGCGAGCTGTTCGGCGAGATGACCGTGGCGGACAACCTGCTGCTCGGCGCCTATACGCAACGGTTCGACAGCAAGCGCGTCAAAAGCGATTTTGATGCAGTGTACCAGCGGTTTCCGCGCCTTGCCGAGCGGCGCCATCAGGTCGCCAATACCTTGTCGGGCGGCGAGCGGCAGATGCTGGCGCTCGGGCGGGCGCTGATGACCAGGCCCAAGGTGCTGATGCTCGATGAACCAAGCCTCGGCCTCGCGCCGCTGATCGTGCGCGAGATCTTCAAGATCATTTCTTCCCTGCGCGAGACCGGCGTTGCCACGTTCCTCGTCGAGCAGAATGCGCGCGCGGCGCTGGAGACCGCCAATCGCGGTTACGTACTTGAAATGGGCGAGATCACGATTGCCGGGCCGGCGGCAGATTTGATGCATGACCCGCGCGTGGCGCAGACTTACCTCGGTGGCCATGCATGAGCGGTGATGCGCATCTGCCGCACGCCATCGCGCCGGCCGACCGCACGGTGCCACGCATGTTGCGGCTGCAGGCCGCGCGATATGGTGGGCAGGCTCTTTTCCGTTGCGGCGCGTTCGCACTTGATTTCGGCAACGCCTGTGATGTCGTGGCGCGGGCTGGCGGCTGGCTCGCCGCGAATGGTGTCAAGCGCGGTGACCGTGTCGCCATCCTCTCGACCAATCGCGCTGAGGTGCTGACCCTGGTTCTCGGTTGCGGGTGGATCGGCGCTGTTGCGGTGCCGCTCAACGCCGGCGCGAAGGGTCCGCAGGTCAAGTACTACATCGAGAATTCGGGAGCCGCTCTGCTCGTCGCCGAGCCTTCGCTGATTGGCAACATTGGCGACACGGACTTGTCCGGCGGGGCATTGCGACGCGTGTTTCTCTTGCCTGCCGGCGACGACCCGATGCCGCTGGCTGTCGGCGGCGTTGCCGCTGCGGCGTTCGATGGCCGGGGCGACGCCGTTGCGGCTGCCGACATAGGACCGGCTGACACGCTTGCCATTCTTTACACATCCGGGACGACGGGCGCCCCGAAGGGTGTGATGTGCCCGCACGCGCAATTCTATTGGTGGGGTGCGCACACAAGCCGCTTCCTCGATGTGCGGCCGGGCGACGTGCTGACGACATCGCTGCCGCTGTTTCACACCAATGCGCTCAACACGTTCTTCCAGGCGTTGCTCAATGGCGCGGCGCAGGTCGTTCTGCCGCGGTTCTCGGCGTCCGGCTTCTGGCCGGCGATGGTCGAGACGGGGGCAACGCAGACTTATCTGCTGGGCGCAATGATCCCGATCCTGCTCGCGCAGCCGCCGTCACCAGCGGAGCGCAATCATCGCGTGCGGGTCGCCCTCGGTCCGGGTGTGCCCGAGCATCTGCATCAGGAAATGTTCGCACGCACGGGCGTTCGCCTCGCCGACGGCTACGGATCGACGGAGACGAATTTCATCATCGGCGGCACGGCCGGGGAGCGCGTACCGGGACGGATTGGACGCATCGCTGCCGGCTTTACCGCGCGCGTCGTCGACGATGCCGATAACGAACTTCCCGACGGCACGCCCGGCGAGCTCATCGTGCGCAGCGATGAGCCGTTTTCAACCGCGACGGGCTACTTCGGCAATGCGGAGAAGACAGTCGAGGCGTGGCGGAACTTGTGGTTCCACACGGGTGATCGGGTGGTGCGGTATGGCGACGGCACGTTCGCGTTCGTCGACCGGCTCAAAGACAGCATCCGGCGGCGCGGCGAAAACATCTCGGCACACGAGGTCGAGCAAGCGCTGCTGTCGCATCCCGATATTGCGGGCGTGGCCGCGTACGCGGTTCCCTCACCGCTCGCCGAGGACGAGGTGATGGTGGCGCTCGTCGCGCGGCCGGGACGGACACTCGACATCGCCGAGGTGGTCGCTTTTGCGGCAAATCTGCTGCCGAAGTATGCCGTACCCCGCTACGTCGACGTGGTCGACACGTTGCCGCAGACGGAGAACGGCAAGGTCGCCAAGCACGTGCTCAAGGCTCGCGGCGTTACTGCCACGACCTTCGACCGCGACGCTTGACAGGTCAGCGACCCGACAGCTTATCGGCCATTACAGATATCGTGCGCTGGTAGACCTCGGCCTTGTTCCACTCGACGAGTGCCTGATAGTTGGCGGTGCCTGGGCCCCACGGCTGTCCTGCGCGCCAGCCGCCTTTGGACTTCAGGAAGTTGGCTGTCGAAGCAAGCATATCGGGCACGCTGCGCACCAGGTCGCGGCGGCCGTCGCCGTCATAATCCACCGCGTACTTGAAATAGGACGACGGCAGGAATTGCACCTGACCGATCTCGCCGGCCCAGCCGCCCACCATTTGCGATTGGCTCATGTCGCCGCGATCGATGATGCGGAGCGCGCTGATCAGCTCGTTCTTGAAGAAGTCGCTGCGGCGGCAATCATATGCCAGCGTCGCGATTGAGCGGACGATCGAATGGCGGCCGCCTCCGTCCGAGCCGTAGTTGGTTTCGAGGCCCCAAATCGAGATCAGGATCGGCGCCGGGACGCCGTATTGGCGTTCGATGCGCGATAGAGTGCCCGCGTGCGTCTGCATCAAGTTCCGGCCGCGATTGAGCAGCGAGGACGAGACGCGGCGCGCGTAGAACTGTTCGAACGAGAGCTTGAAGGAGCGCTGCGAGCGGTCGAGCCGAACGACATTGGAGTCGTAGCTCAGGCCATCGAGGGCGGCGAGGCCACGCGAGCCGACGCCTTGCGATGCGGCTGTGCGTTTGTAGGCTTCGACCCAACCCGGGAACCCGGAGGCGTCATTGCCGCATTGTTGCGCGGCGGCAGCGCCGGCGGTGGCCGCCAGGATCATGCCGGCAACTGCCATGCTGGTTGCGGGACGGGCGCGTAGGCGGTTCAGCGAGGAGATCATTCAGGCAACCTTATTGAGTGGCACCGTGTGTCGGGCTGGAAATTGCATGACGCGGGGGAGAAGCGGCGAGGGATTGTGCGACGCGGTTAACGCGGGGGACTGAGCATTGGTTCAGAGACCGACATGTGACTGTATTGGTTCGGCCAACATATGACGATCAAATGACGGTCATTGGGCCACGTTGTGGCGTCGAGCCACCGACCGATGCCGCGACCGTCGCAACGCCGAAGCCTTCCAGGATCGGCTT
Organism: Hyphomicrobiaceae bacterium; assembly: GCA_033812735.1. Lineage (GTDB taxonomy): Bacteria > Pseudomonadota > Alphaproteobacteria > Rhizobiales > Hyphomicrobiaceae > JABFRJ01. The sequence goes on along the minus strand of JAPXTA010000015.1, from coordinate 29,633 downwards.
GTGGCCGTCAGGAGCGGCCCTGAGGATCTTGGCGCCGATTTCGTTGAGGCGCTGCATGGGCGCCGCCTGTTCCACGCGGTCAATCCAAGCTGCGGCGCGGGGCCATCTCGCGGCGTCGATCGTCTGGCGCGCCCATTTGAGGTTGGCAAAGTGGCTGGCGACCGAGATATCGGCCAACCCTGGGTCGGAGCCGAACAGGAAGCCTGACTGCGGCGCCACGCTCTCGAGATAGTCCATCACCGCGGGGACCTCTTCCGCCATGGTTCTCGTAACAGCGTCGACGTCACGCGGCGTCTTGAAGATCGCCGGGGCGACTAGCGCGCGCCCGAAGACGCGCCAAAGGAACACTTCGGACATCCGCGTATCTGCAAACTCATCGAGCCATCGTGCCTTCGCGCGGTCTGCCGAGACCTGCGGGAGGATCGGGCGATCCGGCCACTTCTCCTCGAGGTACTCGCAGATGACGGTGCTATCGAGAAGCACGGCATCACCGTCGATCAAAACCGGGATGCGCCGCAGCGGGCTAAGTCTTTCGAACGCGGCAGTACCGAAGAATGGTACGATCGAATCCATCTGATAGGGGATCTGCTTCAGCTCACAAACGGCAAGTACCTTTCGCACGAATGGCGAAATATGATTGCCGATGATCGTGACGGGCGTGGTCATCGCGTGCCTCCCTCGTGATGGGTAGGCTATGTCTTCCCGACCTGTTTGTCGAACACCGCTGCAATCCGCGCTTCGCGCGCACGCACTTGCTCGCGCCAAATGATGTAGAGACCCGAGGCGATGATGATTCCGGCTCCGGCGAGGGTCCAGGCGTCCGGCAGCTGGTTGAAGACCAGCCAACCTACGCCGGCATAGGTGATCAAGCTGAAATAGGTGAATGGCACGATCACCGGTGCAGGAGCGTAGCGGAATGCGACGATGAAGACGAAATGTCCCGCGCCACCGAAGAGGCCGAGCGCCGCCATCAAAACAAGTGTCAACGTGCCTGATGGCGTAACCCAGTCAGCGAGCGCGAAGGGGCCCACCGCCACGGCACCAGCAAGCAGCGAGTAGAATAGCGTCGTCTCGGAGGTGTCGTGCGGCGCCAGATACCGCGTAAGCAATGTGAATAGCGCGTAACTCAGCACGCCAGCAAACGCGAAGAGGAAGGCCGGTTCGAATGTTCCAACGCCGGGACGAACGGCAACCAACACACCGCAGAAGCCGACAAGAATCGCAACCATGCGCCGCCAACCGACCCATTCTCCGAGAAACGGTCCTGCGAGAAGCGCCACGACGAGTGGGCCCAAGAAGCTGATCGTCGTCGTCTGATCGAGGCGGAGATGACGAAGCGCGAGAAAGTTGAAGACCGTCGAGCCGAGAAGAAACACGGACCTGGCCAACTGATGCGACGGCTTTGCCGACCTCAGCAGGTTTGGCAGCGATACCAGCCCGAGTACAATGATGATTGCCGCCAGCTGGCCGAGAAATCTGACCCAGACGATCTGAGTCACCGGAAGTCCCGAGTAGAGCAGTAGGTACTTCGCCGTGGCGTCGAGCGCGGCAAAGCACGTGAGCGCGAGAAGCAAGAGGCCGACCGCGCGCGGGACGCTCTGCTGGACATGCCGCGTTCCGCTAGTCGGCGCTTGGCTTGTCTGCGGGCGGGCATCGTCGCGTCGTTTCAGCATTGTGCTCAAGCCGTTCGCGATGGTGTCGGTGGTGATCCTAATAGCGAAGATTCGCCGCGGCTGTCAGGCTTCTCGCGTCACAGCCGCGTTGGAGCCAACGCATAGCTCACAAGCGATGGCGTCGCAATTTCGACTCTCGGCAATGCTGGCGTTACTTCAATGCGAGCGCCGGGCCAATCGCATGCCCCGGCAGGGGATGCCCGATCCGGATGATCTCCCATTGCAACTCGATACCACTGTGCGCCTTGACGCGGGCGCGGACCGTTTCGCCGAGCGTTTCGATGTCTTCGGCCGTCGCGTTCTGGTCGTTGATGAGAAAATTGCAATGCATCTCCGACACCTTCGCGCCGCCGACGCGGAAGCCGCGCAGACCGGCTGCGTCGATCAGCTTCCAAGACGAATGACCGGGCGGGTTCTTGAACGTCGAGCCGCCGGTGCGCTCCTTGATCGGCTGGTTCGCCTCGCGATAGTCGGCGACTTCCTGCATTTCCTTGGCGATCTCAGCAGGGTCGCCGGGCGTTCCCTGATAGACCGCCTCGGTGAAGATCCAGTCGCCGGGAATGCCGCAGTGGCGATACTGGAACTTCATCTCCTCGCGCGTGAGCGTGTGGACCTTTCCAGATCGATCGACGGCGCGCGCCTCGACGAAGGTGTCCTTGGTTTCGCCGCCGTGCGCGCCGGCGTTCATTCGTAGCGCGCCGCCGATGGAGCCCGGGATACCGCGATAGAACGAGAGTCCCTTGATACCCGCGTCACCTGCGGCACGCGCTACCTTTACATCGGGCACGGCGGTGCCGGCGCGAATACGATTGTTCGGTTCGACTTTGACGTCGCCGAAGCCGCGCCCAAGGCGAATGACCATGCCGGGAACGCCACCATCGCGCACCAACAGATTCGAGCCGAGGCCGACGACAAACGCCGGCAAGTCGCGCGGGATGTTTGCGAGCGCGTACGCAAGGTCGGCTTCGTCGGCTGGCGAGAACAGCACCTGCGCGGGACCGCCGACGCGAAACCACGTGATATCGGCCATCATGGCGTTCGCGGTGAGACGGCCGCGCAGTTCTGGCAGTTGCGCTTTCAGTTCAGCTGAAATGTCTGGGAACATTCTGGCGCCCGTTCTCGTCCCGGTTTCAGTTCATGCTTGGCGGTTGCCAACAATCGGCCACGATGATTGGCTATTGACACTCAACGCGCGAAGCATCATACACCGCGACCCTTGCACGAGAAATCGCCTGCAACACAAGCACATTCTTACTTCGTGACTTGCTGCGCCGCTGAAAGGCGGCGGATCGCAAGTCACCGGAACAGAGCAAATTCATGAAACCGGCACAGCAACATCTGCGGAGATCAGTCCGCCTGTTGACCACCACGGCACAGCCGTGGGGCGGCAACAGTTATAGCGCCGGGATTGGCAGAGACGACGCATAGTCGCCGTCACAGCTTCGCGAGGAGCGAGCCCTCCCCGGCCAAGCGCTGCGGGAGGGCTTTTTCGTTTCAGGGCTCCTCACAGCTGCATCAACCGCCACGGCGAACGCGCTGCCTTCACGGGCAACGCGGCGGGCCGTGCATTGCCTGAAAGGACTTCACGAGTCCGGCGACAGACATCCAGTGGTGAAGAGATCGGTTACTTCGACTGTTAATCGAGAGGTCGTGGGTTCGAATCCCACCCGCCCCACCAACCTCACGGTGCGGGGCGGTAGCTCAGTGGATAGAGCGCTTTGTACCGACTCGGCCTGTTCCCTGGATGACTGCCGCCGCACGAGACGCGGCTGACGTCAGTGATTTGACGTTGGCCGCTATTGGCTCCGCCCGATGGTGAAGATCACGGTTACTTCGTTTCCGACGACTCCACACCGTGATCGCGCAGTTTTCCTCGGGCGGCCTTTTCTACAATCAGGATCAACACGAATAGAAGGATCAGGACGAGCGCAGACGACAAATAGAACGGCAACGCAGCATTGCGTGTCCGGTGGTGAAGACAGCGGTTACTTCGTTGGTGACACTTCCCTTCGGGGAAGGCGGGTTCGAGGCCCGCAAAGCCGCTATCGACAGGTTCCCCGGACAGCCCTTCTCACTTGCACTGGCGTTCATCCGACACGGGTGATTGCATGCGTTTGAACATCTTCAGGAAGGCCGTGCCGCGCACGCGCGAGGGTGCGCCTGCGGTTAAGACGCTATCGAACGAGCAGAAGCTTTGCCGTGCGGTGCTGTCGTGCCTGCTTTGGGAGACCGAGTTCTACGAGGACGGCGAGCAGATCGCCGATCGCATCGTGGCGCTTGCGTCGGCCGTCGACCCCGAAATCGTCGCCAAGCTCGCCATCGAGGCGCGCTCGGAGATGAACCTGCGCCATGCGCCGCTGCTGCTCTTGACGGTCCTCGCCAAGACGGGAGCCAAGCGCGAGAAGCTCGTTGCGAAGACGATCGCGGAAGTGATCCAGCGCGCGGACGAGCTGGCGGAGTTCGTGGCGCTCTACTGGCGTGACGGCAAGCGCCCGCTGTCGGCGCAGATGAAGAAGGGCTTGGCGCGTGCGTTCTGCAAGTTCGATGCCTATCAGCTTGCGAAGTACGACCGTCCGGGGCCGGTTCGTCTGCGTGATGTGCTCTTCCTCGTGCATGCGAAGCCTGCGGCTGCGGCTCAGGCTGAGACGTGGAAGAAGCTCGCGGCGAAGGCGCTCGAGTCGCCCGATACCTGGGAGGTTGCACTCTCGGCCGGTGCGGACAAGCGCGATACGTTCGAGCGTCTCCTGAAGGAGAAGAAGCTCGGATATCTCGCGCTGCTGCGAAACCTGCGCAACATGGAGCAGGCGGGTGTCGACGAGGCGCTCGTCAAGCGGGCGATCGCCGACCGTGCCGGTGCCAAGCGCGTGCTGCCGTTCCGGTTCGTTGCTGCGGCGCGGGCGGCGCCGATGTTCGATCGCGAGATCGACAAGGCGCTGCAGAAGGCGATCGACGAGCAGGCGTGGCTCAAGGGGCGGACGATCGTCCTCGTGGACGTGTCCGGCTCGATGGATCATCCGGTGTCGCGACGCTCGGATCTGACGCGCATGGATGCCGCGGCGGCGCTCGCCTCGGTGATCAATGGCGACGTTCGGGTGTTCTCGTTCTCGAACGAGATCGTCGAGGTGCCGGCGCGCAAGGGACTCGCGGGAATCGATGCGATCGTGAAGTCGCAGCCGCATTCCGGGACGTACCTTGGCAAGGCCGTCGCGCATGTGAATGCGATCAAGCATGACCGCTTGATCGTGATCACGGACGAGCAGAGCCACGACGCGGTGCCTGATCCGGTCTCGCGCCGTGCCACCATGATCAACGTCGCGTCCAACAAGAACGGCGTTGGCTATGGCAAGTGGACCCACCTCGATGGGTTTTCCGAGCAGGTGCTCCGCTACATCGCGGCGATCGAGCGCGAGATCGAGGCATGAAAGAGGGGCGGGTGCAGAAGCATCCGCCCTTTTCTTGGGTCATCCCGGCGCAGGCCGGGACCTACGACAAGCTGCAATGCGCTTGCTGACCAGACGCTCTCTACAGCACCTACGTTCGGTGACCCAAATGAATTAATCGGCTGAAAGTTGCCGTGGGTCCCGGCGTGCGCCGGGATGACGTTGCGAACCCACGATGGCGGCGGGCTATTCAGCCAGCCACTTCGGCAGAGCGTGCGCCCAATCGGTTGAAGTGCCGGCGCCGAAGACGAGGACGGTATCGCCGGATTTCGCGCGGGCTTTGATCGCCGGCACGAGGTCGCGCGGTGCATCGACGTGCGACGCATCCTTGTGGCCAGTCGCGCGGATCTTTTCGGCGAGGGCAGCATGCGAGACGCCTGTTATCGGCTGCTCGCCTGCGGCGTAGAGCGGGCCGACGATGACGCTGTCGGCATCGCCGAAGCAGTTGGCGAATTCGCTCATCAGATCGCTCAATCGCGTGTAGCGGTGCGGCTCGCAGATGGCGATGACCTTGCCACCGGCGGCGCCCGCGCGAGCGGCTTTCAGAACAGCTGCGATCTCGACGGGGTGATGGCCGTAGTCGTCGAAGATGTTGGCGCCGTTCCAAGATCCGGTCGGCTGGTAGCGGCGCTTGACGCCCGCGAAGCGTGCCATCGAGGCTTTCAACGTCGTATCATCGACACCGGTTTCGCACGCAACGGCGATTGCAGCGAGGGCATTGAGAGCGTTGTGGTGCCCAGGGACGGGTACTTGCCAATCCGCCAGCTTGCGGGCACCGCCTTTGACGCGTGCCGACAGAACGGCGTCGAATGTCGTATTGCGGCCGATGACATCGACCTTCGTCAGCCTCAAATCTGCATCGGGGTGCTCACCATAGGTGACGAGGCGGCGGGCGTCGCGACGGAGTCCGAGTTTCTCGATCATCTCGCGGGCGACGGGGTGATCGATGCAGACGACGAGCAGGCCGTAGAACGGGATCTGCGTCATGAACTGCGCGAACTCGCGATGCATGTTCTCGACGGTGCCGAAGTAGTCGAGGTGCTCGGGGTCGATGTTGGTGACGATGCCGATCTCGGTCGGGATGCGCGCGAAGGTGCCGTCGCTTTCGTCGGCCTCGACGACCATCCACGGGCCTTTGCCCAAGCGCGCGTTGGAGCCCCAATCGAGAATGATGCCGCCGGTGATGACGGTCGGGTCCTTGCCGGTGTCGGCGAGGAGGTGCGCGATCAGCGATGTGGTCGTCGTCTTGCCGTGCGTGCCGGTCACCGAAATCGTGGAATAGCGCCGCATGATCTCGGCGAGGATTTCGGCGCGGCGGATGACCGGCAAGCCCTTGGCGCGCGCGCCGTCGAGTTCGGGATTACCAGTCTTCACGGCGGTCGAGATCACCACGTAAGCAGCGCCGTCAATGTTCTTTGCTTCGTGACCGACGAAGATCTTCATCCCCTTGGCGCGGAGGCGGTCGAGATTGTAGCCGTCCTTCTGGTCGCTGCCTTGGACGGCATAGCCCTGGTCGTGCAGGACTTCGGCGATAGCACTCATGCCGATGCCACCAATGCCGACGATGTGGATGGGGCCGAGTTTCGCGGGCATCTGCATGGCGTTGATCCGTATCCGTCAGTCGTTGGCTCGCAATACATCGCTTCGAGCGTGCATGCCAGATGATCACACCGTACCGGTCGCGATCAGGTAAATTCCGCGCGCCATCGAGATGAGGCTGATCGACGAGATAACGCGCCAACTCCAGCGACGGAAGCTCTCGTTACTCATGTTCTCGAGGACGCGCGCCGCAGCCGTCGTACCAAGCATCGCGAGCAGAATTGCGACGCCATATGTCCATAGCGGAAGGCCGTCGCCACCGACCATCGACAGGGTGCCGAAATAGAAGATCCGCATGAGATGCCCCATGCTCTGCTTGGCGGCCTTCGTCGCGACGATCGCGCGACGGTCAAGACCGCTCATTTGATAGAACGTGTCGAGGATTGCACCGCCAACGCCGGTGACGAGATTGAGAAACGTAATGACCGCGCCGCACAGATAAGGCATGCCTGGGCGCGTGATGTCGGGTGCCATCGACTTCGGCAGTGCGCGAGCGATGAACGGCATCAACCCGAGGCCGATGTAGACGACCGCCTTGTTCGGCACCAGCGAGATCCATTTGAGAATCACGAACATGGCGACGGCCGTCACCATGAACTCGACGACCAGTTTCCATTGAATATGATCGCGCCACAAAAAAGCGCGCCAGCCGTTCGCCGCGAGCTGCGTCGCGCCGAAGAGAACCATGGCGGGGGCGACGTCGAGGAAGGCGAGCAGCACAGCGAGGAGGACGATGCCGCCTGCCATGCCGAAGATGCCCGACAGAAATGATGTTGCGGGTATCGTCACGGCGAGGACGGCGAGCGCAGTCGGCGTAAGCATGCTTTCCCCCGATCAGCGCGGCGAGCCTTCCCGACTTCGCGCAAGCGGCCGCCCCTCATCCCAACCTTCTCACCGCAAGCGGGGAGAAGGGATACCTTACTTCTTGTTCTTCTCGGCTTCGTAGCGCGCCTTCGTCTCGGCGTTCATCGGATAAAGGCCCGGGAGCGCCGCACCCTTCTCGACGACCTCGTTCATGATCCACGCTTCCATGCGCTCCTGCTCCGGCGCAGCAGCGAGAACGTCCGGCAGCAACTTTTGTGGGATCAACACTGCGCCGTCGTCATCGACGACGACGATATCATCGGGGAATACGGCAACGCCGCCGCAGGCGATCGGCTGCTGCCAGGCGACGAAGGTGAGACTCGTCACGGAGGCCGGCGCGGCAACGCCTTGGCACCACGTCGGCAGTTTCGACTGCAGCACACCGGCGACGTCACGGACGACGCCATCGGTCACGAGGCCCGCGACGCCACGCTTCTGCATGCGGGCGCACAGGATGTCACCGAAGATACCTGCGTCGGTGACGCCCATGGCGTCGACGACGGCGATGCAGCCGTTCGGCATGGCTTCGATGGCAGCGCGGGTCGAGATTGGCGACGACCACGACTCTGGTGTCGCGAGGTCTTCGCGGGCAGGGACGAAGCGTAGCGTGAAGGCCGGTCCGACGATGCGTGGATAGCCCTTCTCGAGTGGCTTGGTGCCGCGCATCCAAACATTGCGCAGGCCCTTCTTCAACAGGACCGTGGTGATGGTTGCGGTCGAGACGGTCTTCAAAGTCTCAATCGCGGCGGCGTTCAAAGTCATGGGTGGTCCCTTAATTGGATTGTTGGGTGAGGCCTTGGTCGAAGGCGAGAACGCTGCCGGCGAGATAGAGCGAACCGGTGACAAGGACGCGATGTGCGCCCGTGCGGCGCTTGGCGATACGCTCGAGCGCTTCGGGAACGTCGGTTGCGGTTTCGGCGCGGAAGCCGAGCAACGTTGCAAGAGTTGCGAGATCGGCGGGATCGAAGGGCTTTTCGTGCGCGCCGGGGATCGGCACGGCAATCAAGCTGCTGGCGAGACCGAGGAACGGCTTTAAGAAATTCGCGGCGTCCTTCTGGCCCATCATGCCGACGACGAGCGTCAAAGGCTTGGGGCTCTTGTCTTCGAGGTCGGCAAGCGTCTGTGCCATTGCCTCGCCGCCCGCGGGGTTGTGTCCGCCGTCGAGCCAGAGTTCGGCGTCGGGGCCGGCGATGGCCGCGAGGCGGCCACTGCCGAGGCGCTGCATGCGTGCCGGCCACGTGACGTTGCGCAAACCCTTGGCGATACCGTCTTGTGTGATGCCGACGACCGGCATCAGGTGGATCGCGGCGGCAACGGCGGATGTGGCGTTTACGATCTGATGGCGGCCGACGAGTGCGGGAAGCGGCAAATCGAGCACTTCGTCATCTGTTTCATAGAGCAGGCGGCCGTTCTGCTCGAAGCCGCGGAAGTCTTCGCCGTGAACGAGGATCGGTGCGCGAAGTTGTCTTGCGCGAGCGCGCAGAATATCCAGCACGTCGCTCTCCTGCTCGGAGATGACGACTTGGCAGTCTTGCTTGATGATGCCGGCCTTGCTGCGCGCGATCGACTGGAGGGTGCCGCCAAGCTTGTCGGCGTGGTCCATCGAGATCGGCGTGATGATCGACAGCGCGGGGCGATCGACGACATTGGTCGAGTCGAGGTCGCCGCCGAGGCCGACTTCCAGGAGGATCGCGTCGGCCGGGCGCTCGGCAAACGCGAGCAAGGCCGCGGCCGTCGTGATCTCGAAAAAGGTCATCGGTGCGCCGGCGTTGACACGTTCGGTGCGCTTGAGGACATCGACCAGGGCGGCTTCGTCGATCGGCCGGGCGATGCCATCGTTCCCCGCGACGGCGATGCGTTCGTTGAAGCGGACGAGATGCGGCGAGGTGTAGACATGACACCGCTTGCCCGACGCCTCGATCATCGCCTTGAGGTAGGCGGTCGTCGAACCCTTGCCATTCGTGCCGGCGATATGGATGACGGGCGGAAGGCGCCGCTCGGGATGGCCGAGCTTCGCCAACAGGCCTTTGATGCGCTCGAGCGACAAGTCGATGAGCAGCGGGTGCAGTTTGCGAAGATCGGCTAGCAGCCGATCGCTTTCAGACTTGGCCGGTTCCGTGCTCATCCCGATTGTCCGGCGTCAGCCGGACTTGCCGGGGGGCAGCGCGCGGCCGCGCGCTTTCTGTTCGGCATCACGCTTGGCGCGTTCGCGGGCCTCGACGCGGGCAGCGTCGAAACGTTCCTCTTCGTCCACCGGTTCGGCCTCGGCGACGAGGTCGGGCGGCAACGGCGGGCGGCGGGTGCTGGTGACGTGCGTGCCGTTGGCACCATTTGCCTTGGCCGTGACGCGTGCGGTCTTGGCCGCGGCTTTCGGCATTTCGAAGGGCAGTGGCTGGCCCGACAGCAGGCGAACCAAGCGGGCCAGCGTTTCGCGCAGCTTGTGGCGGTGCACGACCATGTCGATCATGCCGTGCTCGAGCAGGTATTCTGCGCGCTGGAAGCCGTCTGGCAGTTGCTCGCGGATGGTCTGTTGGATGACCCGCGGGCCAGCGAAGCAGATGAGCGCGCCGGGCTCGGCGATCTGGATGTCGCCGAGCATGGCGTAGGACGCTGTGACACCGCCGGTCGTCGGATCGGTCAGGACCACGATGTAGGGGAGGCCCGCATCACGCATGCGCTGCACGGCAATCGTCGTGCGCGGCATCTGCATGAGCGACAGAATGCCTTCCTGCATTCGGGCGCCACCGGATGCCGTGAACAGGATCATCGGGCATTTCAGCTCGACCGCGCGGAGCATAGCCGCAACGACGGCCTCGCCTTCGGCGGTTGCCAGAGAGCCTGACATGAAGCGTGCGTCGTGAGCGGCGGCGACGACTTGCCGGCCGTCGAGCTTGCCTTCGCCGACGAGCACGGCCGAGGGGATGGCCGTCGACGCCTTCGCGTCCTTGAGGCGGTCGACATACTTCTTGCTGTCACGAAACTTCAGGGGGTCAACCGGGGCGTCGGGTGCCTTCACGACCTGGAACTTGCCGTCGTCGAATATGCTCTTGAGGCGATCTCCCGACGTCATGCGGGCATGATGGCCGCAGCATGGGAAAACGTAGGTGTTCTCCTCCAGGGCCTTCTTGTCGGCCATCTGACCGCAGCCGGGGCACTTGTGCCAAAAATCCTCCGGCGGCTCGCGACGGGTCGTGAGCAGCCCCCGGATCTTCGGGCGCAAAGTGTTGTTGATCCAGTTCACCTAAGGCTCCTCGAACAAGAGCACTGCATTGCGACTGACAACGAGCCCGGCAGGCCGCTTCTGTCGCGACCGCAGCGTTCGCTCGCCGTCAAACCGCATGCGATACCCTACATCCAGCCAATGTCCAACCCAACCGGGGCGGCAGGACGGTTGCAGAAACACTGTGGACAGGCCCAATCGCTGACCCGGCCTCATCTTTGCCGTGCGCCATAGCGCAGAACAGCTGGGAATTACAAGCTTTTAGCGCTTACGGAGGGGGGCGGCCAAGCTCTTCACCAAGTCAAGCAACGCCGGGGCCGTCGCGGCTGTAGCGTGACCGCCCGGATCGAGGGATTTTTCGATCGTAGTTACCAAAGCGGAGCCAACGACGACGCCGTCAGCCCCTTTGGCGATGGCGGCGGCCTGTTCGGGCGTGCGGACGCCGAAACCGACGCAAACCGGCAGCTTGGTCGACTTCTTGATGCGGGCAACTTGGGCGTGGACGTCGACGGTGTCGGGGGCGGCGGCGCCGGTGATGCCCGTTATCGAGACGTAGTAGACGAAGCCCGAGGTGTTCGCGAGCACGGCGGGGAGGCGCTTGTCGTCGGTCGTCGGCGTGGCAAGTCTGATGAAATTCAATCCCTTGGCTACCGCCGGCAGGCAAAGTTCGTCATCCATTTCGGGCGGCGTATCGACCACGATCAAGCCATCGACGCCGGCTGCCTTGGCGTCGTCGAGGAACTGGGGCACCGGATAGACATAGATTGGATTGAGGTAGCCCATCAGGACGATGGGCGTGTCCTGGTCGACGGCGCGGAACTCGCGGACCATCTGCAGGGTTTTGCGCATGGTCTGGCCGGCCTTCAATGCGCGAATGCCGGCCGCCTGGATCGCCGGGCCGTCGGCCATGGGGTCGGAGAAGGGCATGCCGAGTTCGATGACATCGGCGCCGGCCGCGGGCAGGCCGAAAAGGATCTTTTTGGCCGTTTCGTAGTCGGGGTCGCCGGCCATTGTGAACGTGACGAGGGCGGCGCGGCCTTCGGTTTTCAAGGCGGCGAAGCGCCGGTCGAGGCGGCTCGAAGTGGTCATCTGGGGCGTCCCGAATTTGTGAGCGCCCTTCCCATGCAGCAGCAGGGGCGGATTGTCTACTCCACCGGCAAGCGAGGTCGCCGCGATCAGTGTGTCAAACGGCGCAATGGCGAATCAACTGACCGTCGGAATGGCGCCCACGAGCAAGGTCGTCGTCGTTAAGCCAGATCGAGAACCCGTAGTCGTGTTCCGATTCCGTGCCGAGGAGATAGTCGGCCGCGATCGAAATTAGCGGGTTCTGGTGGCGCAGGTCTTCCTGGTTGTTCGGGAACTCCGGCTCCAAACCGAAGAGACGATGGCCGCGCCAGTCGGCAATCCAGGCCTCGATCAACGGCCGATATGCCGGAGCGATGGCCGCGAAGTCCTTGTCGTCGCGCGGGCCTGGCGTGTCGGCCAATATCTTTTCCCACACGGCGCGCGCACTTCCTTCCAACAACGGTTGCGCACCGAAGTTGTTCTCCATCGCCCGACTGAGTTGGGTCCGCTTAGCGAAGATGGCCGCCAACGCCGCGGCATCGACAGGGGCTTCTGCGGGATGCGAAATGGCGGTCGCCCGCCACGCCTCCAACGCATCGAGCAACGGCGGGGCAAGCTCTTCCATCAAAACGCAGTGGGCAATACGCCCCTTAATGCGGTCAGGCGACGGCAGTGCGTTACCTTGCGACTCCTGTTTACGGCGCCAATCCGTGAATTCGCGGCCATGCCGCAGTTCCAGCGCCAAGCCGTGATGGACGACGGATGCCTCCAGTGCCGCGAGCCCCCAGGTTGTGATCCATTGCTGGGGTGTCGCAAACGGGTCTGGCAGAAAATCCGGCCGCTCTTCACCACGGCTGACATAAGCAACCGGATCGACCGGCCAGCGATTGAACGTCGGCCGTTCGCCCCAAAAACCGTAATCGGTTAGCGGCGCCATGGTGGGTGGCACCTTTGCAGGCACAGCGCGCGCCATGTCGTGCGCCGAGATAACGCGAACCGCGTAGCCGTCGCCAACAAATGCCAACAGTGCACCTTCGGTGGGCAGACCTGGGGCTCCAGTGCCGGTGGACGGCTCGGGCCTGAGGGCTGCAAGATTGATTTGGGCAACGAATTGGAGCGGAAGGCCGTCCTTGCCAATTGGCCAATCGAAGCCGGCCGGCACGTGCGGTATGCCGCCGAGCCAGCTCGTCGGTTCGGGATATGATTTGTAGGGCGAACGCAGCAACAATGCCCAGGCGGGCAGTTCCTTCGCGCGTGTTGCGGCGCCTGTCATCGCTTCCATTTCGGCAAGGACAGCTGCGAGTTCCGGGTTCGCCGCGAGGAGATTCATTTTGCCGAAGAGACCGAAGACCATGAACGCCCAACTCCGAGACTTGATCCGTGAAAGGATAGTCGAGGAGCTTAAAGGGGGCGTTAACGACTGCCGGATGGAGATTTGCCGGACGCTCTATTTGCTTACGACTTCGCCGCCGCTGCCGAGCGGATCGCCGGGATGACCTTTTGCGCCAGCGTCTCCTCGGAGATCGGGCCGACGTGCTTGTAGACGATGCGGCCCTGGCCATCGAGGACGAAGGTTTCGGGCATGCCGTAGACGCCCCACTCGATGGCTGCGCGGCCGTCGCCGTCGGTACCGATCGCCGTGTAGGGGTTGCCGTAGCGGGCGAGGAAGCGGCGGGCGTTCGCTGCCTGGTCCTTGTGATTGATGCCGACGAGATTGACGCCGGTGTCCTTGACCATCTTCACGAGCAGCGGGTGTTCGGCGACGCAAGGAGCACACCAGGACGCCCAGAAGTTCACAACGACAGGTTTGCCGGTGACAAGCGCGTTGGCGTCGAGGCCGGGAAATGCATTGCCGTCTCGTTGAAGCCCTTCGATCGGCGCGAGAACGAGCTTTGGGCCGGGCTTGCCGATCAACGCCGAGGGTAGCTTTGAGGGGTCGCCGGTTTTCAGTGCGAACGCGAAGACGGCTGCCATCACGAGAAAGATGGCGACGGGAATGAGGCGCACGGCATTGCTGCGCTTCGGTGCGTTTGCGGCATCGGTCATGTCGGTCAGCTCTGATCCGCGGAGCGGCGGCGGACACCGCGGCGCTCGAGCGCTTCGAGTTGCGACGTTTGCCGGCGGCCCTCGATGATCAGCCAGGCGATGAGGCCAACGAACACGGCGGCAGAGACCGCGTACGAGGCCCAGACGAAGGCCATCTGCGTGGCGGCGGCGCTCATGCTTGCGCTCCCATGGTTGCTGTCCGCGACGATGGTTCGGCGCGCTGTGCCGCAGATACACGCAAAGCCTTCACACGGCGGCGCATGACTTCGTTGCGCATTGCCTTCATGTGCATCGCCAAGAACACCAGCGAGTAGCCGATCGCGTTGACCAGCAGCGGCCACAGGATTGTCGGGTGAATGGCGGGGCCGCCCATTTTCATGACACTCGCCGGCTGGTGCAGTGTGTTCCACCAATCGACCGAGAACTTGATGACCGGCAGGATCACGACGCCGACGAGCGCGAGAACCGCGGTCAATTTTGCGGCCTGCGTCTCGTCGTCGATCGAGGCGCGTAGTGCGATGAGGCCGATGTAGAGGAAGAACAGGATCAGCACCGACGTCAGCCGCGCGTCCCAGATCCAATAGGTTCCCCAGGTCGGTTTGCCCCACAGGGACCCGGTGACGAGCGCAAGAAACGTAAAGGCGGCGCCGATCGGCGCGGCGGACTTGGCCGATACGTCTGCCAGCGGATGACGGAAAACGAGAAGGCCGAAGCTCGACATGGCCACCAGCATGTAGCCGCCCATGGCGAGCCACGCCGCGGGTACGTGGAGGTACATGATGCGGACCGTCTCGCCTTGCTGGTAGTCGGCGGGCGAGGCGGCAAGGCCGAGATAGAGGCCGTAGGCAACCACGGCGGCGGCGAGCGCGGTCAGCCATGGCAGGATCGCCCCCGACAGCGCCATGAAGCGCGTAGGATTGGCGAGCGATTGAACGATGGTCGGCTGCACGGTTTTCATTCGGGCATGCTGCTCAGCAAAAATGCGGACTTCAAGGCAAGCACATAGCAGCGCGCCTCGACTTGGGCGACTGAAACCCGCTTACCGGCCGGTCTGTTCACCCGCCTTTGATCGCAGCAGCCGCTCGGCGGCATTGTCCGGGGTCAAGCGGCCGGCCAGGATTTCGTCGGCGAGGCTGTCCAGGGCGCTGCCGCCACGCCGGATTTCGGCGGCGATGCGCTCGGCGGCGGCGCGGGCGATCAGGTAGTGGGCGCGTCGGCGGCGGCGGACGTCCGGAGGCTGGCGGTGGGCCAAAGCGCCGAGGCGGGCAATTTCGTCGCCCAGCGCCTCGACACCGATGCCGCTCACCGCCACCGTCTTGAGGATCGGGACATTGCCGCGCCCATCACTGCGGAGCGTCAGGGCAGCTTGGAGCTGCTGGTGCGTTTGTTCCGCGCCGGGGCGGTCGGCCTGGTTGACGACGAGGACATCGGCGATTTCAAGCAGGCCCGATTTCATCGCCTGGATGCCGTCGCCGAGGCCCGGGGCGGCGAGTACGATGCGGACGTCGGCGATGTCGGCGACGTCGATCTCGTTCTGGCCGGTGCCGACGGTTTCAAGAATGACCACGTCCTTGCCGGCGCCGTCGAATGCGTCGACGATGCGGACGGCGGCGGGCGACAACCCGCCCAGCGCGCCATGGCTCGCCAGCGATCGCATGAAGACTTGATCGTCGCCGAGCGCGGCCGTCATGCGGATGCGATCGCCGAGGATGGCGCCACCCGATACGGGGCTCGACGGATCGACGGCGATGATGCCGATCGACTTGCCGCGGGCGCGCAGCACCTGGGTGTAGGCGTTGACGAGGGTGGATTTTCCGGCGCCAGGCGGGCCGGTGAAGCCGACGACGAGGGCGCGGCCAAGGTAAGGTTTGAGCGCTTCGACGATCGCGCCCATCGACGGTGCGGCGCGTTCCATTTCCGTGACGATCGCGCTGGTTGCCTTGCGCTCGCCAGCCCGCATGCGGGCGACGAGGCCGGGAATTTCGGCAGCGGGGACAGCGCGCGCGGTCATCACCTATTCAATCCGGCGTCCTCGACGAGCAGGGCGCAGAGGTCGGCAAAAGATTGGCCGCGATGGCGCGCGACGTCAGGCACAAGCGATGTCGGTGTCATGCCCGGCTGGGTGTTGATTTCGAGGAAGATCAGTTCGCCCTTGGCGTCGTCGTAGCGGAAGTCGCAGCGCGAGATGCCACGGCAGCCGAGGGCGTTATGGGCCGCGACGGTGTGGCGCTGAATGGCCTTGCGGACGGGTGCTGGAATGTCGGCCGGTAGAATGTGTTTCGATCCGCCCGGCGCGTATTTCGCTTCGTAGTCATAGAATTCGAGATGGCCGGCGGCGACGATGTCGATGATCTCGCTCGCTTCGCCCATGATCGTCGCGCAGGTCAGTTCACGGCCGGGGATGAAGCGCTCGACCATGAGGTGGCGATCCTCGGTCAACGGGATCGTCTTGATCGCCTCCGGTGGACGATTGGCACCTTCCTTGACGATCACGATACCGACGGACGAGCCCTCGCAGATCGGCTTCGCCACGTACGGCGGCGGCAGCGCGTGGTCGAGCATGGCGACTTCCGGTGTCACCTGCCGCGACTCGGCGATCGGCACACCGGCGGCGGCGACAATGCGCTTGGTCACGGCTTTGTCCATTGCCATGGCGGACGCGCGGACGCCCGAATGGGTGTAGGGGATCCCGAGTATTTCGAGCATGCCTTGGATGCAGCCGTCCTCGCCCCAACGGCCATGCAGCGCGTTGAAGCAGACGTCCGGCTTCACGCTTTTCAGCACGTCGGCAATGTTGCGTTCGACGTCGATAGCGGTGACGAAATAGCCAGCGTCTTTCAGAGCAATGGCGCATTCGCGGCCGGAGCTCAGCGAGACTTCGCGCTCAGCCGACCAGCCGCCCATCAAAACCGCGACATGATGGAATTTCTTGGGGCGGTCAGGGTTCGGCTCAGAGTTCGGCATCGCGTCTCATTCCGGTCGGTCGACTCAAATTTCGCAGTTGCACACACCATAGGGCCGTGGCGGCGGCATGGCGAGGGCGGCTTTCGGATCGATCAGCCTACGGTTACTCCGAACAGCTTGCCGATGCCGGCCGTGATGGCCATCGCCAGAGCACCCCAGAATGTAACCCTCGCCGTTGCCACCTTCATGTCCGCGCCACCAGCTCTAGCGCCCAGCGCGCCGAGGATCGCCAAAAAGACGAGCGAGGCGATGCTGACGATCCAGACCATGTACTTCTGAGGTGCGATCATGGCGGTCACGAGCGGCAGCGCTGCCCCCGCGGCAAAGGTTGCGGCCGAGGTGAGTGCGGCCTGGACCGGGTTTGCTGCCGTTATCTCGTTGATGCCGAGTTCCTCGCGGGCGTGGACGGCGAGTGCGTCTTTCGCCATCAGCTGCTCGGCGACTTGGCGGGCCAATTCCGGCGCGACGCCGCGCTCAACGTAGATGCCCGCAAGCTCCTGCAACTCGAATTCTGGCTGCTCTTTCAATTCCCTGGTTTCCCTCGCCAAATCAGCGGCTTCGGTGTCGGATTGCGAGCTGACGGAGACGTATTCACCGGCTGCCATGGACATCGCGCCGGCAACCAGGCCCGCCGTTCCGGCGATCATGATTTCCCGCAAATTCGGATTTGCGGCTGCGACGCCGACAATCAGGCTCGCGGTCGAGACGATGCCGTCGTTGGCGCCAAGGACGGCGGCGCGGAGCCAGCCGATGCGATCGACGAGGTGGCGCTCGGGGTGGCGTTCGAGGCGGCTCATGATTCTTGCTCCGGAGTTTGACGGCCATTTAAGGCATCCGCGGCCAGACCGTCATTGACTTGAAGCGGGATTTCCCTGATAAGCAGGCAGCCGCGCGTAGGTGTGAACCTGCGCGCGTACTGCGCTGTCCGAGGCTCATGAGGACCGGTTTTCCGGTTCTCCCCGGTCGAAAGACCGGATTGAGCGGCATCGAAAGAGGCCCGCTCACACCCAAAGACTGCAAGCGTTTTCAATGGCTTGCAGCGCCACAGGATGCGAAAGGCAATCAATGCCGTCGCCGGCCATAGTTCCGGAGAGACGCGCGAGGTGTGAAGGACAGTTCATGACGTATGCAGTAATCAAAACCGGCGGAAAGCAATACCGCGTTGCCGCCAACGACGTGATCACGATCGAAACCGTTGCAGGCGATGCCGGCGCGAAGGTGGAGTTCAAGGACGTTCTGATGGTCGGCGGCGACGCCGGCATCAAGATCGGCACTCCGGTTGTTGCTGGTGCGACCGTCACCGGCGAGATCGTCGAGCAGACGCGCGGTCCGAAGGTCATTGCCTTCAAGAAGCGCCGCCGTAAGAATTCGCGCCGCAAGCGCGGCCATCGTCAGGACCTGACGACGGTGAAGATCACGGGGATCTCGGCCTAACCGCCGGCGAGCTTCGACGTAAATCCAACCCCAGGCAGCGCAACGCGCCGGGATGACAGTAAAGGACGCAAGACTATGGCACAGAAAAAAGCAGGCGGCTCCTCGCGTAACGGCCGCGATTCCAACCCGAAGATGCTCGGCACGAAGCGCCATGGCGGCGAAGTCGTGCTTGCCGGCAACGTTCTCGTGCGTCAGCGCGGCACGAAGATTCATGCGGGTCAAAACGTCGGCATGGGCACGGACCACACCCTGTTTGCGAAATGTGACGGCGTGGTGAGCTTTGCGACGAAACGAAACAACCGCACGTACGTATCGATTATGCCTGTAGCGGCGGAAGCCGCGGAGTAACCGGCCAGAGCCCCGCACCAGGGTCTGGCTCAAAGCCAGATCCGGAACGAGGGCTCAGCGCCGCTCCACCCAGATCTCGCAGTTTCCCGAAAGGGCCGGTGCACTCGATGCACCGGCCCTTTTCGCGTTTGAACCGATCCCAGTTTCCCAACCGGCGTCCGCAATCCCGCAGCGCCGATACCCCGCGAAGGAGCCTACCGATGACCGCGACAACTTCTTTATCTGCGCGTTCCGACACCACTACGTGGAGCCGGCCGGAACGCGCGTTGGTCGTGGAGAGCGGCTTTCCGTTCCTGGCAGAGACGGTGCACACGCCGCGGCTGAAGCTCAGGCCGCTCCAGGTCACGGATGCGCCGCGGGTCGCGATGTTCGCGGGCAATTTCGAGGTGTCGCGGATGACCGCGCGAATACCGCATCCCTATAGCGAGCGGGATGCGCGGGATTTCATTGCGGCGGGAGCGGTTGGGAAAGCGCTCGCGATCGTGCATGCGAACGGGGTGATCGGCGTGATTGGGCTCGAGGCTGTGGACAAGACCAGCGCGGATCTCGGCTATTGGCTGGGGAAACCGTTCTGGGGACGCGGCTTTATGACCGAAGCGGGGCAAGCCGTCATAGCGGCGTCACTTCGCTGGTGTCCAACGCTCACCGTGACCGCCAGCCACTTCGAGGACAATCCCGCGTCAGGCCACGTTCTCGCAAAGCTCGGCTTCACTCAGACCGGCGAACGAATGATGCGAAGCATCGCGCGGAACGACGATGTCCGCGCGCTGACGTATCGCCTGTCTCGCCCGGTGGCCTTGGAGCCGCCGCCTTCCAGTTTGCCACGTCCATGATCAGGAGCGGCACGATGTACCCTGAACTAACCCGCGACGAAGTTTTCATGATCGGCACCCGGCGGCTTTGGCTGCGGTGGCCGCGCAATGCCGACGCGGCGCATGTCGCCACTTTTTCCGGCGACCCGAAAGTTGCCACGTCGACCGGCAGTTGGCCCGTGGGTGCGGCCGAAGCGTTCGCACGTGAGCGGATCGCTGCGACGCGGGCCGCCAACGGCGATGGTACTGGTCTTGGCCTCGTCATCGCGCTTCGCTCGCAATGGGAGCGGCCGATCGGATTTGTCGGTGTCGGCGTCAAGCACGACGATCGCGGCAGCTACGGTTATGTCGGCTATCACCTTGCTCCCGAGCATTGGGATCGCGGCTACATGAGCGAGGCGCTGAAAGGCGTCATCGACATGACTCGCTTGCTGTCGCGGCTACCGCGTCTCAGGGCGAGCGTGATGCCGCACAACACGGCATCGGCGGACGTGCTGCGCAAGAACGGATTTCGCTATGCGGGCAACGGCGAGATCAATTCGCCGTTTCTCGGGACGTTCGAGGTCGATCACTATGAGCGCAATCTGAGAGCGATCGGCTATGATGCGGACGGTGTTCGCTTTCCACCGCGGTCGATGCGGCCGCAGATCAACTTTGAAACCGATTTTCGAGTGTCATGAGCAAAATCAACGGGGACATTCTGGTCTCATGGGATGTCCCCAAGGGTCCTAAGTTCAAGGAGGCCCTTGCCCTTGCACGCCTATTGGAGGCGGAGGGCAAGGGCCTCGTCTATATTCGTGACAAGGTGACGGCGGCATTCCCGAAGCCTGCGATCATCAAGCGCAAGGCGCGTGGCGCTTACGGCGTTGCCATTCATGCGGAGACGCAGGAAGACGAGGACAACATCGCCGCCGTGAAGCGGCACATGGACGAGCTGATGCGCTGTCCGGTGCTGGACCATGGTGCGATCATGCCAGATGCGTGTCCGTCGGGATCTGCGCCCGGTACCATCCCTGTCGGCGGCGCGGTCGTTTCACGCGGCATCCATCCGGCGTTCCATTCGGCCGACATCTGCTGCTCCATGTATGCCACGGTGTTTCCGGATGGCGTCGACACGACGGCGTTCATGGATGCGCTGAAGGTTTCGACACGGTTTGGCCCCGGCGGGCGCAAGCCGGAGGACCGCGTGCCCGACGCGATCACCGACGAGATCGAGGAGACGCGCAATCCGTTTCTCGCTCAGTTGGCGGAGCGGGCGAAGGCGCAGCTTGCAGACCAGGGCGACGGCAACCATTTCGCCTATCTCGGATCGCTCGATGTCTCGCAGGTGATGGTTGAGGCGTTGCGTTCGCATGGGCAGCAGGAACTGGCCGTTGCCATCGACGGCAAGGCGCGCGTCAACGTGCTGGTGACGCATCACGGCAGCCGCGATCTCGGCGCGCAGGTCTACAAGCGCGGCATTGCCGCGGCGATGGCGCACACGCAGAAGGTATCGCCCGATACGCCTATGCAGCAAGCTTGGCTCGATCCAGAGTCCGAGCAAGGCCAGTTATACTGGGAAGCGTTGCAGTATGTCGGACGCTGGACGAAGCGGAACCACCAGCTCGTGCATCAGCGCACGCTGGCGCGGCTCGGTGTCGATCCGCTCGCTGCGTTCGGCAACGAGCACAACTTCGTCTGGAAGCGTGGCGATCGATACTTTCACGGCAAGGGCGCGACACCGGCGTGGAAGGACGAGGCTGGGCATCCGCTGCTCGGCCTGATCCCGCTCAACATGGCGTCGCCCATTCTGCTGACGCTCGGCAACGACCGCGACGAGTACGCGAGTTTTTCGCCGCATGGCGCGGGCCGTAACAAGAGCCGCACGCAGTTGCTGCGCGAACAGGGACTGCACGGATTGGCGCCCGAGCCGTTCCTGGCGAAGAGCCGCGAACTGCTCGACCGGCAAACGGAAGGACTCGACGTGCGCTTCTTCTACGATCGGCCGGACGTGTCAGAGAGCCCGATCGCCTACAAGAACGCGGCGCAGGTTCGCGCGCAGATCGAGCATTTCGATCTCGCCGAAGTCGTCGGATTGATCCGCCCCAAGGGCTGCATCATGGCCGGCGACTACGACAAGCCGTGGATGGTGCGGAAGAAGGATAAGGGGCGGTCGTAGAACCGTCTCGTTGAACCAATGCCAGCCAACATCTTAGAAAATCAGCTGAAGGTAGATCGTGTTCGACGCATGCACGGCGAAGCGAATTGCCGTTTGCATGACGCTGAAATCTTGAGCGGATCACTTGCCGCGACTTCTGACTCCGCCTCTTTGATCTCAATCTTGGCTTTTGAAGTCCTCCTAAAATGCGCGATCTTGATATCAACCGATAGATACAAGAAGGACCATTGGAGAAAACATGGTCTTGAAGGCGGGCATGACTACGATGGGCTTTGGCGGTTGCTGCCTGATGATCTCCAAGAGGAGCTGATAGCTTACTCCAGGGTCCGCATGTCAGGTCACACGGTCTTCTCAGACCTGAAGATGCTATTCCGCGCCTGGAAAGACGTGTTTACGAAAGCGCGTTACTATTACGAATTTTACGAAGATAGAACTTGGGACGAGCAGCGTCAGGAAGGCGAGCAATGGCTTGCACGGGGCGCTTCAATTGACGAAGCGAAAGTTAAGTATTTTCCCAATGAGCTACAATGTCTAACGGAAGCGTTGAACCGATACATTGAGGACTGGCTTTCCCATCGACTACCACGTGAAGACGGTGGCACATGAGCGAAGTCCTTCCCGAAATCCCCGTTTTCGACGTGGGTGCCAACTATCCAGTGGAACTCGCGCGGCTGGTCGGCGGGCGCGGCTACGAGTTGCTCGCCGTTGCGACGAAGGGCGTGCCGAAACCGGCATTGCGGGTTGCGGATGCCGTGTCGCGGCGCTGGCTCGAGCGGAACCAGTCGCCGTATCTCGAGGAGATCCGGTATCTCGCCGAAAAATCGCGCGAGCCGGGTCTCTATTATCTCAACGTCAGCTACGAGTGGGGCTGCACGAGCGCGGGCAAGATTGCGCCAACGGGGCAAAGCGAACTGATGATGCGCGTGCTCGACTGGGATGTGGCGGGTATCGGCCGCTACGTCCTTGCGGCGCGGAGTGCCAATCCGCTTGGCGCATGGCTGTCGCTGACATGGCCCGCCTTCACCGGCGTCATTCAAGGTATGGCGCCGCATCGTTTCGCGGCAGCCATCAACCAGCCGCAGTTCCGCAAGCGCACGCGCGTCCTTCCGGCCGACTGGCTGCTCAATCTGCGCGAACGCTGGACGACGACGCATATCCAGCCGGTTCATCTGTTGCGCCGCGTGTTCGAGACGGCGCCGGACTTCGCCACGGCGCGCGAGATGCTCGCTTCGACCCCGATCGCGACGCCGACGATCTTCACGCTGGTCGGGACGAAGGCGGGCCAATCGGTCGTGATCGAGCGGCGCGAGACCAGCGCGCGGATTTCGGGCGAACCGATCGCGGTCAACGAATGGGCCGCGCCGGATTGGCATGGGGGCCACTACCGCGCATTCGAGAACGATACCCGGCGCGCAGCGATGCAAGACGTCCGTGGGCGGTGGGATCTCGACTGGGCGCGGTGGCCGCTGCTCAATCACGAGACGAAGCTTGTCATGGTTGCAGAACCGTCAACCGGGCGGATCCTGGCGCAGGGGTTCGAGGGGGAGACGCCGGCGACGCGGCCGCTCGATATGACGGTTGCCAGCGGTTGACGGCTTCCCAGACCGTAACCATTTCAAACGGCTGATGGTTTCGCGCCTGCGCGGTGCCACGTTCTGTGATACATCCCGCTTCCCGAGGGCAGAGCCGCGCCTTGGGCAACCAGGCTTAGACCCATGAAATTCCTCGATACTGCAAAGCTTTACGTTCGGTCCGGCGCGGGCGGAAACGGCTGCGTGTCGTTCCGGCGCGAAAAGTTCATCGAGTTCGGCGGGCCAAACGGGGGCAACGGCGGCAAAGGCGGCGACGTCTGGGTCGAGTGCGTCGGCAATCTCAACACGCTGATCGACTACCGCTATTCGCAGCACGTTTTCGCCAAGAACGGCGAGCCCGGCATGGGGCAGGAACGTCATGGCGCGAATGGCGACGATGCCATCATCAAGGTGCCACCGGGGACCGAGGTGCTGGCGGAGGACGAGGAGACGCTGCTCGGCGAAGTTCTGAAGGTCGGCGACAAGTTCCTATTGGCCAAAGGCGGCAACGGCGGCTTCGGCAACACGCATTTCAAGAGCCCGACCAACCGAGCGCCGCGGCACGCCAACCCTGGGCAGCCGGCAGAAGAACTCGTCATCTGGCTGCGGCTGAAGTTGATCGCCGACGCCGGTCTCGTCGGGCTGCCGAACGCAGGCAAGTCCACGTTCCTGGCGGCGGTCTCCAAAGCCAAGCCGAAGATCGCAGGTTACCCGTTCACGACGCTGCATCCGAACCTCGGCGTCGTGAAAGCGGGCGACGTCGATTTCGTGCTCGCCGACATTCCGGGGCTCATCGAAGGCGCCAACGAAGGCGCAGGTCTCGGCACGCGGTTCCTTGGCCATGTGGAACGCTGCCGCGTGCTGCTGCATCTCGTCGATGCCACGCAGGAGGATGTCGCGGGCGCCTATAAGACGGTGCGCGCGGAGTTGAAGGCGTATTCGCCGGAACTCGCGAAGAAGAAGGAAATCGTGGCGCTATCGAAGTGCGACGCGCTCGACATGGCGACAATCGCGCAGAAGCAGGATGCTTTGCGTGCGGTGACGAAGCGCAAGCCGATGGTGCTGTCGGCCGTCTCGGGCCTCGGCATGAAGGACGCGCTATTCGCGCTCGCCAAGGAAGTGCGCAAGGCCGATGGACCCGTCGAAGACGAGGACACAGCCGACGAAACGCCGAAGAAATGGGAGCCGTGAGGCTCGCCGTCTGATTTCGTTGCCTCTCTCCTGCTTGGAACTAACATCCGCCGTCGAACATCGGCAGCATGGGAGACCGGTACGGTGGCGGACGCATCGGACTCAGCGGGGCGCGGAGCGCGTGAGCCGATTGGCGTTGGGATCCGTCTCATTGCTTTTGCGGTCGATATCTTCCTCGTCAAGTTCGTACTGTTAATTGCCGTTGTTGGCCTTTCGATCGCCGCCGATGGCCGCCTCCGACTCGACAACCCCGTGGTGGCGACGACGACCTGCCGTCCGGCCGCGCCGGTTCCGGAGGGACTGAGGCTGCCTGCCGACTTCGAGCCGACATCAGCGCGGCGCTGCACGCGGTCGTTGCTTGGATTGCTTCGAGACGACCGCCTCGTTGTCAGCGGCCGAGCGGACGGCGGGGAGATTGCCCATGACGCGCTCAGCATTCCGGTCGACACGGCCGGCCTTCCGGCGCCAGCACTGATCGTTGATTGGCTGGCCGCACCTGCGCTCGCGATCTATCTGATCCTGCTCGAGTGGCGCCGCGGAACGACGTTCGCAAAATGGTTCGTCGCCCGGCTGGTTCGCACCACCGCCGGCACTGTCATACGCCTTGGAAACGCCGTTGGCCGATCACTCGTCCGCTTGGCGGTTTTGCTGGGCGTGTCCGCGTCGACGTCACTTTACGGACCGGAGGCGGCGCCTTGGCGAATGAAACTAGATCTCACCATCTCCGGACTGCTCGGCCAGGATCCCTGGCTCGCCGCCGTCTTTCAGGTTCTCACGTTTTGCTTCCTACTTCACTTGGCATACGCGGCGTTTGCAAGGAAGCGCCCGCTGCATGATCTATTGAGTGGAACGAAAGTCGTGCGCGAGTTTCCAGCGTGAGCCCCGAAGCCAGTGAACTGGTAGCTCTTCCGCTCATTCTCAAATCATGCGAAATGCCACGACATGACAAAGGCAACGAAATCATCTGCGCGTCCAGAGTGGACCAAGGCCAAGCGGATCGTCATCAAGATCGGTTCGGCGCTGCTCGTCGACCGTTCAACGGGGCGTCTGCGCGCGACCTGGCTCAATTCGCTTGCTGACGATGTTGCAGCGATGGTCGAGGCGGGCAAGGACGTCATCCTGGTGTCGTCTGGTGCGATCGCGCTCGGGCGGCATGTGCTCGGGCTACCGAAGGGACCGCTCGAGCTCGAGCAGTCACAGGCGGCGGCGGCCGTCGGGCAGATCTCGCTCGCGAGCGCCTATCAAGACGTTTTCCGTGCGCGCGGATTGGGTGTTGCGCAGATTTTGCTGACGCTCGGCGACACCGAGGAGCGGCGGCGCTACCTCAATGCGCGGCGCACGATCGAGACGCTGCTTGCGCATAAGACCATTCCGGTCGTCAACGAGAACGATACCGTCGCAACCGCCGAGATTCGCTATGGCGACAACGACCGCCTGTCGGCGCGCGTCGCGTCGATGATGAGCGCGGATTGCCTCGTGTTGCTGTCTGATATCGACGGCCTCTATACCGCACCACCCGGTGTCGATCCGGCAGCGACGCATATTCCCGAAGTGCGCGCGATCACGCCTGAGATCGAAGCGATGGCAGGCGACGCCGGCACAGAACTCTCGAAGGGTGGGATGCGCACGAAGGTCGAGGCGGCGAAGATCGCGCTCGCGTCGGGTACCAACATGGTGATCGCTTCGGGCAAGCCAAACCATGCGCTCAGCACGATCTCGGCTGGCACCCCTGTGACTTGGTTTCTTGCGTCGTCCGATCCGGTCGCGGCTCGCAAGCGCTGGATCGCCGGGCAGCTCGAGCCACGCGGGTCGGTCTTTGTGGACGCGGGCGCGGAGAAGGCGCTTGCCGCCGGCAAGAGCTTGCTGCCTGCCGGTGTCGCGAAGGTAGACGGCGGCTTCGAGCGTGGCGACGCAGTCGTCATCCGGAGCACAAGCGGTCGCGAACTCGGGCGCGGTCTCGTTGCCTACTCGATTGGCGACGCGCAGTTGATTATCGGCAAAAAAAGCGCTGATATCGAGGCCATCCTCGGCCACGCAGGGCGTGCCGAACTCATTCACCGGGACGACATGGTGATCGGCCGCTAGTGCGATCCGTCTCCCATCATCAACGACACGGGAGACACGCATGCAGTATGCGATCCTCTGCTATCATGACGAAAAGGTGACGTGCGCCTGGTCTAGGGAGCACGATGATGCTGTCATGGCAAAGCTCGGTGCGGTGCAGGAAAGGCTCGTCAAAGAAGGCAAGCTCGGACCTGTGGCGCGGCTGATGCCGACAACGGCTGCCATGACATTGCGCAAGGACGGCGAGCCGCCTCTGGTTCTCGACGGGCCGTTTGCCGAGACGAAGGAGCAGTTGCTCGGCTTCTACATCGTCGACTGCGCTTCGATGGACGAAGCCCTGGAGATCGCGCGCGATCTCGGCAAGGCCAATCCGGGCGGCGCTTACGAGATCCGGCCGGTCGGCATCTTCTTTCCGGGTGCTGCAGCCGGGTAAGAGTCGCGTCTCAAGCCAAACTTTCTATCGCTGGAGGTGTCGGCACCGGGACACGCCGCACGTCTTCATGGTTGCAGTGTCTGCGAAAGGACTGACGCCATGCTCAAGACGTTTTTTCTGCTGATGGTTGCGGCAATCGCGGTCTTTCTGGTCTATGCCGCGATGCAGCCCGATACCTTCAGCGTGTCGCGCACGGCGCGCATTCAGGCGCCCGCTGACAAGATATTCCCGCTCATCGACGATTTGAAAGTCATGAACACCTGGAACCCGTTCGTGAAGGACGATCCGAAGACCGTTCTCAAATACAGCGGACCGGATCGCGGAGCCGGCGCCATGAACGAGTTCGGCGGCGGCAGCTCAGGCGCGGGCCGCATCGCCATCATCGAGTCCCAAACGCCAAGCCGTGTCGTGATGCAACTCGACATGACGGCGCCGATATCGGCCAGCAACCGTGTCGAGTTCGTGCTCACGCCGAACGGCACCGGCACAGACGTCACGTGGTCGATGACCGGCCGCCAGTCATACCCCGGCAAGATGATCCATGCCGTGATGGGCGAGCGGATGGTTGGCGGTGCGTTCGAGCGCGGGCTCGCGAGCCTCAAGGCCCTTGCAGAGAAATGACAGCTGGAGCAGCAAAAGGAATGCATCGCCGATGACGAAGATGATCTTTGTGAACCTGCCGGTTGTCGATTTGCGCAAGTCGATGGCGTTCTACGCGGCACTCGGCTTTACGAACAATCCACACTTCACCGATGCAACGGCGGCCTGCATGGTGTGGAGCGAGGCCATCCACGTGATGCTGCTGACGCACGACAAATGGCGGCAATTCACGCAGCGGCCGATCCCGCCAAAGACGATGAGCGAAGTCATGCTGGCATTGTCGGTCGATGCGAAGGCGGCGGTGGACGCCATCACGGATGCCGCCGGCGCGAACGGTGGCACGGCGGACATAAATCCCAAGCAGGATCTCGGGTTCATGTACAGCCGCAGCTTCGCGGATCCGGACAGTCACATCTGGGAGACGTTCTGGATGGACCCGGCGGCTGTGCCAAAAGGCTAGACGACAAACCGTCCCTCGACTTTGTCGTCCATCGGCCAGAGCGGGCGGTTGATCTTTTGATAGTCGTGCTTGCGAGAGTCGTATGGGCAGCAGCCGCCGGTGTCGGCGCGGACGATCAACGTCGAGACGGGGCCAAAGGCGCCCGCGAAGTGCTGTGCCGATTTGAGCGCCATGCCACGGTAGGAGGCTGGGTCGAGACCGAGATGGGTGAATAGCTCGCGTCCCAATGCCTGTGTCCGGCTCGAAATCAGAATGACGTCGATGCCGTTGTCGAGGCGAACGGCTGCGGTGTCGCCGAGTTTGACCTTGGCGGCACCGAAGCTTTGCCAGGCGTCGGTGCCGAGTGCGATAACTTCGACCTCCGCGTCAACAGGCGTTCCCGACCCCTCGGACGCCTTGCCGCCGATGCGGAGCGGGATGCGCGCACCGACCCCTGCTGCGTGACAATACGAGACCGCGACGGGGTCCCACATCGGCGCAACAGCCACATTCGACGCCATGCGCTTGCGGAATTCGTGGAGCGTAACCGTGTTGTCCGACGTGGCGCCGCCGCCTGCGTTGTCCTGTGGCTCAGCGAGAATGGCGGTGCCAGCATTGTGGGTCAGAATGCGCGTCATGGCTTCGTCGAACGGAAGCAATGCGGCGCACCACGTACCGCGCTTCTCCCAGAGCTCTTCGCCTAGCTTCTTCGCGAGTGCGTCGCCCTTTGCCTTCTGGTTATCGGTGTAGACGAGAATGCGCGAACCCATCTCCGGCACGTCGCCGTGGTTGAAGCCGTGCACGATCGAGACATGCAGGACGCCGTCCTTGCCTTCGAGCGCCTTGGCACGATCGACGAAAGATCGCATCGGCTCAGTCGTGGTCGGGAAGAAGTCAATCATACGCGGATCATAGAGCGATGCGACCGGCTTGATTTTGCCGCGCAGCGTTTGGAGGACCATTTCGACAAGTTCTTCGCCTCGTTCCAGGAAATCGACGTGCGGGTATTCCTTGAAGACGGTCGAGACGGTGGCAAGGCGAACGCGCTTCTCGGTCATGTGGCAGTGCGGATCATACTCGCAACCGATGATGCAGTCTGGCCCGACGAGGGCGCGGATACGCTCCAGCATGTCGCCTTCGACATCGTCGCAGCTTTCGGCGACGAACGCGCCATGGAAGCCCATCAGCACGGCGTCGACGGGAAGTGCGGCCTTCAATTCAGCGAGGATCGTATCGCGCATCTTCTCGTGACCGGCACGGCTGCAGGTGCCTGACGGTTCGGCCCAGAAGCATGATCCCTCAATCAGTGTAAAGTTTTCCGCCTTGGCTCGGCGGCGTGCGACGTAGAGTGGTGCGGTACACAGCAGTGGCTGATCTGGGTGCTGGCCTGGCGCATAGGCGCCACCGGCGACGAAGCTTGAATAGCCCGTCGGGACCGGAGAAAATGTGTTGGTTTCGGTGGCGAGCGAGGCTGCGAAGATGCGCATCTTGAAGCTCCTGGCAGGGATGTCTTGCAGACTAGCGGCCCACGGCCGAGGCGGCTATGGCGGCCCTGCATTGGACCGTTGCGGACGGAGGGCGTCGGGGTGAGCCGTGAGCGAAAGGTCAAGGATCAACAACTCGAACGGGATGTCGCGGCGCGCGCCAAGACCGTGCTGCAGACCGGATTGCCGCTGCGTCCCACTCGCGTCGATATGCTCGCGCTTCAGCGC
>JAPXTA010000014.1:0-55237 GCA_033812735.1 Hyphomicrobiaceae bacterium | reverse complement strand
CTCGTAGTCAATACCCGGTGGGAGAGTTTGTGCGGCGATGCGCTCGACTGCTGCCAGGGTCTGCCCGCTGCTGTGGCCCGGCAGGGTACCCATCTGCACTTCGGCGGTGGGGTAGAGGTTGTAGCGCACGACGCGGTCGGGGCCTGAGGAAGGGCGGAGTGCTAC
This sequence comes from Hyphomicrobiaceae bacterium, assembly GCA_033812735.1. Taxonomy (GTDB): domain Bacteria; phylum Pseudomonadota; class Alphaproteobacteria; order Rhizobiales; family Hyphomicrobiaceae; genus JABFRJ01. The sequence continues at coordinate 55,072 of JAPXTA010000014.1, read as the reverse complement.
CAGCGAACCAAGCGGCACCATTTCACCCTCGGCATTGCGGGTACGCAGCCGGCTGATGTCCTCGGGTGCCAGGCGCCAGGGCGCATCGGCCTGGGCCGTCACGCGGTAAGTCCGGCCGAACATGTTGAAGTCGTTGACGTAGGCGGACCCCATGTAGACGCGCAGCGCCTCGAAGATCCGGTCGATGGGAACCTTCAGCATCTGTGCCTTGTCGCGATCGACGTCGACGTAGACCTGCGGCGTGCCGGCCGCGAACGTCGTGAACGCCGATTGCATCTTGGGATGGCGCAACGTGGCTTGAATGAGGTCTTGAGCGATTTGGGCGAACTCGTTGGGCGGAATGCCGAGTGTATCCTGCAGGCGCATCGAGAAGCCTGCCGATGAGCCAAGGCCGCGCACCGGGGGCGGTACGAAGACCTGTGCCGTCGCTTCCTGGACCTGGCTGAGGCGGCGGCGCAGATCATTGGCAATCGTATTGATGTCGAGCTTGTCCTTGGCGCGCTCCTCGAAGTCCTTCATGACCACGAAGAACGAGCCGAAGTTGGAGGTGTTCGTGAACGTCGCGCCGTTGCGGCCGGAGAAGCCGTTGGTGTACTTCACGCCGGGCGCCGCGAGGATGATATCGTTGACGCGGCGCACGAGTTCGTCGGTGCGGGCGAGCGACGCGCCGGATGGAAGCTGGAGCGAGACGATCGCGATGCCGCGATCCATGTTCGGAATGAAGCCGGTCGGGATCTGCGGAATGAACCAATAGGCAAAGCCGATGAGGGCCGCGTAGACGACGAGTACGATCGGCCAAATGGCCGAGAGGCCGCGGACGAGGCGCGCATAGCCGTTGGCGATCTTGTCGAAACACCAGTTGAAGCCGTCGAAGAACTTGTGCATCGGCCACGTCAAAAACCACATGAAGTTATGCGGCGGGTGATCGTTGTGCGGCTTCAGGAGGCGGGCCGCCAATGCCGGCGAGAGCGTCAACGAAACAACGAGCGATATGACGGTTGCGCTTGCGACCGTGATCGCAAACTGGCGATAGAACTGGCCGGTGATGCCGGTGATGAAGGCGGTCGGCACGAACACGGCACAAAGCACAAGCGCAATCGCGACGAGCGCGGTGCCGACTTCGTCCATGGAGACCTTGGCGGCTTCCATCGGCGTGAGGCCCTCGCGCAGTTTGCGCTCGACGTTCTCGACGACGACGATGGCGTCGTCGACTACAATACCGACGGCGAGCACGAGGCCAAACAGCGTCAACATGTTCAGCGAGAAGCCAAACGCCTGCATCATGGCGAAGGTGCCGATGAGCGAGATCGGGATGGCCAGGACAGGGATGATCGTCACGCGCCACGTCTGCAAGAATAGCAGGACGACGACGACGACGAGCAAGACCGCTTCAAGCATGCCCTTGTAGAGCTCGTTGATCGAGACTTCGACGAACTCGGTTGGGTTGTAGGTGATGCGATATTCGAGACCCTTCGGGAACGACTTGGCCATTTCAGCCATCGCGGCCTTCACAGCGGCGGTCGCCGTCACAGCGTTGGAGCCGGTTTGCTGTGAGACGACGAGCACCGTTGCCGGGTTTTTGTCGGCGTAGCCATAGGCCGAGTAGCTGAGCGCACCAAGTTCGGCCTTGCCGATGTCCTTGAGGCGGACCACGCGGTTATCCGCGCCGATCTTGACGACGATCTCGTTGAACTCGTCGGGATGGCGCAGACGCCCCCTCAACTGCAGCTGGAGCTGAAATGCATTCTTCGATTCGACAGGAGGTTCTCCGACGGCGCCGCCGGCGACTTGGACGTTCTGATTGCGCAGCGCCGCGAGCACTTCCTCCGCGGTGAGATTGCGCATCGCGAGGCGCTCGGGATCGAGCCAAATGCGCATGGCGTACTCGCGCGCGCCAAACATCGCGACGTCGCCGACGCCTTCGATGCGCATCAGCTTGTCGCGAACATTCAGCAATCCGTAGTTCGAGATATAGACCTGGTCGTAGGTGCCATCAGGGGAGAGAAGATGGATGTTGAGCAACTGGTCGGGGGAGCGCTTGCGGATGGTCAGGCCATTGCGACGGACCTCATCCGGCAGGCGGCGTTCGGCGGCTTGCGCTCGGTTCTGGACGAGCACCTGGGCACGGTCGATATCGACGCCGATATCGAACGTGACGACGACCGACACACTGCCGTCGCTGCTCGACTGCGAGTAGATGTAGATCATGCCTTCGACGCCGTTGATCTCCTGCTCGATCGGGGCGGCGACGGTATCTGCGACGGTTTGAGCTGACGCGCCGGGGTAGTTGGCAGAGACGACGATGGTGGGTGGGGCGATTTCGGGAAGCTGGTTGACGGCGAGACCGCGGTAGCCGATCGCCCCCACGATGGTGATGAAAAGCGACACGACGGCTGCAAAGATCGGCCGGTCGATGAAGAAGCGTGAAAGTCTCATGGTCGGTCGCTCGTGTGCGGCAGTTGGTGCTGGGGCTGGAGCAGATCGGCTCTACTGCGTCTTCGCGCCCTGAGCCGGCGCGTTGCCGACCTTGATTTCCTCACGCTTGGCGGCAACCTTGGCCCCTGGCCTGGCACGCTGGATGCCCTTGGTGATGACCCAATCATCAGCCGTCACCCCGGTGCGGACCACACGAAGATTGTCGACGATGGGACCGAGCGTCACGGCCTTGCGTGCAACGGTGCCATCCTCGGCGACGACGTAGACGAACTTGTTGGTCTGGTCGGTACCGATCGCCTCATCGGGTATCATCACCGCACTGTATTCGTCCGATCCTTGAACGCGGACTCGGGCGAACATGCCGGCCGAGTAGCGGCCGACCTTGTTGTCGACGATGGCGCGCGCGCGCATCGTTCCTGTCGCCTGGTCGAGGCGGTTGTCGACGAAGTCGACCTTGCCCTTGACCGGGTAACCTGTTTCGTCGGGAAGAGCGAGCTGCACTTCAGAGCCGATTTGGGCTGCGCCCTTTTTGGTCCCCGCTTCGATCATGCGGCGGTACTTGATCCAGTTATTCTCCGAGATATCGAAGTAGAGATGGATCGGGTCCTGGCTGACGATGGTGGTGAGCAGCGCGGCATTCGCCGCAGCGCCGGCTGACACCCAAGCGCCGGCGACCATGTTGGATCGAGAGATCCGGCCGGAGATCGGCGAAGTAATCTTCGTGAAGAAGAGATCGAGTTCTGCAGTTTTCACTTTGGCGTCGGCGACCTTCACGAGTGCTTGAGCCTCGCGCAACGCATTGGCGCGGTCGTCGAAGACCTTCTCGGACATCACCTTGCGTTCGACGAGCGGGCGGCCGCGTTCAACGTCGAGCGTCGTATTCTCGGCTTTGGTGCTGGCCTGGGCGAGTTCGGCCTTCGCCTGCTCGTGAGCGCGCTCGAACGGGCGGGGGTCGATCGAATAGAGCAGATCGCCCTTCTTGACGAGTTGGCCATCCTTGAAGTGCACTTCGTTGAGATAGCCCGATACGCGGGCGCGAACCTCGACAGTTTCAACCGCGTCGAACCGGCCTGTGTACTCGTCCCATTCGACGATCGGCTTCACGACAGGTTTCGAGGTCGTGACGTTCGGCAACTGCTGGCCGGTGGCGCCTGCGCCGGCTCCCGGTGCGGGTGCGCCGGATTTCGGGGCGGCGCCGGGCGTTTGCGCTGTTGCTGGGAGGGCTTGAGCAGGGGCCGCGCTTTGAGCGGAGAGTTTTTGAAGCGACACGGCGCCAGCGACGAGTGCCGCGGCACCTCCGATCACCGCAGTTCGCAAAACCCAGGTCTTAGTCACGGCCATGTGTCGTTGCCCTTGCCGCCGGACGATGCCGCCCGGCTCATCCCCGCTGAACATCTATTCGCCGCCGCGCATAGCGCAGCATGACAGGCCCCTGGCCGGCTAGCCACGGCGCGAAGCCGCCGCACCCTAGCAGATTGACGTATCGTGGGAAGTCACAGGCTCGTGCTTCCCGCTGAACTGATGGCTCTGCGGGCAACAAGGGGGTGAACGGTGGGCAGCGCGCCCATCCACGCGGCGGTTCAACGAGCAGTGGCCAGGCCGGCAACCCAGGAGCGAACGTCGCTCAAGGCATTGTTGGGAGGCAGATAGAGATCGGAGTGTCCTCCGGCCGGGAATTCAACGAAGCGTTTCGGCTCGCGGGCAATCTCTACTAGGCGCCGCCCCATTGCGGCTGGAATAACCGAATCGCGGGCGCCGTGGATAACGAGCAGCGGCATGTTGATGGCGGCGATCACCTGATCGGTTTCGTAACGGTCCCGCATCCCGAGGGCGACCGGCAGGAAGGGATATTGCAGCGCGCCAACGGCGACGGTCGAGGTGTAGGGCGCTTCGAGGATCAGCCCGGCTGCTCGACGGCCGACGGCGACCCGCGCTGCGACGCCCGTTCCCAAGCTCTCGCCGTAGAGGATGATCTGATCGGCTTTCAAGCCTTGGGCTAACAGATAATCATAGGCGCGGACGGCATCGGCGATGTTGTTGGCTTGGGTTGGCGATCCTCCCGAGCCGCCATACCCCCGATAGGCCATCATGAAGAGGCCCCAGCCCTCCCCCATGAATCGTTCGAAGCGCGGGGCCCGGGTGACGAGCGCGCCGCCGTTGCCGTGGAAATAGAGAATGGTTGGCTGGCCGTGCTTGGCCTTGCCCCACCAATTGACGAGCGCAACGCCATCCGGCGCTTTGATCACGACTTCTTCGATGTTGGCGAGACCTGCGGCGGCAGGCTGGACCCGTCGCGTGTCCGGAAAATACATCAGGCGGCGCTGGCCAAGGTAAGCGGCACCGACGACGAGCACCACGACGGCAAGACTTGCGATTGCGATTTTGAGCAGCATGTCCGCCTGTTACCACGGGCGCTGCGCACCGGCCAATCGATCGTCAGCCTTTCATGCCGCCGCTGGTCAAGCCGCCGACAACACGCTCCTGGAACAGGGCGATGATGATGGAAATGGGCACGATGGCGATGACCAGTGCGGCCGAGATGATCGGCCACGGAAACGAGAATTCGCCCTGATAGAGCGTAATGCCGACCGGAAGCGTCCGGCTCGCGACCTTGGGGCTCAGCGTGAGTGCGAGCAGAAACTCGTCCCAGGCATTGACGAATGACAGGATCGCGGCGGTAAACACGCCCGGCGCCGTCAATGGAATGACGATGTGCCAGAGCGCACCGAGCCGCGTGCAGCCGTCGATCATGGCTGCATTCTCGAGGTCCTTCGGTATGTCTTGAAAGAATGAGACGAGGACCATCGTGCATACAGGCATCGAGAGAACTGCGTAGGGCAGGATCAAGGCCGGCCACGTGTTGAGAAGGCCGAAGTCGCGCATGACGGAGAACAGCGGTACGACGAGCGATATAAGTGGGAACATCGCAACGGCCATCAGCACAGACAGGATCACGCCGGGCGCGGGAATGCGCAGGCGGACGAGCGCATAGGCGGCCAGCGCCGAGACCACGACGCAAAGGATGGTCGAGAGGGTCGCCACCACGACAGAGTTGGCAAGGAACAATAGGATCGGCTGATCAGTAAAGACGCGGACGAAGTTATCGAAGGTTGGTGCGGCAGGAAGAATCGTGATCGGCACGTTGATCAATTCGCGCTCGGTCTTGAGCGAGGTAAACAGAATCCAGAGGGCCGGGAAAAAGCCGTTGGCCGCCACGACGAACGCGGCAATCCAGGTCGTGGCGCGGCGGCTGAAGTAGGTTGGCATGTGGTCGGTGACCCCCTGCGGCCGATGGTGGCACGAGCCGAGGGGTTCGACAACGTCTCGGTCACATCCGGCCGGTGCGGACATCGTCCTCCGGCGTTGCGGTGACCTTGTGGATCGATAGATCGGCGCCGGCGTGCTCGTCCTCGGGCGTGAGCCGGAGGCCGACCAAAGTGTCGACCACTTTGTAAACGGCATAGCCCGCGAGGAAACCGAAAACGGCACCACCGACCGAGCCGACGAGTTGAGCGCCGAAGCTTATGCCGCCAAGCCCGCCCAACCCCTTTTGGCCGAAGATGCCGCAGGCGATGCCGCCCCAAAGGCCGCATAGCCCGTGTAATGGCCATACACCCAGCACGTCGTCGATCTGCCAGGCATTGGTGGTCAACTGGAACAGATAGACGAAGATGACCCCTGCAGCGCCGCCGGTGAACAGCGCCCCGATTGGATGCATCACATCGGATCCGGCGCAAACGGCAACGAGGCCCGCCAGAGCGCCATTGTGGACGAATCCAGGATCGTTGTCGCCGGCCACCAGAGCCGCGAGGATGCCACCGGACATCGCCATCAACGAGTTCATGGCGACGAGGCCCGTTGCCGTTTTCACGGTCTGCGCACTCATGACATTGAACCCGAACCAGCCGATGCAGAGCAACCAGGACCCGAGCGCAAGCCATATGATCGACGAGGGTGGCGTCGCGAGAGACCGGGTTCCCTGATAGCGGCCGAGACGCGGTCCCAGGATCAAGATTGCTGCCAATGCCGCCCACCCGCCGACCGCATGAACGACGACCGATCCTGCGAAATCATGGAACTCTTCACCGAACAGCGCTTTGAACAGGCCCTCCTGGATGCCAAAATTCTTGTTCCATACGACGCCTTCGAACAGGGGATAAAACAGTCCGACAATCAGGGCTGTGGCGACACATTGCGGCAAGAAGCGCGCGCGTTCGGCTATGCCACCGGAAATGATTGCGGGGATCGCGGCGGCAAAGGTGCAGAGAAAGAAGAACTTCACCAGGCTGAGGCCTTGGGCATCGAAGCCCTTGGCGGCGCCATTCAGCCCCTCGGCGCTGACGAGAAACGAAACGCCGTAGGCGATGGCGTAGCCGATGGAGAAATACATCACCGTCGAGATGGCGAAATCGACGATAATCTTCACCAGGGCGTTGACCTGATTTTTGCGGCGGACAGTACCGACTTCGAGGAAGGCGAAGCCACCGTGCATCGCAAAGACGAGGATCGCCCCCATCAGGAGAAACAGGACGTCTGCCCCCGTCGCCAAACCGTCGAGCGTCAAAGCTGATTGCATGGCCATTCCCCTCCCCGCCCTGCTCGACAATTGAGCATGCCGTGAGCACGGAGGTATCTTGCAGCCCGCACTTTAGGCAATACGGTTTGTATGCTCAATTTTTATGCGTTTGCTGCCTCTTTGAGCATGCTGCTTTGCGCTGCACCGCCTTGACCTTCTAGCCGCCCCTCACATCAATGGTGCCGATGCCGCCCGGTGGACGCGCGGTTTCTGCGCCAAAAGGATTCAGCAGATATGTTCGACTTTGACCGCGTCATCGAACGCCGTGGCACGCATGCCATCAAATGGGACGGCATCGCCAAGCTGTCCGGTATTACCGCGCCAGATGCGATCCCTCTGTGGGTTGCCGACATGGACTTCGCAGCTCCCGCCGGCGTGCGTCAGGCGCTACTCGACGAGGTCAATCGCGGAACGCACGGCTACTACGCCGATACGGGCAGCTGGGCCGAGGCGCTTGCCGCCTGGATGCAAAAGCGGCACGGCCTCAAGGTCGACCCGGCGTGGGTCAGCCCGACACCCGGCATCGTCTCAGGTCTCGGCCTCATCCTCCAGGCCTATACCGCGCCAGGCGATGACATCGTGGTGTTCCCGCCGGCCTATCATGCCTTTCGAAAGATCATCACCGCGAACGACCGCAACATCCTCGATTGCCCGCTCGTCGAGCGCAACGGCCGCTACGAAATGGACTTCGACGATGCGCAAAAGCGGCTGACGCCGCGGGCCAAGATGGTGTTCTTCTGCTCGCCTCACAACCCGGGCGGCACGCTTTGGACGGCGGCCGAAATCAAGGCACTGGCCGCCTTCTGCCTGAAGAACAATTTGATCCTCGTGTCTGACGAGATCCATTGCGATCTGCTGCTCGATGGCAAGAAGCACATTCCGGCGCTGACGGCCGCACCCGAAATCGCCGACAAGCTCGTTACGTGCGTTGCGGCGACAAAGACGTTCAATCTCGCCGGCGCACACGTCGGCGCTTGCATCGTCACCAATGCCGACATGAAGAAGAAGCTCGATGCCCGGATCATGGCGGCGGGGCTGTCGTCCTACAACAGCTTCGGTATGATCGCGACGGAAGCTGGGTGGCGGACGGGGGAAGCTTGGCTCGACGCGCTGCTGCCGTATCTTGCCGCCAATCGAGACTTGCTCGATAGCCGCATCACGAAGGGTGTGCCGGGCGCGCGGTCGATGAAGCTGCCGTCGACGTACTTGTCCTGGGTCGACTTCACGGGAACGGGCTTGAAGCCCGCCGATGTCGCGGACCGGATGGCGAAGCGGGCGCGGCTGTTCGTCAGTCCGGGCGAGCAGTTCGGGCCCGGCGGCGAAGGGTGGATCCGCATCAATTTCGCGACGTCGCGCAAGACCCTCACTGAAGCACTCGATCGCATCGACGAGGCGTTCGCCGATATCCGGCGTTGAACTCATGCGCCTCATCGCGAGTGGGGCGAGCGGGGCGAGCGGGTCGTGTGCCCGCTCGCCGCACGGACACCTCAGGCGTGAGCCATGCCTGCGATTTTCAGCGCGAACGCGTAGTCAACGGCAACTTCCTTCAGGCTGTCGAAGCGGCCGGACGCACCGCCGTGGCCGCCCTCCATGTTCGTCTTGAGCAGGATGAGGTTGTCTGACGTGTTCATCTCACGCAGTTTCGCGATCCACTTAGCTGGTTCCCAATAGGTGACGCGCGGATCGGTGAGGCCGCCATACGCGAAAATGTGGGGGTAGGCTTTGCGGGTGACGTTCTCGTAGGGAGAGTAGGCGTGGATGCGCGCGAACTCTTCGGGCGACGTTATCGGGTTGCCCCACTCCGGCCACTCGGGCGGCGTCAACGGCAAGGTGTCGTCCAGCATCGTGTTGAGGACGTCGACAAAGGGTACATCGGCAATGATGCCGAGAAAGAGATCCGGCGCGAGGTTTGCGACCACGCCCATCAGCATGCCGCCCGCCGAGCCACCGTTGGCAACGATGCGGCCGCGTTTCGTCAGGCCCATCGCGACGAGATGCTCGCCGGCGGCGATGAAGTCGGTGAACGTGTTCATCTTGGTGGCGAGTTTGCCGCCCGTATACCAGCGATAGCCCTTGTCCTTGCCGCCGCGAATGTGCGCGATGGCGTAGATCATGCCGCGATCGACGAGAGACAGCCGCGACGTCGAGAACGAAGCCGGGATCGAGATGCCGTAGCTGCCGTAGCCGTAGAGGAACAACGGGGCTTTGCCGTCGAGCGGGGTGCCCTTGCGATAGAGAATCGTGACGGGAACCGTTTCCCCGTCCTTGGCCGGCGCGAAGACGCGGCGGGTTACGTAGTCGGCCGGATTGTGACCGCTCGGGACTTCCTGACGCTTACGCAGCACGCGCGTGCGCGTGACCATGTCGTAGTCGTAGACCTCGGCTGGCGTGGTCATCGACGAGTAGGTGAAGCGGATCGACGCCGTGTCGTATTCGTAGCCGTGCGAGAGGCCGAGCGAATAGGCTTCTTCCTCGAAGGCTATCGCGTGCTCGGCACCAGTTTTCATGTCGCGGACGACGACGCGCGGCAGGCAGTCTTCCCGTTCCAGGCGAACGAGATGGCTCGCGTAGCAAACCATGTCGAGGATCAGCCGACCGGGCTTATGGGGGATCAACTCCCGCCAATTCGCCTCGCGCGGGTCGGCAATCGGCGCCGTCACAATGCGGAAGTCTTCGGCATTGCCTGAGTTCGTTGAAATGATCAGCTGGTCGCCGTGATGCTCGACCGCGTACTCGTGACCGAACCGGCGGGGCGCGACCATCTTTGCCGGGCCGACCGGGTCGGTCGCATCGATCAAGTAGACTTCGGTCGTCTGGTGGTCATGCGCGATGATCTGGACGAAGCGCCCTGACTGCGTGCGCGAAACGCCGACGTAGAAACCGACGTTCTTTTCCTCGTAGACGCAAACGTCTTCCGCAGCAGCGGTGCCGCGGACATGCCGCCACACTGACAAGGGACGGTGGTTCTCATCGAGCCGCACGTAGAACAGCACGGATGAATTGGCCCACACGGCGCCGCGCGTATCGGGAATTTCGTCGGCAAGATCGGTGCCGGTCGTCAATTCTCGGATGCGGATCGTGAAGAGTTCGGAGCCCTTGTCGTCGACGCCGTACGCAAGCCACGCATGATCAGGCGAGTGATCGGCCGATCCAAGCTGCCAATAGGGCTTTCCTTCCGCTTCCTTGTTGCCGTCGATCATCACCTGCTCTGCCCCGCCGTCACGAGGGGTGCGCACGACGAGCGGATACTGGCCGCCGATTACATAGCGGGTGTTGTAGGACCACGCGCCATCGGGCGAAGGAACGGAGCTATCGTCCTCTTTGATGCGGCCCTTCATTTCCTGAAACAACGTTTCCTGGAGCGCCTTCGTATCGGCGAGCGCGCCTTCGGTATACGCGTTCTCGGCCTCGAGGTGGGCACGGATCTTGGGGTCGAGCACCGCAGGATCGCGCATCACGTCCTGCCAGTTGTCAGCACGGAGCCAGGCGAAGTCGTCGACGAGCGTCGTGCCATGGCGGACAGCCGTTAAAGGACGGCGCTCGGCCCTTGGCGCGGCGGGACGCGAAACAGATGCGGTCATTGATAGGAGTTCCGATGTCGAGGGACGCGCGGCGGCCGAAGTGTCCAACCGCGCCAGAGGATGTGCACGTGCAGTGACGATTGTTATTTGCTGTCGGGCTCGAAGGTCAGCGCCACGCCGTTGATGCAGTACCGCAAGCCGGTCGGGGCGGGACCATCCGGAAAGACGTGTCCGAGGTGGGCCTCGCACTGTGCGCAATGCACTTCGGTGCGCCGCATGAAGAACGAACTGTCGTCCTTTTCACCGACCGCATCAGCGCTGGCGGGCGCGTAGAAACTTGGCCAACCAGTACCGCTTTCGAACTTGGTCGCGGACGCAAACACATCGGCGCCGCAGCAGACACATTTGAACATGCCCTGGCGCTTCTCATGATTGAGCGGGCTCGTGCCGGCGCGTTCGGTGCCGTGTTTGCGCGTAACCTTGTAGGCCTCGGGGCTGAGTTCGGACCGCCATTCAGCGTCCGACTTGACGATCACTGGGCCGGAACCGGATTTGGCAGGAGCCGTCGCCATGTCCATCTCCATTTTTGGTTGAAATATTTTCAAGCTTCTACCGCATGCCCATCCATTTTACGACGCGGAATGCATGCTGTCGCTTTCATATGGGGGTCTGATGACGGAATGACGAGGTGACTTTGACTGATCGGGCCGAGGTCCGACGGCGCGTTGCTCTGCCTTGTAGAGGCGCAATAGCGCGGCGTGCCGGGCGAGATCATAGGCCCAATGACCGTCGATGCCGCGTTTGCGCTCTGCTCGCAGCGCCTTGCGAAGCAGCCGAACGATCCGGCGGCGTCCCTCGATCGACAGGTCCGCCAATTCCTGCGGCCATAATGGCAAGAGACGGCCGAGTTCTCGCCGTCGCGCCGCTTCTTCAGGCGATGCGACATTGGCCGGGCGGGACGACCTTCGGGTGTGGTTCATGCCACGCAGTATGACGCAGCAGTGGGACGCGCCGATTAGGCCGGTTTTGGTTGATGACTGCCAGAATAGCGAACCGCCATGACAACCGGTGCGATCCAATCGATGTCGAGATTGCGTTCGACGACTGCGCGGTCGGCGTAGGGAACGAATGCTTTCGTCCCATCGCCATTCACCACAATCCGCCGAAACACGATCGAGCCCGACTTCAGCGAGACAAGGCAATCGCGGCCATCAGCCGTAGTGTGGTCCTTTGTTTCCAACTTGTCGGCGACCAGGATGGTGCCTTCAAGAAATGGCCCGAGTTGGACTTTGACGGTTACGGCGACGGGATCGGCGCAGGGAAGATGGACCGCGATATTGGGCGGCGCTTCACCCTTCGCGACCACCACGCCGGCCGTGTCTACGTCACCGAGATAGCGCAGGACGCGGCGCTGATGGTCCCCTTCCAGCAGATCGGCGGGAGAGAGATCGAGAGCTTCGGCGATCCGCAAGAGCCAATCCACCGAGACCGTCATATTGTTGGTTTCGAGACGCTGAATGGTTTGCGGCGTCGTTCCAACTTTTTCGGCCAAAGCTTGGAGCGTCAACTGGCGCCTGCGTCTGACCTCGCGAATACGTGTCGTCATCGAAAGTTGCCTGTCTCTCTCACCCGTCACAGGCCACGCTTAAGTTGTAGAATGCCGGATGCATTTACTGTGGTTGTGTAAAATGGGTGCAATAACGCCGGGACCGTATAACTTCAGATTGCTGCCTGTCCACCCATCCATCAGTCATCTGATCGTCTTTGTGACAAGAGTGAAACATGCCCGCAACGATATCACCGGGCAAGCCCAATGAAATTATGGGTAGTCAGGTACTTACGGGCCGTACCGCCGCGAGTTTGCGGTCGGCTCAGATCCGTATGCTCGTGGCCCGTTTGGTTGAAAATATCTATGGCGCCACCTGGGTCCAAGTGGCGGGACCTCGGCGCGGAACAGCACAGACAATCCGTGCGCGCCATATCGCGATGTATCTCGCTCATGTCGCGTGTGGGCTGAACCTCACCGAAACCGGTCAAATGTTCGAGCGCGACCGGCGGACGGTCGCGCACGCAGCCGGACTTATCGAAGATTGCCGCGAGAACGACCGGCACCTCGACGTGACGCTGGAGGTCATGGAGCGTTTTCTCACACTGGCGCTTTCACGGTCGTCGGCGGCGCATACGGATCCAACAGGCCAATCCTCCACTCATCAAGTGATCTATGACCTCTGACCTCACTACTCCGAACGCCTCCGCGATGCTGCAGATGCTCTCGCGGTTAAGACGTAAGGGCGCTTATCTCGATCGCCCGCCCGGTTCGGCCGATGGCGATTGGCGGTTATCAGCGCCTGGACAGAGGCGCGGCCACGGCGCTCACATCACCGTTTCTTCGCGGCTCGTGAGCTATGCGCGTGACCAGGGCTGGCTCGTCAGCGAGAGCGATCCACGCCGGCTGCGGCTGACCGAAGAGGGCATGCTGAAACTATCGCGGGGACTGAACCTCGCGCCGGCTAGTAGTGAGACGCCCCTGCCGCTTCCGCTGCCAGGGAAGGTAACGCCGCGCGGCGCGACCGGCAGTCAGAAAGGTGACGCGCCGGCCACGATTGCGCGGCTCAGGCGGCATCGCGATGGCAATGGCCGCACGATCCTGTCCGCGTCCGCAGGCGAAGCGGCTGAGCGGCTCGCCAGCGACTTCCTCAAGGGACAGATGATGCCCCGCGTCACGGCCAACTGGGAGAAGGCGATGCTCGGCCAGCGGCCGCAAGGCATGGCGCCGGGTTTCGGGATCGACGTGCGTGATCAAATTGCCGAGGCGCAGATGCGCGTGCGGCGTGCGCTCGACGATGCGGGCGGCGATCTAGCGGGCGTGCTCATCGACGTGTGCTGCTTCGATCGGGGTCTCGAAGATGTCGAGGGTTCGCGGGGCTGGCCACGCGGCAGCGGGCGGGTCATCCTCGGCATCGCGCTCGAACGCTTGGCGCGTCACTACGGCATCGTCACGTCGGGACCGGCGCATGGACAGATGACCCGCTGGGGGCGCGGCGATGACAAGCCAACGCTGGATACCTGGAGATCAGATCGCCATGCCGGACCGGAGCGGGACGCCCAGCGCTGACCATTAGCTTCTGAGCGGCTTACCGAGCTTGCCTGCGAGATCCTGGATGAACTGCCAGGCGACACGGCCCGAGCGGCCGCCGCGCGTCATCGACCACTCTATGGCGTCGGCGATCAGGCGGTCATCGTCGACGCCGAGCTTGTGATACTTGGCGTAGGCACGCACCATGTCGAAGTACTGGTCTTGCGAGCCGTTATGGAAGCCGAGCCAGAGGCCGAAGCGATCCGACAGCGAAACCTTTTCCTCGATTGCTTCGGACGGATTGATCGCGGTCGAGCGCTCGTTGTCGATCATGTCGCGTGGCATCAGATGGCGGCGGTTCGACGTCGCGTAGAAGAGCACGTTCGCGGGGCGCCCCTCGATGCCGCCTTCGAGCACGGCTTTCAGCGACTTGTAGCTGGTATCGTCGTGATCGAACGACAGGTCGTCGCAGAAGATGATGAAGCGGTGGCGGCTGTCGCGGATCGCGGCGAGGCAGTGCGGCAGGGTATCGATGTCCTCGCGATGGATCTCGACGAGTTTCAGATCGTGCGGTGCCTTTGCCTTCTGGAGGCCCTTGCGGACTTCGGCGTGTGCCGCCTTGACGAGCGACGACTTGCCCATGCCGCGTGCGCCCCACAACAGCGCGTTGTTGGCGGGCAGCCCTTCGGCGAAGCGGCGGGTGTTGTCGAGCAACTGATCGGCTGCATTCTCGATGCCCTTCAGAAGCGCGAGGGGCTGGCGGTTGATGTGCGGCACAGCGATAAACGCCGGCGGCTTCGCCTGCCAGACGAACGCCTCGGCGACCTCGAAATCGGTCTTGGCGGGCGGCGGCGGGGCGATCCGCTCGAGTGCCGCCGTTAGCCGCTCGATCTTGTCGAGAAGGGTCTTGTCGATCGTGTTCATGGGGATTGCAGCGCTCAATCGCAAATAGGAAGCTGAGGCTATAGACCATGCGAGACCGGCAGGCCAAGACCACACAGTGACTTCGGATAGATGCATTCTGGATAAGCACTGTCCAAGAGGATCGGATGCAATACCCAGCGGGAGTAGCCGACGCTTATGTTGTTGGTGACAAGATCGCGCTCACCACTCGCCATTTAACGACCCAGGGCCTTCCCATCGGCTCCGGCGAGATCATCATGGCGACTCTGAGTGATCTCAACTTAGGCCTCAAACTATCTGCTGCCTTGGCTAGATCCAGAAGGAGTGTTCCGCATCCGGCAACCGCAGCCGAGTGGAGGGCTCTGGTGACACCAATTCTAAAGGCGCTGAAGCTGCGCTCGGAGCGTGAAATCTACCGGAAAGCTGCCTGTGTCGAAGTGAAATGCGATGGTTCGATGTTGCGATTGACCGCCATGCAGCCAGCCAAGAATTTCTCAGGCTACGTCGGCCGTCCCGATTTGGTCAAAGACCTACCCGCTGACGCGATCGAAGAAATTGTCAGCGCGTTCATCGATTTCGTGAACCGAGCCCGGTCGGTCTAGACCGACTGCGGCGGTTTGAACGGATCGGTACGGTTGACCTCGGCGAGGATGCGACGGGCGGCGGCGACGTCTTGGTCCATCTGGGCGACGAGCGCCTCGGCGCTGTCGAATTTCCGGTCGGAGCGCAGATGGGCGACGAACTCGAGTTCGATCTCCTTGCCGTAGAGATCGCCGTCGAAATCGAGCAGGAAGGTTTCGAGCACCGCCGCGCCGTTGTCGAAGGTCGGGCGGCGGCCGAGATAGGCGGCGCCGTCGTGGACGCCCGCCCCGTTCGGCAGGTGCACGCGGACGGCATAGATGCCATGCGCCAGGGTGGTGCCCTTCGCCAGGGTGACGTTGGCGGTCGGATAACCCATGCCGGTGCCACGCTTGGCGCCGCCTTGCACGCGGCCCGCCACGCGCCACCAGTGCCCGAGCATTTCGGCAGCGCTGCGCACGTCGCCCTGGGCGAGCTCGGCGCGGATCGCACTCGACGAAGCCGCCTCGCCGCCGACGGCGACCTGCTCGATGATGCTGACGCCGAAGCCCATCTCGCGGCCGGCTTCGATCAGCGTCGCCGCCGTGCCTCCCCTCCCCTTGCCGTAGTGGAAGTCATAGCCGACGACGACGTGGCTGACGCCGAGCCCCGCGACGAGCACGCGTTCGACGAAGGCTTCCGCCGAAAGGCCAGCGAGGAGTGCGTCGAACGCCAGCACGACCGTCACGTCCATGCCGTATCGTTCGAGCAGGCCGGTCTTCTGCTCAAGGGTCGTCAGGCGGAAATGCGGCTTGTCGGGCTGAAAATAGACGCGCGGATGCGGCTCGAACACCATGACGCCGGCGCGGCGCTTGAAGCGGGCGGCGATGGCGCGGGTTTCCGCCAGCAGGGCCTGATGGCCACGATGGACGCCGTCGAAGTTGCCAATCGCGACGACGCAGCCGCGGGCATTGAGCGGGAAATGGTCGAAGCCGTGAATGACGTGCATGGAACCGCCCAATCGAAAGCCGATCCCCTCGCTGCCGGCCGAGCCAACGCCATAGTCATACCGGCATAGGCCGGCCCCCACGGCAAGCATCTCACGCGCGGCGAGTGGCCGTGGGTCCCGGCCTGCGCCGGGATGACGCCGTTGGTTGACGTCGAGCGTGTCCAGGACTCGGACATTGCCACGGGCAACCCGTGACTTCTCATGCGTTCATGATCGAGAACGCTGCCGAGGGTCAAGTCTTGTTACTCTTGCGCGATCACGAACAGCTGCCGCCGCCGAGGACACAGAACTTGGCGCAATGAACGTGGCAGAGCTTGACGCTGCCCTTCGTGAACATGCCGCCGTCGGCCTTCAACGAGCCGGCGAGCGTCGCGCCCATGTCGAACCTGTCGTCGTAGGGGATGAGCGTGCACGGCAGGACGGTGGGGGCTTCGGCGCCGCGGCGTTTCACCACCATGCGGCTCGTCGCGCACATCATGTCGGCCGGCCTCTTGCCGAGGATGCCCCAACAGGCCGTGGTGATCTCTGGCACCGCCGCATTGACGTCCATCTCGGGAAGCAGCGTCAACTGCGACTTGTCGGTGGCGTCGATGGACCAGCCATGGGCATCAATCAGCGCGCCATATGCTGCGCGTGCATCGGTTTCGGTCTCTCCCCAGCAGGTACGGCCGGCGATGGCCATGCGAAAGCCGTTGGCGGCGAGCCAGTCGAGACCGTCGAGGGCTTTCTTCCAGGTTTTCGGGCCGCGCTCGGCTTCATGCAGCGTCTGCGTATGATGATCGAGGCTGACGCGCAGCGTCAGACGATCGCCGTGCGCTTCTTTCAATGCGAGCAGGCCCTTCTTGATGCGGGGCCGCTGCATGGGTTGCATAGCGTTCGTCAGGACAAGCGCTGCGAAGCCACGGCCAAGGGCGTCTTCGAGCATGCCGAGCATGGCGGGATTGAGAAACGGCTCGCCGCCGGTAAACCCGATCTCGCGCGTGCCGAGTTCGAGCGACGTGATCTCATCGAGATACGCCCGAGCCTCGGCGCGGGTGATGTACGCGAGCCGGTCGTTCGACGGACTCGATTCGATGTAGCAGTTCGCGCAGGTTATGTTGCAGAGAGTGCCGGTATTGATCCAGAGTGTCTCTAAGCGCGTCAGGGCGACGCGGGCACGCGGCTCGCCTGTGATCGTGAGGTCGGGGTCCGAGAATTTTTCTGCCGGTGAGGCCTTGCTGATTTCGGCGATGGCACGCGAGGGCATTGATACAGTCACGGTCATCCTCGTTTAACAGACTGGCTTTGGTACACGTCTGTGCTCTGATCGAACTACTCACAATGTGTTCATTCGCCTGCCAGCGCGACGGGACCGTGATGCCGTACGCAACAGGACACACGGCCGCCACGGAATTGACCCAATTGCGCCGTCTCAGGCATGGGTCTGATAGACTTGTTCGCAGCGGGCCCCCGGAATGTTACATCGCCTTGCCGCCCTCCTCTTGACGCCCCTCGTCCTGACCATCGGTGTGACCGCGGCCAATGCCGGCACTTATCTGATCGACAAGGACAATTCGCAGATTGCGTTCGTGTGGGAGCGGGTCGGTCTTACGCGGCAGATCGGCCGGTTCACGGATTTTTCGGGGACCGTGGCGTTCGAGCCCGAGACGCCTGACAGCAGCACTGTCGACGTCACCATCCGCTCAGCAAGCGTCCAGACCAACGTCGCAGCATTCGACCGCAATCTGCGCTCCCCCGATTTCTTCGATGCGGCGAGCTACCCGGTCATCACGTTCAAGAGCACCGGCATCGTGAAGACAGGCGACAAGACGGGCGAACTGACTGGTGATCTGACGATCCTTGGCATCACGAAGCCGGTGACGCTCGAAGTGACGTGGGTGTCGTCGGGCATTCATCCGTTCGGAAAAATGAATGCGGCTTATCGCGACAAGATCGTGTCGGTGTTCTCGGCGCGCGGTGCCGTGAAGCGGAGCGATTGGGGGCTGACGCGGGTCCTGCCTTATGTCGCGGATGAGATCACGCTTCTGATCGAGGCGGAACTGATCAAGAAGTAAGACGATTGCTCATTCCCACAGCCAGACCGCGGATGACGAGATAGGACGCGAGCGCGGTTCCGAGATGCCAGAAGGCGTGCGCGGTCAACGAAAGCGGCCCGAGCGCAGTCAGTGGGCAAAGCACGACATCGAGGCTGCGGGCGGTCAAGGCAAGCGCGAAAACGAGCGTGGCCATTGCGAATGCAGGAGCCGCAGGTGATCGATGCCGGTGCGCGACGACCGCCGTTGCGGCCAGTGCCGCGAGGACGGGCAGATAGCCCGGCGCACCGTTCAAACATGCCCCCTCGCCGCATCCGAGCGTTGCGGCGGCGCCTGCGATGCCGGCCGCCGCCGAACCGAGGACTAGGAGCCAGACTATGGCTTGAGCGGTTGCGAGTGCGAGCACGCGGGTCAGCGCAAGATACAGGCCGGCTGCGACAAACGCGGCGATCGGGACGACATCGGCGAGCTTTGTGATGGGCGATGGCATCGTATGGAACGCAGCGCTGCCGAGACCGATGACGGCCGCAAGCCCCACTAGGCCGGCCAATGCTCTTTTGTCGGGTGGTAGCAGCGACGTCCGGCGCAACTGCTTGCATGCGCACGCAGCAGCCACCAGAAACGCAGCGTTGGTGATTGCGTTCAACGGCTCGGCCCAGAACTCCAACGACGCCCCACGCTCGCAATAGCGGACGCTGGCCGCAAATAGAGCGTTTGCTGCCATGGCTCAGATGCCGATCTTGCCGTGCAGTTCCTTGAGAGTTGCGATCATATCGGCACCGGCGAAGATAAAGCCGTCGACGCCGGCCGCGCGGAGGGCCGCTTCGTCTTTTTGCCGGCCTGCGACGTAGACCGCCTTTGCGCCAGCGGATTTCAACGCACTCGCCGTCGCCTCGCCGAGTTCGGCATAGACGTCATCCGACGATGCGATGACGGCGACCGAGGCGCCGCTGTCAGCGAAGGCCTTACCCGCATCGGCCGAATTGTGCAGCGGATCGCCACCGGCACAGTCGATGCCGCCAGCGGCGCAGAAGTTGCGGATCCAAGTGGCGCGCGCGGCATGAGCGGCGAGCGGTCCGAGGGTCGCGAGAAAGACGCGGGCCGGCACCTTGGCGCTGTCGGCTGCGTCGCGAAGCGCTTCGAACGGCTCGGCGAGGCGCGCCATGCCGACGGGTTTGACGCGTGCCCCCTTGAGGTCGGCCGACAGCTTCTCGGTGGGCCAGGCCTCGACGGTGACGCCGTCGCCGCCGAGCTTCGGGAATGCAGACGTGCCGGTGAGTTCCTGCTTGCCGGTTGAAAGCGCCTTGTTGCGTGCGGTGACCATCGCGGCGATGAGGCCGTGGACATAATTGCTCGCGAGCGCCGCGCCGAGACCGCCTTTGCCTTCGATGTCCTGGAACACCTTCCAAGCAGCCCCGGCGAGATCGGTCGTGAGGCTTTCGACGTACCAGCTGCCCCCCGCCGGATCGGCAACGCGGCCGAGGCTGCTTTCTTCCTGCAGGACGATCTGCGTGTTGCGGGCGATGCGGCGTGCGAAGGCATCGGGCTTGCCCATCCCCCAGGTGAACGGCAACACGGTGATGGCATCGGCGCCGCCCATGGCGGCAGCAGACGTTGCAATGGTGGTGCGCAGCATATTCACCCAGGGATCGCGCCTGGTCATCATGCGCCAGGACGTCCCGGCTTCGATCGGCGGCAGGTATCCGGCAGAAGCGCCGCACGCTTCGGCAACACGGGCTAGCAGGACGCGGATCGCCCGTAGCTTGGCAATGCCGAGGAACTGGTCAGCATCGACGGCGAGTTGAACGGCGATTTTCGGTAGGGCTTCTGCGGGCGCAATGCCGCGTGTTTCGGCCGCGCGCAGATAGGCGACGACGGTCAAGAGAACGAATGCCAGCTCCTGGGCCTCGCTTGCGCCGGCATTATGCCAAATATGGCCATTCGCGGCGAGCGCGGTGACACCTTTCATCGGCTTGGCCAGTGCTACGAGATCGGCGGCAACGCCGAGCGCCTTATCGAGCGGCTGATAGAGTGCCCCGGTCAGAGCCAGATTGCCGATAGGATCGTAGCCGAACCCACCTTTTGCCTGACCGTCGGCGATGCCGTGCTTGCGCCAATGCGCAATCAGGCTGCCTGCTGCGTCGGGCGTGTACTCGCCGGCGATCAAATGGATGGGGCAGACGTCGAGGAGTACGCCCTCCAACGCGGTCGCCAACGCCTCAGCGGAATAGTCGAGGCCGAACCAGCCGGGGGCGGCCATCATCAGCGAAATCGCCGAGGCGCCGCCGCTCAATTCTTCAAGGACGATGGCGTTCGCCTTCTTGGCATCGTGCTCGGCAACGATCTGGCGGATCTCCCAGGCGCTGCCGTCGCCCAAGTCGGTGCGGCCGGCGGCTGCGGCTGATAGCACGGTCCCTGCATTCTCAGCTGTGTAGAGCGGCCTTATGGCGAGGCCGTCGGCCGTCTTCGAGACGAGGCGCTTGTCGAAATCCGCGCCCTTGAGGATCTTGTCCACCAGCCCGCGCCATTGCACATCGGTGGCGGCGGGAAAGTCGGCGGCGAACGTGGCCTGAGCTTTGGTATTGGCGGCGGACATGCGGGCGGCCCTCGGCAGTCGAAAGGGGTTCGCGGAGGGGTTAGCGCATTGCGCGGCCGGGCGAAAGCCCGCCTTTCTTATCGGTCGATGGCGCTTTTCGCCGGGGAGCCGTTCGCCGTCACCGGGCCATCCTTGGACCTCGGCGGCATGCGTTACGCCGCGGCCTATTCTGCCGCCTTTGGAAGGCGCCTTGGCAGGTTGGCTTGCTCGTGCGACAGCGCCTCGATTTCGGCGGCGTCGGGGAGCTGTTCGGTCTGGTGGCCTGTCAGGCGGACCTTGAGGCGCTCCATGGCGAGGTAAATGACCGGCGTCGTGTAGAGCGTCAGCACCTGGGACAGCAACAGGCCGCCGACGATGGTGATGCCGAGCGGGTTGCGCAGTTCGGATCCCGTCCCGCTCTCGAGGGCGAGCGGGAGGGCGCCAAAGAGTGCGGCAAGTGTCGTCATCATAATCGGGCGGAAACGCTTGAGGCTCGCCTCGACGATCGCGTCATAGGGCGTGAGGCCACGGGTGCGCTCAGCGTCGAGGGCGAAGTCGATCATCATGATCGCGTTCTTCTTGACGATGCCCATGAGCAGGATGATGCCGATGAGTGCTACGAGCGAGAGATCGTAGCCGGTCAGCATCAATGCCAGCACCGCGCCAATGCCGGCGGACGGCAGGGTGGTCAGAATCGTGAAGGGGTGGATGAAGCTCTCGTAGAGCACCCCGAGCACGATGTAGATGGTGATGATGGCCGCGAGGATCAGCCAGGGCTGGCCGGCGAGCGATTTAGAGAACTCGGCAGCGTCGCCGGAATATTCGCCGGTTATCGAGGCCGGCATGCCGATCGATTTTTGCGCCGTATCGATCGCTTTTACCGCGTCGCCGAGCGCGAAGCCCTTCGCGAGGTTGAACGAAATCGTCAGGGCCGGAAACTGTTCCTGATGCAGGATCGTCAGCGGCGCGGTCGTGCGCTCGATGCGGGCGATCGAGGACAGCGGCACCTGCGCGCCGTTGGCCCCCGGCACATAGACGCGGCCGAGGGCGGCAGGATCGCTCTGGAAG
Source organism: Hyphomicrobiaceae bacterium (assembly GCA_033812735.1). Classification (GTDB taxonomy): domain Bacteria; phylum Pseudomonadota; class Alphaproteobacteria; order Rhizobiales; family Hyphomicrobiaceae; genus JABFRJ01. The sequence goes on along the minus strand of JAPXTA010000014.1, from coordinate 33,317 downwards.
ACGGGCTGTGCTTCGAGGATGACGCGGTACTGGTTTGCTTGCGCGTAGATGGTCGAGATCTGGCGCTGGCCGAAGGCATCGTTCAAGGCGTCGTTGACGGCTTGCATCGACACACCCAGACGCCCTGCGGTTTCGCGGTCGACGCGGATCAACGCCCTGAGGCCCCCCTCCTGCGCATCGGTGACGATATCGCGCACGACGGGTGACGATTTCAGCGATTGCGCAAGCTTCTCGCCCCATTCGTTGACCGAGCGGGTATCTGCGCCTGTCAGCGTGTACTGGTATTGGGCCGGCGATACGCGCGTTGCAATCTGCACGTCCTGTACCGGCTGGAAGTAGACCGTGACGCCGGGCAGATCGGCGACCGCACGCTGCAGACGCGGGATAATGTCGCCGACTGTCGCCTTGCGCTCGCTGCGTGGTTTCACGACGATCTTGAAGTGGCCGGCATTCGGCGTCGGATTGACGGCACTGACACCGATCACGGATACGACACTTGCGACGTCTCCATCTTTGCGGATGGCTGTTGCGACGCGATCCTGCAAGCGCTCCATCTCATCGAAGGAGACTTCCGCACCCGCTTCCATGGTCGCGTTGATGATGCCTGTGTCCTGCAGTGGCAGGAAGCCTTTGGGTGCGACGACGTAGAGCCAGACGGTGAGCGCGACAGTCGCGACGGTGACAAGCAGCGTGGCGCCGGAATGGGCGAGTACCCAGACGAGGGTGCGGTGATAAAATTCCATGCCGCGATCGGCGAGGCGCGCGAAACGGCCGGGGGCGGCTGCCTCTTGCGGCTTATGGAGCTTCAAAAGCTTCGCGCACATCATCGGCGTCAAGGCCAGCGAGACGACGGCTGATACGATGACGGCAATGGTGAGCGTCAGCGCGAACTCGCGGAACATGCGGCCGACGAGCCCAGTCATGAACAGAAGCGGGATGAATACCGCGATCAGGGACAGGGTTAGAGAGATCACGGTGAAGCCGATCTCCCGCGCGCCATCGAGTGCCGCCTTGTGCGGGTCCTCGCCATCCTCGATGTGGCGGACGATGTTCTCGATCATCACGATCGCATCGTCGACGACGAAGCCGGTGCCAATGGTCAGCGCCATCAGTGAGAGGTTGTCGAGGGAGAAGCCCGCGAGCCACATCACGCCGAATGTGGCGATGAGCGACATCGGCAAGGCGACGCCTGCGATCATCGTCGCGCGCACCGATCTGAGGAAGAAGAGCACCACCAGAACGACAAGGAAAACGGCGAGCACTAGCGTGAACTGCACGTCACGCACCGAGGCGCGGATCATGCCAGTGCGATCGTGGACGACTTCGATCTTGACGCCCTGCGGGACGGCCGCCTGGAGGCGCGGAATCTCGCGCTGGATGCGCGAGACGGTGTCGATGACGTTGGCGCCAGGCTGGCGGAGCACGTCGATGACGACGGCTGGTTTTCCCTGATACCAGCCGCCCACCTTGTTGTTTTCGAGCCCCTCGACGATGTCGGCGACATCAGACAGGAGGACCGGCGCGCTGTTGCGATAGGCGATGATGACGTTGCGGTATTGGCTAGCGGCGGTGATCTGATCGTTGGCCGAGATGGTGTAGGACTGGAATGGGCCGTCGAGGGAGCCTTTCGGGCCGGAGACGTTGGCCGCGATGATCGCGTTGCGCAAATCCGTCATCGATAGCGAATAGGCGGCAAGACGCGACAAGTCCGCTTGGATTCGAACCGCAGGCTTGATGCCGCCCTCAACCGACACATGGCCGACGCCGGTGATCGTGCTCATTCGCTGGGCGATCAGCGTATCGGCTAGATCGGACATCTGACGGACGGAGATCGTATCGGACGTCAACGCGAGCGTGACGATCGGCGCGTCGGCGGGATTGACCTTCGAGTACGTCGGTGGAAACGGCAGGTTGCGCGGCAGGGTCGATGCGGCAGCATTGATGGCCGCCTGTACGTCTTGCGCCGCGGCATCGATGTTGCGGGTGAGGTTGAATTGCAGCGTAACCTGGCTGATCCCAAGCGATGACGACGACGTCATCGTCTCGAGTGACGGGATCTGGCCGAGCTGGCGCTCGAGCGGCGCGGTGACGAGCGTTGCCATCGTATCGGGGTTGGCGCCCGGCAGCTGGGTCGTGACCTGGATGGTCGGGAAATCGACCTGCGGCAACGAGGAGACGGGCAAGTTCATGTAGCCAAGCCAGCCGGCGAGCAGCGTCGCGAAGGCGAGCAGGCTCGTCGCGATGGGGCGGCGAATGAAAGGTGCCGAGACGCTCATGGGCGCGGGCCTACTGCGTTACGCTGCGGGCGGGTGTGGCGCCGGTCGTTGCGGGGTCGGCCTGAGCCGCACCGCCGGGAGCGTTGCCGCGCTTGCCGCGCGCTTCGCCGCCGTCGCTGCCGCCTTGGCCCTTCCCCTCCCCTTTCGGCTGCGCATCGCGTTCGGCGATCGCACTTTGGCAGGCTGCGGAGAACTTGGCTTTATTCGCCTCCAAGCACTGGCGCATGCCGTCCCGGCCGGCGGTTGCGCAATGGGATTGGATATCGGCGGCGCAGGCTTGGCGAATGCGCTGGAAGTTGCCGCCACCTCCCGGGGCATCAGCTTTGGCAGACGGTGCGGCCTTTGGCTGGGGGGCGCCACCCTCCTGGCCGAATATGACGCGCGAGCCGTCCTGGAGACGGCTGAAGCCAGATACGACAAGCCGGTCGCCGGCATTGACGCCGGATTTGACCACCGTCTCGGTGTCACCCTGCTGAGCGACCTGAACCGGCCGTATCGCCGCGCGATCGTCCTCACCAACCACATAAACGAATGTGCCGGTCGGGCCACGCTGGATCGCCGGCGTCGGTACGACGACGACTTGCTTCAAGGTTTCGACCAGCAGGCGCACGTTGACGAACTGACCCGGCCAGAGCTGGAGATTGGCGTTCGGGAAGTCGGCCTTCATGCGCACGGTTCCCGTCGACTGGTCCACGGCATTGTCGACGACCGTGAGCGATCCACTGTCGAGTACGGTCTTGCCGTCGGAGTCGACGGCTTGCGCGGCAACCGGGCCTGCTGCCTGCGCGCGATTGACGACCATCAGCTGCTGTTGCGGCAAGGTGAAGAGGACCGATATCGGCTGCACCTGGGTAATCGTGACCAGGCCCGTCTCAGCACCGGATTTGACGAAGTTGCCTTCATCGACGACGCGTAACCCGGTGCGGCCGGAAATCGGTGCGAGAACGCGGGTGTAGTCAAGGATGGCCTGCGCGCTTGCGATTGCGGCGCTATCAGACTTCACTTGCGCTTCGAGTTGGGCGACCAGTGCGGCCTGTGTATCGACTGTTTTTTGAGCGACGACACCCGGTATTTTCGCGTAGCGATCCGCGTCCCTCTTGGCGTTGGCGAGCTGTGTTTCCGTCAGGGCCCGCTTTGCCATCGCCTGATCAAGGGATGCCTTGTAGGTCGTCGGATCGATCTCGGCGAGCAGATCGCCCTTCTGGACCGTCTGTCCCTCGCGGAAGTGGATCTTCATCAGCCGGCCCTCGACTTGGGGACGGACCGTCACCGTATTGAGTGCGCGCGCCGTGCCGACGCCGTCGAGATGAACCGGGACGTCGGCTCGCTTCGCCGTGCCGCCGATCACGGGAACAGGGGCGTCGCCACCGAACCCGCCGCCACGCTTGCCAGCTCCACCGGGGCCACCAGCCTGCTTCTGGGTGACCTGCTTTGTCGAGGCCACATAGACCGCGCCTGCCGCCGCTACGGTGATCGCCAAGGCCAGCAGTCGGGTAATGATCTTTTTCACGGCGCTTGAACCTGGATCGGCGGCATTCCCGCCATTAGTCGATTAACGCGGCGACCTGTCTCAACCCGTCGGTCCGGCCGAGGCCGTTTAGTGACCGCTTTGGGGCAACAATCGCGCGCATCTTAGCACATCCGAGATGAACGGGAGTTCGTCGCGATCCGGATCAGGGGCCCGCAGCGCTTCGGCTAAACGCGGCGGCGCTCGATCTCGATCCCGACGGACCTGCAGGACGGCAAGATATCCGGCTTTGCCACAGAAACGCGCGCCGAAATGACCCTGGCATCCCTCAGGCAGACCTCGGCGATCCGCTCTGCCAGCGTCTCGATCAACTTGAAATGTCGGCTTTGGGAGGTTTTTTCGACCTCGGACACGATGACCGCGTAGTCGAGGACGTCGGAGAGCCGCTCACTTTGGCCATCATAGTCGTCCATGACGGTCAGATCGAGGTTAATGACGATGCGTTGCTCGTAACGGTGCTCGACCTCGAAGACCCCGACGCTCGCGACGATCTCGAGGTCACGCACGAAGACACGCCGATCCGGGCGGTTGGCCGTTAGGTTGACTTTACGGGTCATGCGGGAAACGTGGCCATGTTTGAGGTCTGCGTTCCAAGGCGGACCCGGTTCTACCCGCGACCGTCACCGATATCGGGCGTTTCCCAAGCAAGGTGCTGGCCGCCGTCGAGGGCGATCATCTGGCCGGTCATTGCTGGGGCGTCAAGGATGAACGAGAGGGCCGCGATGATTTCGGCAGGGTTGGTCCCCCGGCGCAGGATCGTTGATTGGCACTGCGCCTCGAAATCGGCCTCACTCTGGTGGACGGACCGCAACATCGGGCCGGGGCCGATCGCATTGACGCGGATGCGCGGTGCGAGAGCCTGGGCAAGGGTGCGGGTCGACGACCAGAGGCCGGATTTAGACGCGGCGTAGGAGAGAAAATGCGGCGTCGGCTTCCAGACACGCTGGTCGATGATGTTGACGACATTGCCAACTTCCCCTGCCGGTAGTTGTTCGGCGAGGGCGCGGGCGAGAAACACCGGCGCTTTGTGATTGATCGCCATGTGCCGGTCCCAAGCCTCAGGCTTCACCGACAGGATGTCGTCGTACTCAAACAGCGAGGCGTTATTGACGAGACACAACACACTGCCAAGTTTCGCCGCCGCGGCGGGAACGAGGGCTGCGACCTCGGCGTCGTGGGCGAGATCGGCGACCACCACACCTGCGCTGCCACCCTTTGAAATGATGCTAGCCGCAAGAGCATCGGCATCATCGCGCCCCTGGTGGCAATGAATAGCGACCCGCCAACCGCGCGATGCCAGTCCAATCGCTATGGCGCGTCCAAGGCGGCGCGCGCCACCAGTGACGATCGCTGTGCCGATCGAAGGGTCAGGGAATTCATTTGGAAGAGGCCAGGTCATATGGCCGTTTATGGCAGTGCGCGGCCTGTGGCGCCAGCTTTCGCCAGCGTCGAACCGCCCGGCGTTTTTGGCTTGATCCGCTGTGCTTCGGCATTCGTAGAAAGAGCCGGCTTGGCGGAAATAGAGGGCGAGGGCCTGACGGCTGCGAGCGCATCGGCCGCAGGCTTGGCTCGACCCACGTAGCGGTAGTGGCCAGTGATCTTATCGACGAAGAGCGCGTCCTCGAGCTGAACGCCCCAGCCACGGTTGTGCACGATCATGGGTTGACCGCTCGGGCCGACGATGTCGCTGACGATCGCGATGTGCGACGTCGAGGATCGGTTTTGCGGGCGGTAGTACGTCACGATGTCGCCGGGCTTGAACTCGTCCGGATTGTCACTGATCGCGAGACTTTGGCCCCGCTTTGCGAGAAACTTGCGCATGACCTCGGTACGGCGGTGATCGATATTGCGATCACCGGTGCCGACGCCGGCTTCGGCAATTTCGATCTGTAGATCGACGCCAAGCGAGCGGTAGGCACGGACGATGACGTCGGTGCAGACACCGTAGAACTGGGAGACGTCTCCACCCGGGTAGGCGATCCGAGAATAACGCGCGTTGTAGATGACGAGCGACGCCGTTTGAGTACGCGCGGCCTGCGCCAATCGGAGGCCGAACTGCTCCGGCGTTTCGTCAGCCGGTGCCACGCTTGGCAATGGTAGCTTGGGGTTGGCTTGAAGCGTGAACCCAGCCTCGGCCACGCATTGCTCGACCGGTGCAGCGTTAGCAAAATCGGAATTCGCAGGGCGAAGGTCGCTCGGCAGCAGTGGTATGGTGATCGGCGGCGCAGGGACGGATGCAGTCACGGCTGCAAACGAGATCGACGGTGCGGATATCTCTGGTGCGGTGCGTGCGACTGCAAACGGGCGTGGAGGGATGGCGCCAATCGACAAGCTTGGCGGCATGTCGGGCGGGGTCGCCGGGAGCTTCAGCGCCGCGAACCGGATTTCGCCCAGTGTATCGATCGCTGGCGGCCGTGTGGGCAGCACTGGCTGCGGGAGGATCGCCGCGAAATCGACGTCACGCAGCCGCTCGACGGCTCGCATCGGATTCGCCATTGCCACAGCTGCAGGGGCTGGAATCGGGGCGTCCCGGCGCGATGCAACAAAGCTCGCGAATGCGGCGGTCAGAACCGATGGCAGCAGGAGCAATCCGGCAGCGATCTGACGCTGCGACACGAGCTGACGGGCGAAACTCGACCGGCAGGGCGGTGCCGTTTCCTGCCGTGCTTGCGATGCGGCAGTCTCGACGTTGCGAGTTGTCTCGACGTTGCGAAATGGCAGGACAACGGACGCCTGGGTCGAGGTTGTCGTTGCCGCCGTGGCAATGGCCGGCTGGTCCGGTGCTTTCTCCGCCACGAGAGCCTGCTCACTCTGCTTTTGGCGCTGGTCGGCAATGCGGCGTTGCCAGGCAATCTGACGTTCGACAATGTGTGACGGTGGGCCTGGTTGCGGGCGCCAAGATCTGCAATGTGCGCCAGCCACAGACGCGCAATCAGCCCGGCGCCTTTGCCCGGACTTGGTACGTTTCGCGGCTGCTGCGCGACGGCCCACGTGGAGGTTCCTGGTTTTCGATCCGCAGGGTGAAAACTTAGGACAATCAGAGCGGTTGCAACAAGTATGCGATGCGCCGTACAAACTCTGTATTAACAGCGGGGACAGGGCAGAGACCTTTTGGCCACACCCAGCGGCTCAAGACAGATGGGTGGAACACTATGACGGCGCCCTCAAGCGACCAGGATCGTCCCAACGCCGTTCACTGGCCGCCCCTGCTCTATGTCTTGGTCTTTTCGGCGGCATGGCTTCTCGACCGATTGTTGCCGCTCCCCACTTTACTGGGGCCGCCCGTCGGCAGCCTGCTCGGCGGGCCGCTTTTGCTGCTGGGGGTCGGCATCGGCGCATCGGCCCTCGTCCGGTTCCGCATCGTTGGAACGACGTTCGACCCGACCGGGCCCGCAAATGCGCTCGCGACCGGTGGGATCTATCAATGGACCCGCAACCCCATGTACCTCGGCGCCTTGATGGCCTTCACTGGTCTTGGTTTGGCGCTGCAATGGACGTGGCTGCTGGTGCTGAGCGTTCCGCTGGCTGTCGCCCTTCAGCGGCTCGCGATCCGGCCGGAGGAAGCCTATCTCGAACGGCGGTTCGGCGCTGCGTATCTCGATTACAAGGCTCGCGTCCGCCGCTGGCTCTAGACCTTACTCGGCTGCCGCCTCTCCGGCGGGCTCGGGCGCGAGATGCTCGAGGCACCACTTCCAGACCGCCGCTCCGGAGACCGGCAAGACCGCGCCGTCGCCTGCGGTGAAGTCTTTCCAAGCGGCGCGGGACGATTCATTCAACGCGACGATGACCGGGATACCGCGCCCGGCTGCCTCTGCGATTACATCACGAAATCCCCTGCCCTCCACCTCGCGCTTGCCGAACCGGTTGATGACGAGGAGATCCGGCCTCGGCGACCGCAGACTGGCCTGAACCTGGCCGACCAGCGCCTCGAACATGGGCACGTTCATGCGGCAACCGCGTGCGCCCGTCCCCCGGTTGTCGGCGATATCGTGCTTTTCACCGGTAGCGAGATTTTCAAGGGTCATATTGCAATGCATGCCGTCCCGGTCGGTATTTGATTGGACCGTCCCGGCCAGCCGCACGTTCCGGCTCGACAGCCGCTCTACGATCTCGGCCAACACGTCGTCCGCTACCCCGCTTTCGCCGTCGGCGTAGATGATGGCCGCGAGTTGCGGGCTAACGGACATGACGGTCTCCTGATCAGTTGCTGCGCCGGACCATAAAAATTCCGGCCGATCATCATGTTGACGACGGTCAAGCCAACCACGATCCGCGACAATTCAACACGGAATTGCCAGATTTTGCAGCAAAGTGCCAGCTGAGGCGAGGAGGCCTGCCATGACCCGACCCCTGACACGCATTTTGGTTGGCAAATTAGTGCTCGCCGGGGTCACGGTCGGCCTTGCCACATTCCCCGCATCGGCCCAAACGTCGATGCGCGACACCATCGGCGACCTCCTCAAGCGGTCCGACCCAGCGAAGTCAGGCGAGCCGCAGACTGCGCCCGGTCCGAAAGATGCGCGTGAGGGCGATTTGGCCTACGAACAGGCACAGCGCCTGATGAAGGCGATCGATGCCATCTTGCAGGACACTGCGAAAAATCGCGGCGACGCCAAGAAGCTGCCCTCGAAAGAGGACTACATCATCCCGCCGCTTTGGACCGAAACGCGCGAGGATCGCGAGAAGAAGATCAAGGATCTGATGGACGCGGCACTCGGCATCGTCACCGATGTGCCCGTCGTCGATGTTCAGAAGAAGATCGAGGCGCTCCGCAAGAATATCCGCGACCATGAAGAGCGGATCGTCAAGTTGCGTGAAAGGCAGCTGACTGCCCCTAAAGACGGTTTCATGGCCGGAACGGTTACCGATACGGTCGACAGTCTCGGCAAGGACATCGACAATACGAAGAAACAGATTGAACTCAACAGGGATGGCATCAAAGCCGCCAAGGAAGAGATCACTGCCGCGTTGGCCAAGAGCGGCATTACGCTCGCGCCCAATCAGATCGATCTGTTGCTCGACGGTGTTCTATCAGGCGATCTTGTTCGCCTCGTTGCGGTCTTCAACTCGGCCAAGCTGATCGACAGCCAATTGTCGAAGCTGATGGCGCAGTCCGGAGAGAACGTCGGCGCTGCGCGGAAATACTTCGCGATGCATGCGGCTCTCTTCGCCATGCTTGTCCACTCGCAGGACATGATTGTCGGCAAGATCGACACGCAGTATCTGCCGAAGCTCGAGGCCATCCAGAAGGATATCGCGGCTGCGCGCGACAAAACGAATGCTCTCATGCGCGCCGAGAACCGTCCGGACCAGAAGCGCGTTCTCGAAGCCAACCGGGACAGCCAGCGTCTCGCCGAAGAGGCTGCTAAAGGCTATCGCCGCTACCTGATGCAGCAGCGCGAACAGATCGCGCGTGCGCGGGCGAAGGCACTGCATGACCTCAAGATCGCCGACAACACCTTCGAGACCGTCGAGGCGAGCTTTCAGCTTCGCAACTTGATGCGGGATTCGACCCAGTCGTTCGAGGCGATCCAGAAGCTCGAAGCACCGACCTTCGAGCAGATTTTCAAGAACGAGGAACTGCGCAAGGAATTCGAAAGCCTGACGCGCAAGCTCGACGTGCCGAGCAGCTGACGGCTACTCTGCTTCCCGCAATTGCTCTCGATCAAGCTTCGCGCCCTCGAACTGCCCTACCGAACAATCGACCAACTAGGAGCAGTATCGATGTCGGGATATCTCAAGTCATCTCTTGCGGGAGCCGTTGCGATCGCGCTGCTCGTGTCCGTCTCTGCCGTTCAGGCCGGACCTGTTCGTGACTTCGAGCGTGAACTGTCCGCGGCGTATGCGCATTATCGTGCCGCGCTGTTCCTTTCGAACCAAAACGACAAGGCAAAGACCGAAGCCGCACTGAGCGCGTTCGATCGAGCCTGGGCGGCGATCACTGCTGCGCGGCGCGCCTCCCCGCCGCCGCAGTATGCCGACGACGCCCGTTGGAGCGAGACGCTGGACAAGGCCACAGCGACGATCGCCACCGCCAAGTCCGAAGTCGCCCGCGGCGATATCGCAAAGGCCCACGTCACGCTCGAAGCGGTGCGTGACCTGATCGGCGACCTTCGCCTCAGGAACGGCATGATCTCGCTGTCCGATCGAGTGAACGCCTATCATGCGCACATGGAGCACGTGGTTGGTGGCACCTACACCAGCGATGCCGAAGGCAACGGCAGGCTACGAGAGGACGTGGCGGTGTTGGCATTCCTTGCACAGGAACTCGGACGCTTCCCACCGACGGAGTTTGCCAGCGACGAGAGCTTCAAGCTGGCCGTCGGTGCGGTACGCGCATCGGTCGATGCCCTGCAAGCTGCGGTGCGCGCAGGCGACGGCGGAAAAATAGAAATCTTGCGCAAAGCGCTTAAGCCCGCCTATGCGCGGTTCTTTGCGAAATACGGCTAATGCGGCGCTGATGCGGCCGCATTAGCAAATTTGGCGCCCCCACCGTCAATCGCAACGTCCCCCTTGCTGAGCTGCCGCGCAAATTCATTGCCAGCCGCTCGGACTGATGGGTCGTGGCAGTGACAGCGGGAAGTAAGGTTTAAACTGAGGCCGTCGTCGATGTGGGGACGACATCATACACCTTTGATGGCGCGATAGTCGGTCGGATGGTTTGCGTCTTCGCCTGGCGTCTCTGCGCGGGCAATCATTAAGTGCATCGCCTTCGATCCACTCGGTCGGCTTCAGGCGTCGCCATCGTCGGGCTTTGGACGAGCCCTCGTGAGCGCGCCGGCCTCGTAGCGCTTGCGAGAGGCCGCGGTAATTTGTGCGAGGGATGAGGCCGCGCCTTGGGCGGCGTCCCGCTCAGCCGTTCGGTAGAGTACGACGAGGCGCTCGCCAAAGGGTGACAACTCCGCACCGGCTCCCTGCGACCGTCCGGGGTACGTCATGACGACCGGCTCCGTGTAGGCGCGGTTCATGTCATCGATCAACAACCACGCGCGCCGGTAGGACATGCCGTGATCACGTGCTGCGGCCGCGATGGATCGCCTCTCACGAACGCTCTCGAGAAGCGCCACTTTGCCTGGGCCAAGACGTGACCCGTTTGGCAAATCGATACGCAACGACAGTTTCGGTTCCGGCATCAGGCACACACCGCTTGCAGAGGTCTTCGGGTGAAAAGGAAGCCGGGCGACTGATTGCTCAATCGCCCGGCTCGATTTTTCACGAATACGATTGCGACACCAGACTCAAGGTCAATTGCCGCTTCCCTCCTGGCCGAGCAGAGGCCCGATCCGCCGGAAGGAAACGCGCCGGTTGGTCCGATCCGGGCCTTGCGTATCCACCTTCAGGTTCTGCTCGCCGTAGCCCTGCGTCGTCAGGTTCTCGAGGGGAATATTGTAGTACTCGGTCAATACACGGGCGACGGCCTCAGCGCGGCGATCCGATAGGGTCAAGTTATCGTCTTCCGATCCGACGGCGTCGGTGTGCCCTTCGATCAGAAACATCTCGGCCGGATTCTTCTCGATAGCGCGCGCAATCGCTTTCGCCATCCGTTCCAGCTTCGGATATTGGTCCTCCGAGATCTCGAACGACGCCGTTTCAAACGTAATCGCATCGAGGTCGACGCGACGCATACGGTCGCGCAGCGCTTGACTGTATCGGATCTCGTCGAGCGAGTACGGCCGCTCCAGACGGACGACTGGCGGCGCCGTCATCGCTTCGTAGAGGTCATCGTCCGACGCACTGTCGTAGTCGACGATGTACTTCGGCCTCGGCAAGGCGTGTACCGGCGGCGTCAGTGCAAGCAACAGGCCGGCGCCGACAATGCCAACACCGACGCCTATTGCGACGTTGCGGTAGAAGCGGCGATTGTCGAGATAGACGATATCCGGGCCACCGGGCCGGCGGCCGTACCGGCGTATAAGCCGGCCGGCGCCGTCAAACTCGGAGATAACCCGCACGCCATCCGGCCTTACGTAGATCGTCTGCGTTAGACCACTTGGCAGTCTGACGGTTCGCGCGTCCGGACGCAGCGTCTGGATGATCTTCGTCTCGTCACGATGGATAATCAGACGATTGTCCTTCTTGATGATCGTCCGGTTGCCTGGTTCCACCAGCAGCAGTCGCCCGGCGGAATCTTTGCGTTCCACGCGTTGGGTTTTGATTTCATCAAGTTTACGCGGTCCGGACGGTGGCTGGACGACCACACGTCCCGTTGGCGACGGCGGTGGCGGCGTGCCGATCGGGCGCAAGATGCCGGGCGAGCCGACGCGATTGCCTTTTGGGTCGGGTGGGACGAAGCCGCCAGAGGTCGGCGGCGGCGTTGCGGTCTTTGGAAGACCCGGCGTTCCCGGTGGAGGCGTTCCCGGTGGAGGCGTTCCCGGTGGAGGCGTTCCCGGTGGCATAGTAGCGGGTGGCACTACCTTGCCAATCGGCTGCGTTCCTGCCTTCGGCAACCCACCGCCATTGGGCGTGCCAATTACTTTCGGAGGATTGAGAGGCGGCGGCGTCACTCCAGCCTTCGGTAGCGATTGATCGTCCTTCTTGACCAATGGCGGCGGGCCGGATGGCAGTCCCTTTTGAACCGGCGGCTGCACGTCGCGCTTGACGACGGGCGGCGGCGTCTGCTGCGGCTGAAGACCCTTCTGGACCGGCGGGATCGTCTCTCGCTTTACTAGCGGTGGTGGTGGAGGTGTCTGATCGCGCTTGACCACCGGCGGGGGCGGCGGGGGCGCCGTGAAGCCCTTTTGCACGACCGGCGGGGACACATCGCGTTTCACAACAGGAGGCGGCGGCGGCGCACCGCGGTTGATCGTGGGCGGCGGTGACACTTGCTTCATCTGTGGTGGCGGCAGAGGTGGCGGTCCGCCGCGCTGCGGCGGCGGGGGCGGCGCACCCTTCTGCTGCTGTTGCTGCTGGGCCTTGCGCTTTTCGATCTCTTCCTTCGACAGTGGCTGCTGTGCCAACGCCGTCCCGGCGAGAGCCATTAGCGCCGCAGCGCTGATCGACGCACCGATCAGTCCCTTGCGATACGTCGACATGTCCGTTTCCCTCTCATCGCGGCGTCCAAACTGGACGGCCGCTCTGTCATCATGTGGGCAGACGCACCTCGGCACAAGCGAAAGTGCGGCGGCTTTCCCCTAGCATCTCGCGTGGATTCTGGCCGAGTTGTGGCGGCTTCCCGACGTATCGCAGCCGCTACTCCATCTTGATCCCGAGTTCGGTGATGATCTTGCCCCAGCGCGCGCGTTCAGCCGACAGGAACGCGTTGAATTCTGATGCCGACGAGCCGATCGCCTCGGCACTGAACTCCGCGAGTTTGGCTTTCACCTCGGCCTCTCGCGGCACCGACATGGCGGCTGCTTCAATTGCCTTCACGATCGTGTCTGGGGTGCCGGCGCGCACGGCAACGCCGAAGAACGCCGCCACATTGAACCCTGGCACCACCTCGGCAACCGTTGGGAATTCTGGCGACAATGGATGCGGCTTCGGGCTCGTCACGGCGAGCCCCCGGACTTGGCCGCCACGCACGAGATTGATACACGCCGGAATGTTCTCGAATATCAAGTCGACAGCACCCGCCACCAGATCGTTCATTGCGGGCGCGCTGCCGCGATAGGCGACGTGCGCCATCTCGATGCCTGTCGTGCGCTTGAAAATTTCGGCCGACAGATGACCTGTAGACCCAATGCCCGGCGAGCCATAGTTCAGCTTGCCTTTGTTCTCCTTGCCGTAGGCGATCAGTTCAGCGACGGTCTTCACCGGCAGCGTATTGCGGACGACCAGCAAGTTAGGAATGCTCACCGTCTGGGAGATATATCGAAGGTCCTTTTCAGGGTCGTAAGCGAGCTTGGGATAGAGGAAGGGGTTCGTCACCACGCCAGGGGTGACCATTACGATGTTCGTCCCGTCCGGGGCCGACTTCGCCACTCGATCGAGACCGACATTTCCTTGAGCGCCTGGAACGTTTTCGACGATGACGTTGGTGCCCCACATCTTCGACCAGCGATCGGCCAGGACACGTCCGGTCAGATCGGTCGTGCCACCCGCGGCGAAAGGAACAACGATCTTGATGGTCTTTCCGCCGGGATAGTCCTGGGCTCTCACGATTGTTGGGGCTGCCATGGCGCCTGCCATCGCAGCCACGCCCGTTATCACCTGGCGGCGGCTCTTAACGCTCATCGGACACTCCCCTGAAGCTGTTCACGCTTGGGTAGTATTCCGGTCCGGCCTTGCCATGGCAAGGCCGCGATGGGATGCGGCCTATGCGTCCGTGGCTGCCTAGAACAGCAGAGGGTCACTCAGCCGAACCTCGAAGATCCGACCGTCGTTTACATGGGAGTTCCCGTAGTCGAGTACATAAAGGGACATTTCTGTCGCGGCGTCGTTCGGATCACTCGTCGGCGCGATCTCGAGGTCCTTCACATGAACGCGGCTGTCGTTCACGGGATTGCGGTAGTCGTCGAAGATGTCGAACTCTCTGATGATGTTGCCGCTGCGATCAACGACCCAGAAGTTCGAACTGAACCCGCCGCCGACATAGAAGACGTCATTGACGTTATCGTAGGCCAAGGCCTCGGGATCCGCGATCAGTGTGCTCAACTGAATGTTGGAGAACACCGTAGAGCCAGTTGCATCGGTTTCGATGATCCGCCGGTCGAGGCCGTTGACGATGAACAAGTGCCCGTTGTCCGGATCGACAGCAATGTCCTCCGGATCGATGGCGCCAAGCGGTTGCGTCAAGAACTGGCCGAGCTTGATGGTTGGGTTGTCCGGATCGACCCAATAGACCGCGTAGTTGTCGTCATCAGTGATATAGAGCCGGTCGAGCGTGGCATTGTACGCCAATCCAGTCGGCTCGTCAGTGAACGACAAGAGCGAGTAGTCGGTGACGAGCGTGCCGTCGGGTTGAAGTTGAAATAGATTGTCGGACCGATTGAAGGGCGACTCCTCGACCTCCGAGTCAGACAGCATGAACCGGCCCGTCGACGAAATCCAGGCGAGGCCGGACGGGTCAGTGCTTCCGATCGGCCGGGTATCGATGATCTGGACGATCGCCGGCGGCGCGGGCGTTTCATCGTCCGCGATCGACCCGGTCGCAAGCGACCGCGAGAGCGCCACGTTTGTGCCGGTGATCGCTGTGGCTGCGCTATCGATCTGCAGCGACAGCGTTTCGAGCTGCTCCAAGAGGGCGTCGTCGACAAGATCGACGTAAACCGTCGTCCACGTCGTGCCCGCCGCGATGGTTGCTTGCGCGCCAACCAAGCCCGCAAAATCAGCTCCGGATGTCGCCGTACCGGCAACCGTGGAGTAGGTGACGACGACATCTTCGCTCGGGACGGCCGACAACGAGATCTTGAAGGCCAAGCGTGCCCCTGATCCTTCGGTCACCACGGCTGCATCGGCGACACTGACGCGAAGGGGCGCGGCCGACAGATCACCGATCAGCGCGAACTGCGCGGCCGTCAACGTTGCGCCTGTATTGAGAGTGGCCAGGGCGATACCGGCTTGCGCCCCACTCCCATCGCTGTCCCAAAGAACTTGCCTGGTCGTCGTGTTGTAGAGGAACTGGCCGTGGCCCGTCGCAGTCCCTTGAAGGTTCTTGGAGCCGGAGATCGTAGCGAAGTAAGTTGGATCGAGGCTGCGCCGGCCAGCGCCGTCGATCACAATTCCAGCGCCCAAGCCGAGCCCAAATCCGGATTCGACGACTCCCAAGAAGTCGGAGGCTCCGAAATCGCTGATCCGATCGAGCCCGCTACTCGCGTCCGCGAAGCCGAATGTATCGCTTCCCATGCCGCCATCGAGCGTGTCAGCACCGATGCCACCGATCAAAAGATCGTCACCCGCGCCACCCGAGATCGTATCGTTTCCTGCTCCGCCATCGAGAACATTGGCCGCATCATTGCCCTTGATCTTGTTGGCGAGACCATTGCCCGTCCCATCAATCATCTCGGCGCCAGAAAGGGTCAAATTCTCTACGAAAGCGCCAAGCGAGTAGCTGATCCACGACGTGACGAGGTCGACGCCGCCGTCATCGATACCGGTTACTTGATCCTCAATGACCACATCGCCGACGCTGTCGACGCGGTAGCTATCATTTCCGGCGCCGCCGTACATGACATCGGCGCCTTCCATGCCGTCGAGCAGATCATTCCCATCACCTCCGTAGAGGGTATCGTTGCCCCCCTTGGCGTAGAGCCGGTCCTTGCCTGCGAGCGCGTAGAGCACATCGGCGCTGGCCGTGCCGATAAGATCCTCGTCGTTGTCGGTGCCGAAGACGTTCGCCATGAGAACCACCGCTCTTGAATGAAAACACAAAGCCGCAATATCGGCAGATGCGCATCATCGCGATCCAACAGCAAGTCGCCCATAAGCGGTGTCGGGTGGTAATCCGAAATAGTAATACTTGACGGCATCGCATTGTGACAGTTTTATAAAACACTCCGCCGAACAACTCGCATCAAACGCCTACGATCTGCCCTGAACAGGATCGCACGCAGTGCGTCGGCTTTGACCGTCCGTTCGTCATGATTGCGACCGAGCGCTTGCCATATGGTCTATTCGATATTTTTGGAGGGAGCATTTCTCGGAGGGGAGCGATAGCACGTTATAATTCGGTCTTGGGGGGCAAGCCGATCACCAAACACACGTTTGTGTAAGGATGACGCCATGGCACGTCCACTTAAAGCGGGTATTATTATCGAATCGAACACAATGCTTCGCGAAGGTTTAGTTCGCGTTTTATCTGAAGCAACCAAAGCCACTTTTTTCGGGTTCGCCTCGCTGGAGGAGCTTGCGTCGAAGCCGCCCACCGCGCAGCCTGAACTGCTCCTCGTCGATTTTTCGATCGCAACCGACACAGCAGCCCAAGGCGTCGAGAGCTTGCGTCAACTCTACTCCGACGCAGCCATCGTCGTCCTTGCGCCGACGTATCTTCACACGCAACTCGTTGCCGCTATCCGCGCCGGTGCGTCGGGCTACATCCTGACAGACACAAACTGCGAGACTCTCATCAAGTCGCTCGAACTCATTCTGCTTGGCGAGCGGGTCATTCCGCGACCTGCGATCGAGATCCTGATGGCAAAGGAGGTGGCGGGCATGCCGGCTTTGCCTGCCACGCTCTTTCCACCGAAAACGCTTTCGACGCGCGAGGTCGACATCCTGAAAGGGCTCAGCAATGGCATGAGCAACAAAATCATCGCGCGCCAATGGGGCATCTCCGAAGCGACCGTGAAAGTTCACGTCAAGTCGATCCTGCGCAAAATTCACGCACGCAACCGAACGGAAGCGGCACGGTGGGCATGGCATCACGGGGTTCTGCATCAATCACGCACGGCAGACGACTTGCCCCAACTTCCGTCGCCCGCCTTTCAGCACTGACACTGCCGGGCTAACAGTCAAGTTACGGAGTAGACAATGAAACACCTGGTGATGCCGGCTATCCGGCCCAAGGCCTCATCTAGTCTAGTCGCGGCCACCATTCTCATCATGCTGGCGAGCACCGCAACGCCTCTGCATGCGTTCGATTACTTGGTCCGGGCCGGTGACGTCGTCGAGATCAATGTGGCCGGGATGCCCGAACTCAAACATCGTGCGCCAGTACAGTTCGATGGCACGTTGTCCGTTCCGCTCGCCGGCAGTCTCGATGTGGCAGGGTTGCGACCCGCCGAGTTGCAATCGAAGCTTCAATCCACACTGGCCTCTCGGCTCTTCAAAATTCGGCTGCCGGACGGGCGGGAGCGTCCGGTTGTCATCGAGTACGGAGAGATTTCGGCTTCGATTGTCGAGTACGCGCCCATCTACGTGACTGGCACAGTCCTGCGCGCTGGAAGTCATACCTTCAAGCCGCACATCACCGTACGCCAGGCGATTGCTGCAGCGGGCGGTCTTGAGGAGCGCGCTCGTTCCGGTTCGTTCCGCCGAGATGCGATCGAGCTTCAAACGGACTACACGTCCAACTGGGTGACTTATGCGAAGGAACAACTCTCTATTTGGCGGCTAAAGTCGGAGCTCGGAGAGAGTGGGCCCTTCGACTACAACTTGCTGATTGGCGCACCCTTGCCAATGCCTGCAGTTGCCGAGCTTGTGAACACCGAAACCGAGGGACTGAGAAGCCGGCAGGCCGAGAACGCGCGCGAGCGGTCACGGATCGAGACGGCGCTCTCGCAAGCGCACGCGCATGCGGCTGCATTACAGGAGCAAATGAAGTCGGAAGAGGAAACCGTCAAGGCGGACCAATCCGATCTCCAACGCATCACCGCACTCTATCAACGTGGCTACGCCGCCATGCCACGCATGTCGGAGGTTCGTCGGGTCGCGCTGCAATCGTCGAGCCGGCATTTGCAAACGCGAAGCCAGCTCGTCGCTGTTCGCCGCCAGATCAACGACCTGTCACACGATAAGCGCCTCAAAGAGGAACAGCGGCGGCTAACCGTTTTGGGTGAGCTCCAAGAGAGCCAAGCTCGTCTCAATATTGTCAAAGCCAAGCTGATTGGCGCCGGCGAGCGCCTTGGCATTACCAACATCAACAACGCGTCGCCAAAGATCGAGCCACCTCACGTTGTCATCCACCGTGTCAGCGATAAGGGAACTATGCAGATCGATGCCGCGCTAGATACCGAGCTGCTTCCCGGCGATGTCGTTGAGGTTGCCTACACGCCATCGGCGATCAGTCACGTCGCTCTCCGCTGACAACGGCTCGCCAAGTCTGCTTTGTGCGCATACGCTGCGGGGTCGCTGTGATTGTCGAGTTTTTTGGCATTCCGGGATGCGGCAAATCTACGCTCGCACACGCCACAGCCGCGCATTTGCGTGCAATCGGCGTTGCGGTCGACGAGCCGACCTTCTTGTTGGACCGTCGATCATCCATGCCGCGCATTGGGCGCAAGGCTGCTCAGGCCTTGCACCACGGCTTGGCCAATCCAGGCACTGCTCTCGTGGATGCACTGCGGATTGTGAAAAGCGGCCAGCCGGACGCGCGCACGACCTTCAAGTGCCTGATGAATTGGTTGATGATCGGTCGCAACGTCAGCCGAGCGCCTTTGAACCCCGTCACATTCCTCGATCAAGGGATCGCGCAAGCGGTATGGTCTATTGGCTTGTCAGCGCGAAACACCGCTTGGCTCTCCGAGGTGATGGATGCCGTCGATATCGGGCCGATCGACGCAATTGTTCACGTCACAGCGCCAATGGCGATCATCGAGGCGCGATTGTCCCGGCGGACGTCTCGTTCGAGCCGCCTCAATCGAGCTGAATTGGACGACATCGTCCGTGCCGGGGCGCTCGCAGACGACATCGTCAAGCGCTTCCGCAAGCGCGGCACCGTCATTCATGACGCATCCAGCAATGACACGAGTGTCGTGCCTCGCGCAGAGGCTCTCGCCAGGGTCATCGAGACAGCCATAGGCAGGGCTGGCTACCACGCATCGCCCAATCAATCGCTCGGTCCCGCGAAGCGCCATGCCGGGGCGCTCCAATGACCCCTCCGTTCGGATTGAGCACGAGCGCCATCGTCGCCATACCTTTGCCGCAACGCAGTTTGCGTTCCCGGACATTGCATGGGCTTTTTTGGACCGGCTTAGCTGTCGGCGGTCATGCCGCGGCTCAGTTGCTCGCCCTGTTGATTCTTGCGCGGCTGCTCGCGCCTGAACAGTTCGGATTGTTCGTTGCGACCATGACCGTTGCCGGGTTCGCAACCATCTTCGCCGACGCCGGTCTTGGTCCTGCACTGGTTCAGCGGCCGACGGTGGATGAAACGCATGTGCGCGTGGCCTTCACGTTGTCTCTAAGCATCGGGCTGACGATTGCAGCCGTCCTGGCTGCTTCAGCCACGGCCATCGCGGCTCTCCTTCGCTTGCCGGCCCTGGCGCCGCTCATCGTCGCCGTTGCATTCGTCGTGCCCATCCAAAGTTTGGCGGTCGTTGCGCAGGCGATGGCTCAACGCGACCTCAGGTTCAAATGGCTGGCTGGCGTCGAAACAACTGCGTTCGCCTATGGCTACCTTGTGGTCGCGCCGTTTCTTGCAATGCAGGGGGCCGGACCCTGGGCGTTGGTCTGGGCGTACATTGCGCAACAGGTTCTTCGCTGTGCGATGCTGGTGCTTGGACAAGCCCATTCCATGTGGCCGATGTTTGACCGGCGTGCGGCCGGCGACCTGCTCTACTTCAGCGGCGGTTTTATTCTCGCGCGCATCGGCAACTACGTTGGCGGGCAAGGCGACAACATGATCGCCGCGCGTACACTTGGCGCAGTTGGCGTCGGCCTCTACGGCCACGCACATCAAATCATGGTCGTTCCCCCGACGATCGTCGGACAAATTCTCGACCGTGTCCTTTTTCCGGCCATGGCGCGCGTGCAGCACGACCGATGCAAACTGAGAGATGCCTACCAGACTGGCCTTGCGGTTTGCGCGGTCGCGATACTGCCGGTCAGCCTACTTGTCATCATCCTCGCCGACGATCTCGTGATGCTGCTGCTTGGCTCAAAGTGGATCGGCGTTGCCGATCCGCTGCGGGTTCTGGCTGTCGCGATGCTCATGCGCACCAGCTATAAACTCGGCGATTCCGTTGCCCGAGCCACGGGCGCGGTCTATGCGCGGGCGTGGCGCCAAGGCCTCTATGCAGCCGCAGTGTTGCTTGGCGCCTACATCGGCCACTTCTGGGGGCTGCGCGGACTTGCTGTGGGTGTTGCTGCTGCCATTGCACTCAATTTCGTGTTGATGGCGCATCTCAGCATCCAACTCGTCGGCATGACGTGGCGGGAGTTCTTCAAGGCGCATCGCCCGGCTGTCCTATCGACTGCGGCGATTGCCGTATCGGCTCTCCCACTTTCCATGACACTACATACTCACGGTGCCCATCCGCTAACGATCGTGCTTTCGATCGTAGTGGCGAGCGCTGCCACGGCGGCATTGCTTTTTACGATGCACGCGCCGTTG
This sequence comes from Hyphomicrobiaceae bacterium, assembly GCA_033812735.1. Taxonomy (GTDB): domain Bacteria; phylum Pseudomonadota; class Alphaproteobacteria; order Rhizobiales; family Hyphomicrobiaceae; genus JABFRJ01. The sequence continues at coordinate 12,586 of JAPXTA010000014.1, read as the reverse complement.
TTCTTGGGACCGCATGCCCTGTTGGCATTGCAGGCCGCGCGCGCCGAGTTGAGCCGTAGAGACTCACCTTCTGCCTCCGGAGCCTTATAATGACCGCTCCTGCATTGCATGCGCCTCGCTTTAGCGAAGAGCCGATGCCCTTGGCCGGTCTCGACATCGTCCGACGATTGCTGACGGCGTTTCACCAGGGTGGCGTCTTGTACTGCCATTGGAAAAGCAACGAGCATCTCCAAGCCGGTCTGCTCGGCGATACTGACCTGGACATACTCGTTTTACGGGATCACTCCAGCAAAGCGGAGTGCGTGCTCATCGAGCTTGGCTACAAGCGCTTTGCAACGCCCCCACTGAGGACCTATCCCGCCATCTCGGATTTCTTGGGTTTCGATGAGGCAACGGGGCGGCTCGTTCATATTCATTTGCACTACGAACTTACGATCGGGGAAGCGCATCTCAAGAGTTATCATCTGCCGTGGGAGCGGCATCTCCTAGATGCGCGGAAACTGGACGATACATCGGGCGTCTATACGGCGGATCCCGCCCACGAGCTTGTTCTGCTGATCGTCAGAGCAGCGCTGAAGCGCCGCTGGCGCGATCGTCTCAAACCACTTGTAGGGCGGCGTGAACTCTCAACCGACGTCAGCCGCGAGTTCGCTTGGCTGGTCGCGCACACAGACAGCACCCACATCCGCCATGCCTTTACTTTGCTGCTGGGTCGTCAGGTCATTCCGCTTCTACCCGACACACCCCAAGAGCTGTGCAAGCCGTCACGCTTTCGCGTTCTAGCGCGATACATTCGGGATGCAGCGCGGCAATACCGGTCCTTTGGCCGGCCGTCAGCTGCACTGCATGCTTGGCGACGGGAGGCTCAGTGGTGCTTCGACGCAGCCAACCGCCGCTACCTGCACTTGCCCATTCCACTTCGCAGAACATCGCCTCGAGGCGGCCTCGTCATTGCTCTTCTTGGATCGGACGGGGCCGGAAAATCGACGTTACAGGCCGACTTGATCAAATGGCTTGGCTGGAAGCTGGATATCTTGCCGATCTACTTCGGGAGTGGAGGCGGAACGGCTTCTTTCTATCGGTGGCCGCTCCTGAAGTTGCATCGTCTCGTGCAGCGCGGTGGGCGCGAAGCATTCCTGGCGGGAGCGGATACAGAAAGTGCGGCGCGTCATCCTGGCCGTTCGCGTGTCCGTGAGGCCGCACGGTTCTGCTGGGCGATCACGTTGGCATTGGAGAAGCGCAGCAAACTCCGAAAGATGACGCGCGCGCGCAACCGGGGCATGATCGTGGTCTGCGATCGTTTCCCTCAATCAACCGTTGCCGACTTCAATGATGGGCCGCTCTTGCAGAAATACCGGTCGCGCCGCTCTCGGCTTCTGCGCCGCATTTCAGAGTGGGAGGCCAGCGTCTATCACCGAGCGAAGGACGTTCCCCCCGATCTCGTGATCAAGCTGATCGCGGCGGCCGACGTTGCATTCCGGCGGCGTCCGGATATGTCGATCGAGTCACTGCAAAAGCGCATCGACACGGTCGTGGCACTCCGATTTTCGGCGCCGACCGCCATCATAGAGGCCGATGCACCTGCCGGTGAGGTCGCTTTGGCAGCACGGAAGGTGATCTGGCCGCTGCTTTAGACGGATCGCTGCACTCGTGTGGACCGTGCGCCGTCAGTCGGGAGAGCAGATCCTGGAAGCGGTTCTGCGTCCCTTTCTCCTGTGGCTTTCAAGTCCTCACGTGCTCGTCGCGGTCAGACGCTGACGTTTCAGATGCCCTGCTTCATTCGATCGCCACAGTACCTCGGCATCGTCTCCGAACCGGTACGATGCATGGCGCGCCAAATCCACTTCCGTGAGGACAGCGCGGACTTCGGTGCCTTCTTTTCGCAGTCTTTCTGCAGCGGATGCCACCATCTCTCGCGGGGTGACGCCCCACTCAATCGCCAGAAGCGTCAAGTCGGCATACCGATGCATTGAGGTTTCGGATGTTGCTCCCAACACTGCTGGCGCTGAAATTATGACTATGTCGTACTCCTGTTTGGCACGCTCGAAGAAGCGCGCCACGTCGTCCGCCTTAGTGGCGAGCAAGCGTGCCCCCGAAATGACCGGTGCCTTGCCTTGGTCTTGAATACGCGCGATGTCGCTCACCTTTGCGCGGCCTTCAAGGATCTTGGTGAGGTCATCATCGTGCTCGGCGCGCTCGTGACTTGCTACGAGCAGTACCGACCGCCCACGCGCGATCAACGCTGCAGCCAGGTGCCCTGCCAGGCTCTCTCCATCCTCGGCCGGTGTGGTTGTCGTCACCTCGATGACCCGAGGTGCATTGCGCATGACGTCGGACAGAAGAGCGTCCATCGCGATCTTGTGGACGCCCGTGACGAGTGCATCTGCTCGACTACTCAGACTTGGCACTACGCCTGCACAGTGCATTTTGAAGCTGTTCTCGATGTCACGACCGGAGCGCACGGTTCTATCCAGGAGCTCAAGCACCAAGGCTGCCACAGCGCCGACCAGTCCCAACGCAATGCCGCCTGGTGCGAGGAAAAGAAGCCGATTGACAGAACTTGGTCGCGTCGGCGCATCTGCAATTGCTTCGAGACGAACGGCGCTGACGGCGTCGATCTGGCCGGCGGAGGCGATCTGGTCCTGGAGAAGCCGGTCGTATGTCACATTGCCATTGCCGGGCAAGGATACCGGGTGAACCTGATCTGCCAAATGGCCGTCGATACGCAGCCGCCGAAGTGACTGGACACGTGCCTCCAACATTCGTACCCGCTCAGACGTCGCAGCCAGCTCGCTGGCGATGCGGTCTTTGATCCGCCCGGCCTCTTCGGAGATTTGCGTCGAGACCTTGCGGATCTGCTCCGCAATCGCTCGCGCCTTGTCGGGCTGAGGCGTATTCACCGATCGGGTCTCCTCTAAGCCCTTCTCCAGGATCAGCTGTTGAGCGCGCAATCGGGCCAACGTCTGATTGTCCGACACCCTTATCAGTGTATCGATGTCCGAGCTGTCGGCTTTCGCTGCGGTCAACCTGTCGCGTTGATCTCGCGCCGCCGCCCGGGCTAGCATGAGTTGCTGTTGCAGGCCCGACACCTGTTGCTCAATTGAAAGCCCGCCTTTGTCGGATCGACGACGGTCGGATTGGGCCTCCACGTAAAGACTTGCAATCCGGTTTGCGATCACCGCTGCCTCGGCCGGGTGTTTGCTCGTGTAGGTGACGGCGATCGCCCGGGATTTGCGCTCTTGAAACACCTTTGTATTGGCTTCGACCTCATCGATTGTCAGATCTCCCAGACGTGACGCCGTGCTTTCGGTCAACGACGGCGTTGCCCTGAGGCTCGCCAGCACCCGCTGCAGATGATCACGGGACGACATCATCGCTGCGTGCGTCTCGACTTCCGAATCCGTCACCGCGGGAATCGACACCGAACCGCTCTGTGCGAATGCGAGCGCCGGCATGAACGGATCGACGACAATGCCGGCTTTAGCTGTAAACTTTGGTGATAGGACGAGTGCCAGGACAGCCGCAGCGGCCGTCCCACTTGCCGCCATAGCGAGCACAAACTTGCGACGGCGCGAGAGCATCCCCAATAGCTGGTGCAGCTGAATATCATTTCCGGCCATCGTCGCACTCCGCTTAGGTGACTAGAGGGTTCAGAAACCTTGAGCTGCATTCTGGGCCGGCCGCTCGGCTCAGTTCAGCGCTTGGACCGAGGAGTTCCCGGTACAGCGTGACATAGCGGTCGACGACCTTGTCCAATGTGAAGTCTTCGCGAACCAAACTGCGCGCGCGGTCGGCCATCAACGCAGACCGCTGCCTGTCGGCAAGAAGCTCGAGGACGGCTTCCGCCAATTCGATATGAGAGCGTGGCTCCACTAACAATCCTGACCACCGGTTTTTCACTACGTCGGTGCATCCAGGCATCCGTGTCGCGACAATTGGCACGCCAGATGCGGCGGCCTCCAGGAGAACCCGCGGCACACCCTCGCGATACTGCGTAGGAAACGCAAACACATCGGCGATGCGCAGCAGCGCTGCAACATCTGATCGACGACCGAGAGTGGTAACGTATGGCTCATGTGCCGCCAGTTGGGCGGATGAAATGGCGAACGGCCCTTCGCTTTCACGTGGACCAACCAGGACGAACCGCACTTCGGGGCGCACTTTGTGCACGATAGCCGCTGCGCGAAGTAGCGTTGCGATCCCCTTTTGGCGGGTCAAGCGGGACACCGTCATCACAACGGGGACGCCATCGAGCCCAAGACTTCGGCGCAAGGTGGCGCTGTCCACGGCATTGGCGGCCTTGTCGAAGGTCTCTATGTCGACGCCCGAGCCTGCAATGACCTGTCGCCTGCCGTGGCCGATCATATCGCCGCGATCGAACTGCACCAAGTCATCCCGGTTTTGAAATACCGTCGCCGACGTATATTGGCCCGCATAGCGTTGCAGGACCCAGTAGGCCGGCCGTAGTGCAAATGCCAGCGGGGAGCGCGACGAGTATACCCAGCCCATGCCGTTGATGGTGCGGACCACTGGCAAGCGCTTCGACAGCGCGCGCGCTGCAAGCGGCAGAAGGATATTCGGCTTTGTGTCGAAGCTCTGTACTAGATCCGGTCCAGTGCGTTCGATGATCTTGCGGAGTTCTATGATTGCATGGCGATCGGCCAAAGGCCCCGCAAATCGGTTGAAGGCATAGCGGTAGTGAGGGATCCCTACGGTCTCAAACGCTTTGTCGTCGCCTGTACCGGCAGCCATGGCTTCAATGCCCTTCTCCCGCAGCCGCTGGAGAAACGGGACCCGTAAGGCATGATCGTCACCGCCAATGACGAGGACCCGAGGCGAAGACGTGAGATGATCGATGGCCATATGATCGCACCGTCTTGAGTGACTGCGATCACACATCATTGGCAGAGACGCTGAACGCGGGACATACCTCTGAGTAGCTAAAACGTCCGTCCCTGGACCCCGCCTTGTGGGGACCTTCTCCTATCCTGATGCGCAGGCTCATCGCGCGCGAAGCGCATTAGTCTTGCCGTGTTGCGCATCCCCTTTGCAGCTTGTCAGCCGTCCGCTTTGTCTCGCTTCGGATTGGATATTTCAATGCTCACAGCGCCGACCACCACCTTCACTTTCGACAACGCGCGCAAGACCAGGCTCACCAATGGTTCCTTGCTGCGCATTGCATTCGACGCGATCCTTGTTCCGGCTTCGCTTGCTACTGCGCTCTTGGTCGTGACAGGCGTCGATACCAATCAGCTTTTGACGCCTGCGAACCTGCTGGCCTTTGTCCTCAGTGCAGTGCTTTCGGTGTGCATTCATGCGATTGCCGGTGTTTACGCACACGACCCCGACGAACTGCTGAGCATCAAACTGAAGCGGCTTTTCACATCCAATGGTGCATTATTCTTGCTGCTTGGAACGCTGTGGCTTGCGGCCCAGACCGTCAGTCCCCGCTCTGGTTCGTCGCTTCGCGGTCTGTCGGTTGTTGCGTCTCTTGGACTGGCATTTGTCCTCTCGAGCGCAATGCTCGCTGCCGCGCGATATGCCTCGACGGTGATCCGTGACGAGGCTATTCCCTTTGTCCCGCTCAACCTGGCCGCGACACGGCCGGACCTCAATCATGTGCTTGTCATCGGTGGAGCTGGCTACATCGGCTCGTCACTCGTGCGGTCGCTCCTCGATGGAGGACGGCGAGTTACCGTTCTGGATGCACTGCACTATGGTACCGAGCCTTTGCTCCCAGTATTGGACCATCCGCGTTTCACCCTGATCCGGGAAGATTTTCGCCACATAGAAGCCGTTACGCGGGCCATGACTGGTGTCGGCTCGGTGGTTCATTTGGGCGGGCTCGTCGGAGATCCTGCCTGCGCTTTCGATGCCGATTTGACCGTTGACGTCAACATCACGGCAACCAAGGTGATCGGCGAGATTGCAAAGGCCTGTGGTGTGCGGCGCTTCATCTTCGCAAGCTCATGCTCTGTCTATGGAGCCAACGACGACATCGTCGACGAAACGTCCAGCTTCAACCCTCAGTCTCTCTATGCGCAAAGCAAGGTGGCTTCTGAAGCGGTGCTGCTGCCTCTCAGCGATGACGCCTTTGCTGTCACCTGCCTCCGCTTTGCGACTGTCTACGGATTCTCGGGCCGCACGCGATTCGATCTCGTCGCCAACTTACTCTGCGCAAAGGCCGTACGCGACGGTGTGATCACCGTCTTTGGTGAAGACCAGTGGCGTCCTTTTGTGCACGTCGATGACGTTGCCAAGGGAGTTCGACTGGCCTTGGACGCGCCGCTCGGCGCCGTTGGCGGCGAATGCTTCAACGTTGGAAGCGACGGTCAGAACTACACGCTCGGACAGTTGGCCCGACTGATCAAAGATCGTGTCCCGAATGCCGAGATCGTCGTCGAAAACGACGTTCCGGACAAACGGAACTATCGCGTATCGTTTGCCAAGATCCAGGACAGGCTCGGTTATCGGCCAGACTGGACGTTGGAGCAGGGCCTCGATCAAGTCATCGGTATCGTGAGAAGCAACCGGGTCGGCCACTACACCAATGCAACATACAGCAATCTTCTCTCCTTGAAGGAGCGAGGTGCCGCGAGTTTTGCGCCATTCCGCATCAGCGGCTGGGAATCGGAACTCATGTCGCTCCCCAGGATCGCGACACCCTCTGCCGTGGCCGACCATCATTTCGCGGCGAACTAAGGAGACGACCATGAGCCTCTCGCACGTCACTCCGCCGCGGCTAACGGATACAGCACGCGCACCGCACCTCAGATCCGTGACCGCCGCGCCTGCCAGCGCAGCTGCAATTCCGGTGTTCAAGCCGAATATCGGGGATGCGGAAATTGCAGCCGTCACCGAAGTCATGCGCTCGGGCTGGATGACGACCGGCCCCAAGACCAGAGCCTTCGAGGAACAGTTCGCCGCATTTATTGGCGATGGTATTCACGCCGTTGCCGTCAATTCGGCGACGGTCGGGCTTCATCTCGCAGCGGAAGCCATCGGCATTGGGCCGGGAGATGAGGTTCTCATTCCCACGCTGACCTTCACCGCGACTGCAGCGGCAGTCAGATATCTTGGCGGTGAGGCGCGGCTGGTCGATGTCGATCCTGTGACTTACACCATCGATCTGGAGCATGCGGCCTCCCGGCTCACGAAACGCACCAAGGCCATCATGCCGGTGCATTTTGGCGGCTATCCGTGCGACATGCCGGCGATTCTCGATTTTGCCTACAAGCATGGGCTACGCGTTATCGAGGATGCTGCGCATGCGCTTCCGGCACACTGCTGCGGGAGAATGGTCGGGTCTTGGGGAAGCGACGCGACTGTCTTCAGCTTCTATGCGAGCAAAACCATCACGACGGGTGAAGGAGGCATGCTGGTAACAGCCGATCCGGCTGTCGCGGCGCGAGCGCGGGTCATGCGCACTCACGGTCTCGACCGCGACGCTTTCGACCGGTTCCGCAAAGTCGGCGCGTCTTGGGCATACGATGTTGTCGCGCCCGGATATAAGTACAACATGACCGATATGGCGTCGGCGATCGGCATCGTGCAGCTCGGCCGCGCAAATGACCTTCAATCGCAGCGCCAACGGGCCGCGCTCCGCTATCTCGAGCAACTGCGCGGGCTGCCACTCGATCTTCCCGCGGCCGCTCCCGAGCGCGGACTTCACTCCTGGCATCTGTTTCCAGTCGTTGTCCATCCCGACGCTGGCTGCACCCGCGATGGCCTCATTGAGCGACTGGGGAATGCCGGCATCGGCACGTCGGTGCACTATCGCCCCTTGCATCAGATGACGTACTGGCAGCAACGCTATCCGGATGACCGTGGCAAGTTCCCGGTGTCTGATCGCTATTTCGCTGGAGCGCTCACTCTGCCGCTATTTGCTGGACTGAGCGACGCGGACGTTGATCGTGTCGTGAGCGAGGTCAGCCATGCGATCGGTCGTTGAGCATTCCGAAGAGTGGCGCACCCGCATGACTGCGGCGACGGCGATTGCGAAACGATCGATCGACGCTGTCGCGGCTGTCGGCGGTTTGCTTGTTCTTTCGCCTTTGATGCTCGTTATCGCCGCTCTCATTAAGGCCGATAGCCCGGGTCCTGTGTTCTTCCGCCAAGAGCGCATCGGCCGATACGGCCGCCCGTTCCGTATCCACAAGTTCCGCTCCATGACGGTGGAACGGCCAGGGGCCGGATCGGCGCTTACGACGGCAGACGACAGGCGTATAACCTCGGTCGGCCGCATTTTGCGTGAGACGAAGCTCGACGAGTTGCCGCAGCTCTTCAACGTTCTTTCTGGATCGATGTCTTTGGTTGGGCCACGCCCCGAGGTTGCCAAATACATGGGTTGGTACACGCCGGAAGAAAGACAGGTCATTCTTTCCGTCCGGCCGGGCATGACAGATTTGGCTTCGATTTTGTTTCGCAACGAGAGCGAGATGCTCGACCCGTCACGAGGCGATCCAGAGGCAATCTACCGTGATCGGATCATGCCCATCAAATCCCGCTACTACGATCACTATTGCCGCAATGTCAGCGTCTGGTTGGATTTCAAGATCATCGTCTCCACCATTTTGGTCTTGGCGGTTGGCAGAATACCAAGCTGGCTGATGGTCGATCCTGTCGCCTCGGGAACCCTCAAGAGGGCGCTGTGAGTGCCGTCAAGCGAGCGTTCACGTTGTCCGTTGGATTCAGTCTTGCATTGATTGCTGCTCATAGCAGCGCGGCACGCACCGAACCGTTGCCTCGCTATCTTGAACGGGTCGACAATCAGACTGGATCGGGTTTGATCCGCGTTACGGACCCGGGCGTGCGTCACGGCTCTCTTGATTGCCAGCCGAGCCACTGCCGCCATCGCTATGCGTCGTCACAAGCGTGGAACGCCGACCTGTCGCTGATTGCCATTGCGAGCGGTTGCAGCGGCATTTGCTTCCTTGACGGCAAGACATTTGAACCACGCTTTCACCGCCGCCCGCCAGGCGATTGCGAGTGGCACCCAACAAATGCGGCGGAGATGATCTGTGTCACAGCGTCCGCTGTGGTCGCTTGGCGTCCGAGCCCGGACATCCAAGATGTAGTCGTACTGCTCGACGGCTACTCGTCTCCGCGCTTTGGACCCGGCAAGGGCAATCCGTCGCTCGACGGCTCCCGCCTCGCCGTCGTCGCAACCCGCGCCGCCGACAAGAGGCCCGTCGCGTTTGCGCTCGATATTAAGATCCGGACGAAATTTCCCGACATCGATCTCGCCACCCTCGAAGGCGAGACAAGTTTCTGTTCGATCTCGCCGTCCGGCCAATTCGTCTTCTGCTTCCAGCGGGTGGCTTATGGAAATAGCGCTGCAATCTTCGATGCGGGCGACGCGCGTCTCATTCAGCATTGGCCGGAGAACCACAGGCCGGGACATGGCGATATGATTATCGACAGCTCGGGAGACGACGCCTACGTCGGCATCAGCAAATCTGTTCCAGACAAACAACAGGTGATCATGCGGCGCCTGCGGGATGGATATGTCACAGCACTCACGCCTCGCGGCTTCGCCCAGCATGTCTCGGCTCGCAACACGCAGCGCCCTGGATGGGTGTTCGTCACCTATAGTGGCACGAGCCAACCTTCGGTGTCAGGGCGCGGCGAGCCGCAATTCGCAATTGTGGCCGTTCCTACAGATGGCAGCCTGCGGCTTTACCCGATTACTCCAACTTACGCGGTCAAGGCCGGATATCGAAGCGAAGCCCACGCTTCAGCGGCACCCGACGGATCGCGCGTTATCTTTGCGAGCAATTGGGGCGAGAGGGACGGCCCCATCGCGAGCTACGTTGTGGAGTCGCGCTTGCCCGAATAGCCGACGGATCATTTCTTCCACCTTCCTTTGTCGTGCGCAAAAGCAGATTGCTGAACTGCAGCACGTGCGTCCCACCCCACCGATCCAAGACATGGACAACGTTACCGGCTTTCCGCCATTCTTGGCAGGATCGAGCCGAACTATCCGGTAGGAGGCCTGCCTTGGCACAGCTGCGTAGCGTCGACAGCAGGGACGCGGTGGAGTGGGCGTTGCGGGTCGATCTCGCAGCAACCTTCAGGCTCAGCGCCCGCGACAAATGGAACGAAGGGATCGGCAATCACAACAGCGCGATGATCCCAGGCACGCAGCACATGCTGATCAACCCGCGCGGGTTGCTCTTCAACGAAATTAGGGCCAGCGATCTGCTCGTTTGCGATCTTCAAGGCAACGTGCTCGCGGGCAAAGGCGAGCTGCGCAAAGTGGCGCATTTCATTCATTCGCGCATCCACCTCATGCATCCGCAGGCGCAGATCGTCCTGCACACCCATCCGCCGTTCACCACGGCTCTGTCGCTGATCGAGGGCGGCCGGCTCGAACTCTCGCATTTCAACAATGTGATCCTCAACGATCGCATCGCCTACGACGATGCAATGAATGGCGCGGTTCTCGATGACAGCGAGGGTGACAGGATCGCCCGCATGCTCGGCGACAAAACGACGCTCATCATGGGGAGCCACGGGCTCACCACGGTCGGTGGCACCGTCGCTGACGCCTACTGCGAGATGCTGTGTGTAGAGCGCGTCGCCATGTGGCAGGCGACTGCCAGACAATTCAGCGGCAAGCTGCGGCAGCTCCCGGACAGCATGCGCAAGCGACACACTGGCCCGTTCGGAGAGATTTGGGATTCGGCGCTGGAGTTTGCAGCCTACAAGCGCCTGCTCGATCGTGAGGAGCCCGATTACGCTACTTAAGTGCCGCCGTAGCAGCATCAAAATGGGCGCAAATGCCCGGCGCTACCGTATTTCTGAATGGGACCAATCGGGACGGGCCGCACACTCAAGGATTGGCGCGCCCGGAAGGACTCGAACCTCCGACCCCCAGATTCGTAGTCTGGTGCTCTAATCCAACTGAGCTACGGGCGCATTCCAAAACACACTGACGGGACGGCTGACGCTTAGCGTAGCCGGCGGCCCGACAGACAGCGGTTCATTAGCGGCTGCTTCGGCCGAAATCAAGCCTTGTTCGGGTGCGCGCGCGTGATTTTTCTGCTGCTGCGTTCCGGCGCGGTTGATATTGCCCCGCAAGCGCACTCGACCTGCCCGGCACCCACCGTTACTCTCAAGTCAAATTGCCTAGGGATCGAAAGGGCGAAGATGTCACAACCCGTCGAGAGCACACATGATGGCGCGCCCACCGAGGCAACTATGCCATTGTGGGAGGTGTTTATCCGGAACAGGTCCGGCCTGCCGCACAAGCACTGCGGGTCGGTCCATGCTGCCGATGCCACGATGGCGTTACAGGCGGCCCGTGACGTTTACACGCGGCGTGGCGAGGGCGTATCGCTTTGGGTCGTGCCGTCGCATGCCATTACCGCGTCTGACCCTGCGGACAAGGATGAGCTATTCGAGCCGACGGGATCGAAGATCTACCGGCATCCGACCTTCTATACGGTTCCCGACGAAGTCGGTCATATGTAAGGCATCGCTTCGTGAGCCCTGCCCAACACATTGCTGGCAAGAGTGACTGGATCGACCGGTTTGGAGACCTTGCATCGCTGACGGCCGATGAGCGCTCCTTGCTTGCCTCGACTTGTACCATCGTCGATGTTCCAGCCGGACGCCGCATCTTCGAGCCAGGCCGCGCGCCCGAGAGCTTCCTGCTCCTTCTTGAAGGTACGGTACGGGTCCAACAAATTTCGGAAGGCGGCCGTGAAATTGTGCTCTACCGCGTCTCTGCGGGCGAGAGCTGCATGCTCACCACCGCCTGCCTGCTCGGCCATCACGATTACTCGGCCGAGGCCCTGGCGGAGACGGATCTGAAGGCCATCGCGCTGCCGCGCAGCACCTTTGACGAGCTCATGTCCCGCTCCGCGACATTCCGGCGGTTCGTCTTCGCTGCCTTCACCGCCCGGATCACCAACCTCTTTCGCCTCGTCGAGGAGGTCGCGTTCGCGCGCATGGACATTCGGCTCGCGCACAAACTGGTGGAGCTTGCACAGGGCCAGAATGCGATCGTCGTCACTCAGCAACAACTCGCTTCCGAGCTTGGGACCGCTCGCGAAGTCGTCGGTCGCGTGCTCGGTGAATTGCACAGGCGCGGCTGGATCGCGGCGACACGCGGGCAGATCAACATCGTCGACCGCGCCGCACTTGAAGCGCTTGCCCGTCAGATTTGACCGAACTCAATAGCCACCGCCGTCTTGGTGACATTGTCACAGACGCAGCGCCTGATCAGGCGCAAGGTTGCCGCATCGAACAATCATCGGAGGCGGAAATGACCCAGAACGTTGGCGGAATCGATCGAATTCTTCGCATCATCATCGGTCTTGGCTTGCTCAGTCTGGTCTTCGTTGGGCCGCAGACTGCTTGGGGTTGGCTCGGTCTGGTGCCTCTCGGCACCGCCCTTCTTGGCTGGTGCCCGCCCTATGCGCTGCTCGGTATCAGCACCTGCCCGCGCAAGGATAAAGCCTAAGCGGTTCGATCACAGCACTGAGGATCATTGCCCCGGCTATCCGCCGGGGTGAGGAGATGATTTATGCTCGACATACGTTCGAAGGCGTGGTCGCCCTACGTGGCGGGCGCCATAATC